>JACQZL010000001.1 GCA_016213865.1 Candidatus Rifleibacteriota bacterium
CAGCTTATTGTTGGCCTTCACCACGGCCTGCTCGGCCCGTTGAACCTCCACTTCGGCAGTCTTCAGCAGGTCGGACGGCGTGGCTTGTCGCGCGGAGGTTTTGGCCACGAGGTTACGGATTCTCTTGGCGTCGACGAGGTGGTCCTTGGCGCGCTCCAGCTTGCGGCTCGCCTTCTCCAGCTTGGTCTCGAAAGCGACGTGCGTGACCAACTCGCCCCCGTAGCCGTGGGACCGCTCGAGCCCACCACCATGGCGACCGTTGCGCAACCGCTGCTCCTGGTTGGGCCAACGGCTCAGGTAGGCGCTCGCCACCTCAGTCGGGGGAAGCTGCCCCTGGTCCCAGTTGCAAAGGAACAGCGTCGGATGTTCTCGGCGGCTGTCGGGACGCCGCATCTCCACCCCACGCAGCTCGAATCCCCCCTCCGGCGCTCCCGCTCCCTGGAGCACCACTACCAACTCGCGGACCTCGTCTCGTTGACGAAAGGGCCGCCACGGGCCGAAATCGCGTCGCTCGGCCGAGTCCAGGGCCGCGCCCTTGAGCACCGTGATGAAACCGCGGTCCAGTTCTTGCGCCAGCTCCCACAGCAAGCCCACTTGGGCCATCTCCGCATCGATGATCGTCAACCGCCCCAACTCCCCCTCTCCCACCCAGCTCTCGAGCTGGCGCAGCAACGGCACCAATCGCTTCTTGAGCGACATCGTCCCCGCGTGCGTCTCCATCACCAACGGCACCCCTGGACCGCTGGTCACCGCCACCCGGTCCAGGCAAGGCATCACCCGTCCCACCCGGCTCACCTTGCCCGCCAAGGCAAAGTGGCGGGTCCAGTAGGGGTCGAGCGACGCATCCACGTACACCGCCCAGCGCAGCCACGCCGGACCCCCCTCGGCCCACCGCCGGGCGTGTTTCTGCCACTGGTGCCCATGCGCCCGCCACGCCGCCTCGTCCACCCCCAACAGCCCCAACTCCGTCAGTTCCTTCTCCAGCGTCCCCGGCATATAGGCGTGAACCCCCAATACCTCCAGCCACCGCCCGGCTGGCCCCTCCAGCCCCACGAATCCTCGCCGTTCCGTCAGCAGCGGCATCACCCCCATGCACACCAGCTTCGAGGCCAATAGCCCCAGCCGCGCTTTCAGCGTCGATACCTTCGTCAAGTCCCGATGCCGACGCTTCGTCTCGTCACTGCTCCACCGGCCGTCCCGCTCCCCAGTCTCCAACCCCTCCCGCTGCCACCTGTTGTACACGCTCGTCCATCGCCCGCGCGCGTCCCGGCTGCCTTCGGGCTCGCTCAGTTCCTCCTTCCTTCCTGGTTCCTCGGCCCGACTTCGACCCGCGGCCTGTACCGCCTTCGCCAGCTCCGGGCCCGTCTGCAGCTCCGCCTCCGCCGCCCCGAGCAGCGCCAGCCCTCCGCCTCCTCCGTAGTGCATCACCTTCTCCCCAGGAACCGCCCCCGAAACCCGCCCCGGCTCCCAGCTCAACCCCGCCTTCGCCCAGATCCGGCGCAGGCTCGCGTCGCTTATCCGACCCCGCTCGCCAAACTGCGCCACCAAGTGGGCTCGTGCCCCTTCCGTACCAAGGCTCCGGTCCACTCGCCTCAACAGACACGCCGCCACTTTCAGGTCCTCGGCCAGCGCCACAGGCGGCGGCGGAAGACGCTCGTCGAGCAATCGCTCCCACCCAGGACCAGACCGGGCCTCGTACTTCCGCTTCCAATGTAAATAGGCTGACCATCCCACCTCAGGGGCTGCCTGCGTCAGGCAAATCCGCCATGACCGCTGGGTCGTGTGGCGCTCGTCCTCGACCAGCTCCAGAACCTCGGCCCGGCCCTGGGCGTCGCGGACGATTCGCTCCCAGCGCTCGGCCGTGACCGCGCTCTGCAGGCCGCGAGCCTGGTCCGTCTCAGGCTCGGGAAGGGCCGCGGGGGGTTGCTCGTCCGGAACCTTACTTCCGCTCATGAGTAGAGCAGATCACGTCGGCACGTCGTAGTCCAGTGATTCCAAGGTGGCCGGCATCGGGGCA
>JACQZL010000002.1 GCA_016213865.1 Candidatus Rifleibacteriota bacterium
CGCAGGATCTCGCGGGCGTGGATCTCGATGTCCGTCGCTTGCCCTCGCACGCCGCCAATGGGCTGGTGAATGAGTATCCGCGCGTTGCGATAGCTGGCCCGGTTACCCTTGGCCCCTCCGGCCAGCACGACCGTCGCGATGCTGGCCGCGAGGCCCGCACAGATCGTGTGGACCTCGCACTGCAGGGACTTGAGCGTGTCGTAGATGGCAAGCCCCGAGGGCAGCTCTCCCCCCGGCGAGTTGATGTAGAGCCGGATGGGGTCCTTGCCGAGCTCCTCGAGGAACATCAACTCGGCCATCACTCGGTGAGCGAGGGCCATGTCGACCTCGCCGGTCAGGAACACCTTTCTGGCCTTCAGAAGACGAAGATGGACCTCTTCATCCCAGCTCCCGGTCTTGGCCTCGGGCTGTGCTTCCAGCATCGGACTGAGCCTCCACGGCGTTCGGACCCCACCTCCGGATGAGGTCGTTCGGAACCCCCAAGTGATCCAACACCCGCGAGACCACGAAGTCCACCAGGTCGCTCACGGTTCGCGGCCGGTGGTAGAACCCGGGACTGGCGGGGAGCACAATCGCCCCCGCCCGGGTCGCACGGAGCATGTTCTCCAGGTGGCCCAGACTGTACGGCGCCTCGCGGACCACGGCAACCAGTTTGCGCCTCTCCTTGAGGCAGACCTCGGCCGCGCGCTGAACGAGGTTGTCCGAGACGCCCGCGGCGATCGCGCCGAGCGTGCGCATCGAGCACGGGACGACGGCCATCCCGTCGTGCCGGAAGGACCCGCTGGCAATCGGACTCATCCAGTCGTGTTCGGCGTGGACGCGTAGCCCCGGGAGCCGGGCCACTGAGGTCTCGAAGCTCTCTTGCAGCTCCCACTCCCAGGTGACCCGGGCCGCCGCCGAGACGGCGACGTGCACCTCCAACTCCAGGCCATGGAGGCACTGGAGGAGGCGAAGGGCATACGGAGCCCCGCTGGCCCAAACGTGAAGCTGACCCAGACGTTGACCAGGAAGAAGGCCCGCTGGATGCGGGTGAGATCGCCGCCCGCGACAATCCGATGCTCATAGAAGACGAGCCACGAGATGACGGCGATCCCGGCCAGGTAAACCCAGCTCACGCCCAGTGCGGCCCCGGCGGCCCAGAGCAGGACACAACTGCCGGCGTGGAGCCATCGGGCCACCCGCTGACTGGCCTCCAGCCCCAGCCTGGCCGGGACCGAGTGAAGACCCGTGGCCCGATCGAAGTCGATGTCCTGTCCGGCGTACAGGACGTCGAAGCCGGCCACCCAGAGCACGATGGCCCCCGCCAGGATGCACGCCGGCGCGTCGAGCGTGCCGCGCACTGCGATCCAGCTCCCGGCCACCGCCATCGACAGGCACAAGCCCAGCACGAAGTGAGACGCCCAGGTGAAGCGCTTCGTGTACGAGTAGAGCGTCAGCACCGCCAGCGCCACGGGCAGCAGTTGCAGGCAGAGAGGAGGGAGCCTGGAGGCCGCAAGCGCCAGCAGCGTCGCGGCACCCGCCAGGAAGAGGCGAACCTCCCAGAGGCCGAGGTCGCGTCCCGGAAGGACCCTTTCGGCGGTCCGGGGGTTCCGCTGGTCCAGATGACGGTCGGCGTAGCGGTTCATCCCCATCGCGAAGCACCGCCCGCTGATCAGTGCGAGCAAGATCCAGGCAAACGTCCGGCCGGGCGGCAAGCCCCCCGCCGCCAGGAGCATCGAGCCCATGCTGAAGGGTAGCGCGAACAGCGTGTGTTCGAGCTGGACCATCCGAGCGTACTTCGCGACGCGAGACCACATCTCCGGGACCCCAATCTACCGGTGCGTGTCTAGCAGGTGGTCCGACGCCTGTTGGGACTGCCCTGGCTTGACTCTTCGACACAGAGACACGGAGACACGGAGACACGGAGACACAGAGAAAGAGAGACCGTGAGTGGCGATGTCCATCGGATGACAAGATGAGGGAGACTCGAGGAGTCGCGGCGCCTGCGAGCGAGGCAGAGATAGATCCCTCTGTGCCTCTGTGGCTCTGCGTCTCTGTGATTCTCCTGCAAGGGGGGGGGCCTTCTACGAGACATGCACCCCCAATCTACCACGGCCTGGTCGAGGCCGAGAATCCGTGATATCCTTTCTTGTCCCGCGATGAGCCTCAATCCCGAGACAAGCTACCCCATCGGCATCTTCGACTCCGGTGTCGGAGGCCTCACGGTGCTCGCCGCCCTTCGCGAGCGCCTGCCGGCCGAGAACTTCGTCTACCTCGGCGACACGGCCCGCGTGCCTTACGGCAACAAGAGCCCGGAGGTCGTGACGCGGTACGCTTTCGAGAACACGCTATTCCTGCTCGATCGCAACGTGAAGATGGTCGTGATCGCCTGCAACACGGCGACCGCCGGGAGTCTCGATCGGCTGCAGCGGCACTTCCGCCGGCCCATCATCGGCGTCATCGAGCCGGGTGCCGGCCTGGCCGCGCAGCGTAGCGTCTCCGGCAGGATTGGCGTCATCGGTACGGTCGGCACCGTCGCCAGCGGCGCCTATGAGGCCGCGATTCACCGCCGCAGGCCCGGGGCCCGGGTGCACTCCGTCGCCTGTCCTCTGCTGGTCCCGCTGGCCGAGGAGGGTTGGCTGGACCATGCAGCCAGCCGCCTCATCGTGGCCGAGTACCTCGACCCGCTGGTCGCCGAGAACATCGACGTCTTGTTGCTCGGATGCACGCACTACCCCCTCTTGCGGGGGCTGATCCAGACTCACGTCGGGTCCGGTGTACAGGTCCTCGATTCGGCGGGGGCCACGGCCGCCGCTGTCCACGAGGAGCTGGAGCGGTGCCGTCTGGCACGCAGCGGACCCGGCGGCGGTCAGGTCGAGTTCCATCTCTCGGACCGCCACCCGCACTTCAAGCGACTGGGCGAGCGTTTTCTCGGGGCCACCATCGATCAGGTCCACCTCGTGACTTACTGATGACCTCACGTCCGGAAGCAATCGGCGGGGTGACGGGGTCGGCCTCCTTGCCCGAGGCCGCTGTCTGGCGGAGCCGCGGAAAGCACGCCCCGGACGGCGGCGCCTACCGCAAGAACGGGCTGCTGGCCCACCTTCGCCGCGCCGGCAGGGGCGAGCTCTCGGTCTGGTCCGGGCCTGACGGGGCGTCGCTGAGCTCTCCAGCACGTTTCCGCGCCGGGGTCGCGTCGCTGCTCGACTTCCTCGCGACCGTGAGGGCCAGGAAGGTCCTGTTCTTCTACCCGGACTTCCCCTTTCTCCTTCCCGCCAGCTTGGGCAAGCTGCCGGCGCTCGGCTGGCTAGTGTGGCGAGTCCGCCGCCTCCTCGAGACCCGCGGCCTCGAGGCCGTGGTCGACGTCGAGGACCTGCCCGGCCCCCAACTCCGGGAGTTCACCGGCCAGCGCCACCCCGGGAGCGACCTGGCCCTCGCGACCTTCGAACGCTGGCTGGACCGGTTTGCGAACGAACTGTGGGTGCCCACAGCCTCGATGGCCGGTCACTGGGCAAGGCGAACTGGCCGGGCGCACCCGAGAGTGCGACTCGTTCCGACCTGCTCTCTGCAACACGCTCCAGCAGTCCCCGATCGCTGCGACGGCGCCCCCCGGTTCTTTTATGCCGGTGAGCTCGACCCGCTCGCCGACCGGGGGGTCTCCGAGATGATCCGCGCCTTTCGGAAGTCGGTCCCCGGGCAGATGCGGCTGGTTCTGGCCGGGCCGGGCGGCGGCTGGGTCCGGGAACTCGGGCATCCGTCAGTCGAAGTCTTGGGGGCGCTCGAGGAGGAGAGCTGCAGAGCCAGGGCCCGGGAGTGCCACTGGGGCCTGGTGCCGTACCCGGAGCGGGGTTACTTTCACGAGGTCTTCCCTGCCAAGCTCTCGTTCTACACTTCGTGCGGTCTGCCTGTGGTCACGACCGAGGTGAGCGAAGCAGCCCGGGCCGTCCGGGATGCCGGAGTCGGTAGCGTCGTGCCGATGGATGGCTGGCGCGAGTTCTTCGTGCGCTGCCGCGAAGGGAGCGAGGCCCCACCCCGAGTGGAGTGTCCTTGGCTCTGGGAGAGGGTTTTGCCCAGCACATCCGGCCCGGCTGGAGAGTTCGCCGGCCGCCGGGAGGGTCGATGACGGAGCGTCCCGGGCAGGGCCGAAGGCTGCGGCTTGCTTTTGCCGTCTGCCGATTGTATGATCGGGGCCGCCGCAGGGGGGGAGCGGCCCCGTCGGGTTCGCAGGGATGGTCGGCCAGGAGGAGCCTGTTTGAAGAAGATCAAAGTCCTGATCGTCGATGACTCGCGCATCATGCGTAAGCTCATCTCTGGTGTGCTCGAGGCCGACGAGCGCGTCGAGGTGGTGGGCCAGGCAGAGCACGGGGTGGAGTGTCTCGAGAAGGTCGTCCAGCTTCAACCCGACGTCGTGACGCTGGACCTGAACATGCCGGTGATGGACGGGCTGACCGTCCTGCGGGAATCGAAAGCCCGCAACCTGGCGACGACGTATCTGGTGGTCTCCTCGTTGGCCAAGCGAGATGCGCAAATCACTCTCGACGCCATCACGGAGGGCGCCATCGACTTCATCTTGAAGCCGAGCCAGGCCTTCAACATCGGCCAGATGGGCCGGGAGATCATCGAGAAGATCCTCATCGCGTCGGTCAACGCGAAGAAGATGGCTGCCCAGCCCGCGGAGACCTCCGGGGCGCCGGACGCCTCCCCCGCCCCGGTCGCCGAGACCCCCGCTGCCGGTACTCCGGTCGCACCGGCGGGGACAGGCACCGCACCCTCTGCAACGAGCCGTCTGGCCAGCCTGTCCAGCACGCAATTGGCCGAAGCCGCTGCTCGCATGATGCAGCAGCGGCAGCAGACAGCCGCGGCAGCGGCCGCCGGCGCCACCCCCGAGAAACCGGCCTTTCCAAAGGCCGATCTGACCGTCATCGGCGGCTCCTCGGGCTCGATCCAGACCTTGGTCAAGATCGTCCCCTTCCTGCCGGCCGCGTTCGGCTCGGCAGTGGTCATCGTCCTGCACCTGCCGCCCTTCTTCACGACGCAGTTCACGCTCCAACTGAGTCACAAGTGCCCCATCCCGGTCCAGGAGGCCGCCGACGGCATGACGTTCGAGCCGCGTAAGGTCTATCTCGCGCCGGGTGGCGACAAGAACGTCATCATGCGGCGCCAGGACGACGGGACCGTGGCCTTCAAGCTGATCGAGAACGACGCCAACTCGATGTACACGCCGTCGATCGACATCCTGATGTCGAGCGTCGCCGAGATCTACAAGGGCAAGTGCCGCGGCATCCTGATCAGCGGGACGGGTAACGACGGGGTCGAGGGGCTCCGCAGCATCCGTAACGGCGGCGGGGGTACTTTCGTTCAGGACAAGGCGACCGCCATCGCCAATCAGCTCCCCTTCGCTGCTCTGAAGGCGGGCGTTGTCGACAAGACCCTCTCGATACAAGACATCCTGGTCATGCTGAGTGCGTGAGCCGGGTCGGGTCGGCGCTACTGGAGGACCGAACGGGAATCGACTGTGGGCAAGAAATCGCGTGATACCAACAGACCTGAGGATGCCGCCGCGCAGGTGACCGGTGCGCCGCCTTCTTGCGGCTGCCCGGAGCCCTCGTGTTCCGAAACTGCCGGCCCTCGCGAGTTCGCGATCGAGACCGTCGACCTGGTCAAGGAGTATTGGGACCGTGAGGCCTCGTTCTTCACCAAGAAAAAGAAGCGCGTGGTCAACGGCGTCAACCTGCAGATCCGCCCCGGTGAGATCTACGGCTTTCTCGGCAAGAACGGCGCCGGCAAGACCACGACGATCAAGATGGTGCTGGGCCTGACCTTTCCCACCTCGGGTTCCATCCGTATCTTCGGCCACGAGGGCATCACCCCGGAGGCGAAGGCCCTGATCGGGTTCGCTCCCGAGAAA
Organism: Candidatus Rifleibacteriota bacterium; assembly: GCA_016213865.1. The sequence goes on from JACQZL010000002.1 coordinate 5,888, forward strand.
CCGGCCTTTTACAACCACCTGCGCGCCACCGAGCTTCTCATCTACGCGGGCGAACTCATGGGCCTGCGGCGCAAGGAGCTTCCCAAGCGCGCCGCCGAGCTGCTCGAGCTGGTCGGGCTTGCCGGCGAGGGCAACACCCTGGTCATGAACTTCTCCAAGGGTATGCAGCAGCGGCTGGGCGTGGCCCAAGCGCTGGTGGCCGACCCGAAGCTGCTCATCTTCGACGAGCCGGCCACGGGGCTCGATCCCTTCGGTCGCAAGTTCATCAAGGACCTGATGCTCGAGCTCAAGCGGCAGGGCAAGACCGTCTTTTT
>JACQZL010000032.1 GCA_016213865.1 Candidatus Rifleibacteriota bacterium
GGTGTACGAGGAGAAGAACACCGGCACCAACCTGCCGCCGCAGATCGACATCTACGCCACCGACGGCGACGAGTACAAGTTCCTGTTCATCGCCAAGGGCGGCGGCTCGGCCAACAAGACGTTTCTGTTCCAGCAGACCAAGGCGCTGCTCAATCCCGAGAGTCTGGAGAAGTTCCTCGCCGAAAAGCTCAAGGATCTCGGCACGGCGGCCTGTCCTCCATACCACCTGGCGATCGTCGTGGGAGGGACCAGCGCCGAGCTCTGTCTCAAGACGGTCAAGCTCGCCTCGGCCGGCTACCTCGACGAGCTGCCGTCCACGGGAAACGCAGCGGGGCGCGCCTTCCGGGACCGGGAGCTGTAGCAGAAGGTCCTGGTAGCGGCCCAGCGGTGCGGCCTCGGCGCTCAGTTCGGGGGGAAGTACTTCGCCCACGACGTGCGGATCGTCCGGCTGCCGCGTCACGGGGCCTCCTGCCCGGTGGGCCTGGGCGTCTCCTGTTCGGCCGATCGGAACATCAAGGCCAGGATCGACGCCAAGGGGCTCTGGGTGGAACAGCTCGACGAGGACCCTGTCCGGTGGCTGGCGGGCACGCTCGAAGATCAGGTGGCGCCGCCGGTCCCGATCGACCTGGACATGCCGATGCCGGAGATCCTCCAGCAGTTGACCCGGCACCCGGTCAAGACCCGACTGTCCCTCAAGGGCAAGATGGTGGTGGCCCGCGACATCGCCCACGCGAAGCTCAAGGAGCGCCTGGACCGGGGCGAGGGCCTGCCGGAGTACTTCAAGAACCACCCGGTCTACTACGCCGGACCCGCCAAGACGCCCGCGGGACTGCCCTCAGGCTCCTTCGGTCCGACCACGGCCGGCCGGATGGACTCGTACGTGGATCTCTTCCAGGCCGCGGGCGGCTCCATGGTGATGCTCGCCAAGGGCAACCGGTCCCAGCAGGTGACGGACGCGTGCAAGAGGCACGGCGGCTTCTACCTGGGCAGCATCGGCGGGCCGGCCGCGCTCCTGGCGAAGGAGAACATCAAGAGCGTGAAGGTGCTCGACTACCCCGAGCTTGGCATGGAGGCCATCTGGGAGATCGAGGTCGTGGACTTCCCCGCCTTCATTCTGGTTGACGACAAGGGCAACGACTTCTTCAAGATGCTGTAGCGCCGGTCCGCCAGGGCCGCTCGTGCCCGTGACGAAACCACTGGTGCCACTCCGGATCATGAACCGGTGGGACCGGCCTCCGCGCCGGTCAGCCGTTGGCGCCAACCGGCAGCAGCCTTGTATGGCGATTCCACCCGATTCGAGGTATCCACAATCCTCAGGAGGTCCCCGATGTCGACGACGTTCAAGATCCTGGGTGCGGTGCTGCTCATCCTGGTCGTCCTGTCGCTGGTGAAGAAGTTGGTCGCTCTGGCCGTGTCCTTGCTGGTCGTGCTGGTCTTGCTTTCGTTCATCTTCCCCGGCGCCAAGAAGTGATGGGCCATCAGCCTCCGGGCGTGGGCTATCATGGCGGGGAAAGGAGAGCCTGATGGCCCGTCGTATGGTGCTGGTGACGATGCTCTTCGCGAGCTTGTCGCCGGCCGTTCTTTCGCAGACACTTCCGTGCACACTGCCCGACCTGTACGTGCAGGACTTCACGTACCTCGTCAACTCGTCCCCGGGGGGGTGGACGCGAATGAGCGTGTTCGTCGGGAACGCGGGCACCGGGACGTACGACACGTTCGACGCGAAGGTCTATCTGAGCACCAACCAGACGATAGACGCCTTCGACACTCAGATCCTGAGCCTCTATGTGAACGGCCTCTCGGCCAGCACCATCACGAGCTGGACCGGTGAATTCTTGCTGCCGGGCGCGGTCTCCCCGGGCAACTACTTTGTCGGAGCGCGGGTCGACCCGACGAACCTCGTGGCCGAGTGCAACGAGACGAACAACGTCCTGGCAACGGCGGCCGCGAGCTTCAAGGTCTGGCCTGTCTCGTCCGATGATCACCCGGGGTTGTTCGCCTCCGTTCGGATTCCACAAGACAGGCTGAGCGATTCGGTGACGAGCCTCGCCGGCTCGATCGAGACCAGCGGAGACGTGGACTGCTTCCGCCTGGACGTCACTCCGGGGGTCGCGTACGACCTCTACACGAACGGGCTCGGCACGGGCAGCGACACCGTCCTGGAGGTCTACTCCAGCGACGGCTCGGTGCTCCTGGCCCAAAACGACGACGATCCGGCCGGGGGCACCAGCGGCTCGCGCGTCACCCTGCGTCCGTCCTCGACGCCGCTCTTCGCCGCGATCCGGCACTACTACTCCTACGGGAAGGGCACCTACACTCTGCGTTTGGCCCGGGTCGCGTCCGACGACCATCCCGGGTCCCCACTGGAGACCCGCAACCCGCAGGACACTCTCTCGGTCAGCGTTCTTGCGCTCTCGGGGCAGATCGACTACGACGGCGACGACGACTACTTCCGCCTGGAGTTGAGCCCAGGGACGACCTACACCCTGGCCACGCAGCTCTCGACCCTGGCCGACACCGTGCTGACCGTCGTCTCCTCGGACGGGGTGACCGTCCTGGCTTCGAACGACGATGCCTCGTCGACCGACCGTTCCTCCAGAGTGTCGTTCACGGCTCCGGACAGCGTGCTCTACGCCCGGGTGAGCGCTTACCGGGTGGGCCAGCTCGGCACGTATACGTTGCGGTTGACTCCACCGGCCGACGATCACCCGAACGCCCCCGGCCAGGTGCAGTACACGGACACCGTCTCGATGACCGTGCCCTGGCGGGCCGGCCAGCTCGAGGTGGGGGGCGACGAGGACTACTTTCGCGTGTCCGTGACCGCCGGCCGCGCCTACGCGCTGGAGGTCGAGCTGGACGGCCTCAGCGATAGCGTGCTGACCCTCTTCGAGTCGAACGGGACCACTCCTGCGGGCGAGAACGACGACATCTCGTCGAACAACAGGGCCTCCCACATCGACTTCGTTGCCACGTCGTCGACCTACCTCGCGCGCGTCCGCGGGTACAGCTCGCTGCTGACCGGAGGCTACGGCTTGCGCTTGAGCGAGGCCGACGACCACCCCAACTCGGCCCGCGGCACCGGCGCCGCAGACCGGCTCACCGAGTCCCTCTCGACCCTCCAGGGCTCCATCGAGGCCACCGCGGACGAGGACTACCTGCAGTTGCAGGTCACGGCGGGCGTGCCGTACGTGCTCGGCACGGCCCTGGGCACTCTGGCCGATTCCGTGTTGACAGTCTACGGCCCGGACGGCACGACGCCGCTGGGCGACAACGACGACGTGGACGACAGCACGAGGGCCTCGAGGGTTGCGTTCACGCCGTCAGGGACCGGCGCCGTCACCCTCTACGCTCGCGTCCGAGCGTACAGCTCGACCCAGACCGGCACCTACTCCGTCACGCTGGAACGGGCCACCCTGGACGACCACCCCGACCGGGCCCAGGACCTTCTGGCGGTCCGCGATACCGCCGACGAGTCCCTCCTGGGAGTCCCAGGCAAGTTCGATCGCGCAGGGGACGTCGATTTCTTCCAGGCTGTCCTGCAGGCCGGCGCCAGGTACCGGGTCGCCCTCTCCCTGGATCGGGTCGTCGGCGCGGCCGTGCGCGTCCAGTCGGCCAGCGGGAGCCTGCTTGCCGCCAGCCTGGACAACGCCTCCTTCCAGGACCCCGCGGTGGACTTCACCGTCCCCGGCTCGTTCGGTCAGACAACCGTCCACTTCCGCGTGACGGCGCTTCCCGACACCTCCATCGGAAACTACCGAGTCCGGCTGGTTTCATTGGCCGGGGTCGCGGACGATCACCCGGCCACGCTCGCCGCGACGAGGGAGCCCGAGGATCTCCTCTCGGACAGCCAACCCGCCAACAGCGGCACCCTCGAGAGCTGGCTGGACCTCGACTGTTTCCGGCTGGCCCTCGTCTCCGGCCGCCGGTACCTCGCAACAGTCCGGCTCGATACCCTGGCTGCAGCGGAGGTGACCATCCTTGGTGAGGGAGAGACGACTCTCACGGCGTCCTCCTCGGTGGTCACGTTGCCTGACGGCGCGAGCGGGCTGCAGGTCCCCTTCGTGGCGCCGGACGGTCGCGTGGCCGGGTTGCTGGTGCGGGCCCCTGCCAGCGGGCGGCCGAGCGGCCGGTACTCGGTCTCCCTGCTGCGAACGGACGACCACGCAGACACGGCGGCCGACGTCTCGGATTCGGACCTGGTTCCCATCATTGGCTTGCCCGCGCCGGGTACGCTCGAGAGCCCGACCGACGGCGACCTCTTCGGCCTGGAGCTCTCGACGGGCCGGAGCTACCGGATCGAGGTGATGCCCGAGACCGGCCGCAGGGTCCGCTGCGAGTTGTTCCGGCGGGACGGGACCACCTCGCTCGGAAGTGCGGTCTCACCCACGGACGGCGCTGCCGCCGGGTTGCAGGGGATCCAGCCCTCGACCTCCGGGACGCACTACTTGCGGGTATCGGTGGCACCGGGCAGTCTGCCCGGGCGTTACTGGGTCCGGCTCGTCTTGCCGGCACCTCGTGTGACGTTCACGTCGGTCAGACGTTCCACCGACTTGACGTGTACGTTGACGGTCCAGGGGCTGCCCGGCCGCATGACGGCACTGTTCGGCGTGCTGCTCTACGACACCGAGCTGCTGACCGGCCCTCAGGATTTCCTGTCGTCCAACGGAACCGCAAAGTACGGCGCGGCCACGCCGTTCCCCGGGGCCGTCCTCGTGGCGGCCATCCCCGAGCCCACGACCGCGGCGCAAGTCGGCGTCGGTGCCTCGGAGGTCGTCGTGCTCCAGATGCCGCACCGCCTGCCGGCGGGCGTCTCCGAGCGAGGCAGGGTTGCGGCGGTCCTCACGATCATCAAGGCCGGCAACGACCTCTTCGCGGTCTTTTCTCCCGATGCCGATGCGGGCCTGGAGCGGGTCGTGGAGGCCTTCGACGCTGCCGGGCGGCTGCTGCCGGTCATCCAGGAGCTCCCCCCCCAGGAGGACATGCGCGCGGCCCGCGTTCGCCTCGACGGACGCCTCAGCGCCGACCGCGACTTCTTCCCGCACACGCTGACCTATTCCTGGGAAGTGGTGAAGGCGCCGGGTGAGGTGAGGCTGGAGAACCCGTCGACCGCCACGCCTTCCTTCGTACCTCCGGTGGCAGGCGAGTACGTGTTCAGCCTGGTCGTCTCCGATGCCGACCTGGCCAGTCTGAGGGCCGAAACCCGCGTGCTCGTCAACCGAGTCGGCGAGACGCCGACGGCAGTGCCCAGGGCCGCCGCCGCGGGCCAGTTGACGGCGGCGACTCCGGCGTCCAGCCTCGTGACCCTGCCCGTGTCGGTGGCCCAGGTACAGCTCGACGCGACCCGCTCGTTCAGCCGAATCTCGAGCCGGACCTCGCAGCTCACCTACCGATGGAAACAGGTCGAGGGACCGGCCGTGGACCTGGTGCCGTCCAACACCGGCGCCAGCCCCAGGTTTGCCCCCACGACCACCGGACTCTTCGGCTTCGAGTTGACCGCTATCGACCCGGCGGGCTCGGTCAGCCCGGGCGACCGGATCGATGTGCTGGTGGTGGCGTCGGGCCAGATCATCCCGCTCGTTTCCGTCACGGCCCAGGCATCCTCGACCGCCGGGGCGGGCGAAGCCGAGGACCTGGTCGACAGCCTGGCCGGAGGCCTTCGCCGCACCTCGCTTCGTGCCACGCTTCCGACCACCGTGTGGGTAACGGCCTCGGTCACCGACTCGGAGGTCGCCGCGGGGCGTCACTCGCTCAGATACCTGTACCGCCAGCTCTCGGGGCCGAGCGTCCAGCTCAACCCCGCGTACGACGAGGGCTCTCGCACCGTGTCGCGTACGGCCTTCTCGCCCTCGCTGGCCGGCGTCTACGAGCTCGAGATCGGAAGAGCCCTTCACGCGCGCCAAGGACGGCCGTGGACTTGCCTCCACGCCGGTGTCGGCCGTGCAGGTCCCGGCGGGTTCACTCGTCACCCTGGAAGGCCGCGGTTCGGACGACGAGGGCAGTGGTCAGGCGCCCCGTCACTACACCTGGCAGCAGGTCGAGGGGCCGCAGACTCCCCTGTCAAACCCCTACAGTCGCGTGACGACCTTCGTGACGCCGCAGTTGCCCGGCACCGAATCGCACGAGATGCGCTTCGACCTCTACGTGGACGACGGGTCCACCCGGAGCGAGCCCTCTCCAGTCCGAGTGCTGGTCGTGCCCAAGGACTTGCCACGCGTCGAGCTGACCCCGAAGGCCGGGGTCAACCTTCTCGGTCTGGGAGTGGCCCCGCGGACACTCGACAAGCCGTACAATCTGAGCGACCTGATGAACGACATGGGGGCCCTGTTCGTGGCCACGCCTGTGCCGGGGCTCCCGGCCAAGTTCAAGGCGTACTTGCCGGGCGATCCGGCGGCCGCGAACGTCTCGATTCGAGGCAACGAGGGCTACCTGGTCCTTCGCGCTGGACCGGCATCTCGGCCCGTGACCTTGGCCGGCGATCTCTGGGACACCGGCACGCTCAGCCGAACGGTGACGCAGGGCCTCAATCTGATTCACCTGCCGAGAGGTCTTCCGGCAGGCTATCGGGCCGGACAGCTACTCACCGCGACGGGCGGCACCTTCGCGATCGTCTTCGAGACCGTCAACGGCCGTACGCGACCTCGGGTCGTACTGCCGGCCGACTCCACGTCGCCCCTGCTGGTGCCCGGTCAGGCCATCTGGGTCCACCGCGCGCTGCCGTCCACGACTGTCACGCTGCCCCAACAGTAGCTCGTGGCCGCGGGGCCAGGTGGATCGCCAGGTCGGTGCTCCCGGGTCAGCGATGCGTGACCCGTGGCCGCCGACTGCTGCCTCCTGCCCACTGCCCACTGCCCACTGCCCACTGCCCACTGACACTAACCACTAACCACTAACACCATCACTCCTTCTTCTGATCCGGATTGAACCACACCTTCAGCCAGTACTCGCGGCTGTACTCGCCGGTCGGTTGCGTGAACGCTTCCGGCGGTAACTTGTTGAACACCTCGCGCATCCGGTCGCGGGCGTCCAGCGCCTTGCCCTCGTCCCGCAACTGCCGGTA
>JACQZL010000084.1:0-21928 GCA_016213865.1 Candidatus Rifleibacteriota bacterium
ACGTCGTTGTCCGTGCCGGGCCGGTCGATGGAGATGACGGGTGTGAGCACCTGGGTCGTATCCAGGGTGACCGTCAGCGACCGCGGGCCCGCGGCGGCACTCGTCGGGCCGCCGTGGACCAGGGTCACCACGGGCGGGGTGGAGTCGACGGTGAACTGGCTGTTGGTTGCCAGCGCATTGGCGTTGCCTGCCGCATCCTCACCACCCTCGACCGTGCACTGGGCGATACCGTCGAGGATCGTGGTGCCGTTCTGCGCGAGGGCGGTGTACGTGGCCGTCCAGACCAGCGGATCGGCCGTGGCGGTCATCGGGGTCGCGGCCAGGTCGTTGGCGCCTCCACCTGCGCGCACGATCGCCAGGATCGGCACGGTGACCACGGCTTCGTCGAAGGTCGCGGTGAGCGTCAAGGCGCCCGTGGCCACGGCCGCGGGGTTCTTCGAATAGGAGAGTGCAACCTCGGGGCCCGTCGTGTCGACCGTGAAGGTGCGGTTCGTGAGGCCCGTGGCGGCATTGCCCGCGGCGTCCGTGAGCGTCACGGTCGTAAGCCCGTCGCCCGCCGTGGAGCAGTCATGACACGGCACGTTGTAGGTGAAGGTCCAGACACTGGGATCGGCGGGGTTCTGCGTCATGGAGGCCTCCAGGACGTCGCCACCCGTGCCCGGTCTGTCGATGCTGAGCAACGGAGACAACGTCTGGGGTTCTGTGAACGCTGCGGTTATGACGAGCGGGCCCACTCCCACCAGGGCCGTCGACTTCGAGTATGAGAGCGTGGCGACGGGCGGCGTGTTGTCGACGAAGAAGGTGCCCTTTGCCGGCGTGAGCCGCGCGCCGTTGGCCTCCAGCCGGATCGTGAAGGCGCCCTCGTCGGGCCCGACCTGAACCACTCGGCTGAACGTCCACGTCGTCAGGCTTCCGCCGACGCTCGCCATCGGCTGCGCGGGGAAGACGTCGTTCGTGGTGTTCCCGGTGAGCCCGCCCGCGAAGCGGATGCCAGGCGCGGTCGGCGTGATGTCCGTGTCGAACGTCGCCGTGACCCGGAAGACCTGCCCGGCCGCATAGGCCTGGCTCGGGCGGCTGTAGGTGACCCCCGCGGTCGGGAGGTTCAGCGGGCCCGTGAAGACCTTGCCCAGCACCGCGAAGAGGTTGGTCTCGGCGACGACGGCCTCGTAGCTGCCGTTCTGATCCGCGTCCACCTCGACCCGGAAGAAGTTGGTGTTGAAGGGACTGCCGGTGATCGTGTGCGTCACGTTGGGGTCGCCCAGGAACTGCATGCCGGGGTACTGCGGATAGGTCACCGGAAAGTCCGTATCCCACCGCAGGAAGGGTCCGATGGCGCCGTTGAGGGCGAGATTGAAGACCCCCGGGACCAGGCCCACGTCCACCGAGTCGTTGATGCCGCTCACGCCCGCGGGGACGTTGGTGAACTCCTTGACCCCGTACGGATGCGTGATCCGGTAGTTGCCGGCCACGGCCGTATCGACCCGGATCCGGACCCGGGCGAAGGCCACCTGCGCCCCGGCCTCGACAGGCCCATTCGCAAAGGCCGCTTCGAGGGCCAGCACCAGCAGGGCCGAGCCCGCGGGGGTGGGCGTGAGGGCAGTGGCCATGTGCCAGAACATCTCCTCGGGACTGTTGGCCGGTACGGAGATGGGCTGCCCGGGGAACGGGATCGTTCCGGCCAGCCCACAGGGGTCTGACGGCCCCGACGGCTGCTCGAGACAGAGCTCACAGGCCGTCAAGGCCGGGTCCTGGTACCAGAGCGGAAAGCCGACCTCGGGATCGGTCGGCCCGACGGCATTCAATTCGGCGTGGGCCGTCTGCCCCAGACCAAGCAGCATGACCATGACCATTCCCACGAACCACAACTTCTTGCCCTTCATTGCGCCTTCCTTTCGCCCGGAACGAGAACCGAGACACTGAGCCACTTGCGGTCAGAACCGCTGCCTCGGAGGACCGCCCGTGAGCGGCCCGAGGCTGTGAGAATCAAGTTGTTTGCACCAGGGCACCTGCGCGGCAGTCGAGTACGACAAACAGCCAGCAGAGTGCTACCGAACGGAAACTAGATACGTGCATGCCTGACCGACCGCACAAGTTTGTGGCACTTTTATCACCCTTCCTCGCACGGCAGTTCTCTTCGGGCAGAAAAAAGCTGCAGGCTGCAGGGGGCCTCACCTGGCCCTGCCCGCAACCTGCAGCCCTTCTGTTTCGATCTGGACGCGTGCTGCGCCGGCTCTCGGAAGCAGCAGCTCAGTGGCCGTGTCCGCCGCCGGTAACTCCGCCGCTGTCGTCGGTCGGAGGATTGTCAGCGCCGCCGCCGGTGAGTCCACCGTTGTCATCGCCCGGAGGATCATCAGCGCCGGTGCCGCCGCCGGTGAGTCCACCATTGTCGTCGCCCGGAGGATCGTCGGCGCCATTGCCGCCGGTGAGCCCGCCGTTGTCATCGCCCGGAGGATCGTCGGCACCATTGCCGCCGGTGAGCCCGCCGTGATCGTCGCCCGGAGGATCATCGGCGCCATTGCCGCCGGTGAGCCCGCCGTGATCGTCGCCCGGAGGATCGTCGGCGCCATTGCCGCCGGTGAGCCCGCCGTGATCGTCGCCCGGAGGATCGTCGGCACCATTGCCACTGTCGTTGCCGCGGTTCCGTCCGTGATCGTCCACTTCCATCTGGCGGATGACCGACGGATCGACCGAGGGGCGGCCGCCGTGGATTTCGACGTAAGCGACCGTGTCGTTCAAGTGGGTCTCGATTTCGACCTCGATCTCGACCTCGACTTCGGTGTGGCGACGAGTGAAGTCCTCCACGAAGGCTCGCACCGAGGTGCGCAGGTTGTCCATTTCGAGAGCGGTGAGACCGGGGATCAACGCGTGGTTCCGATCCAGGCCGTCCAGGAGGCCGTCCTCGAAGTCAAGCGCCAGCCTCTCCTGGTACTCGAGCGCGGTCGTCGACAACTCGGCGGCGCGCCGGCTCATCCCGGCCAGGTACAGGCCGTGGCGGGCCCCGTCGTCCGCGGCCGCGCCTCCGGCGTTGCGGAAGGCACCTCGAACGCCGTCGTCGGTCGAGAGATCGTCGGGCATTTCGTGAGAGACGTCCAGACCGGAAGCGGTCGAGAGACTGGCCAGGATCGTCCGCATTCTGGCCGACGAGAGGCCGCCCTCGGCCAGGGCCAGCCGCGTTGCCATGTGATTGAAGGTCGTGAGGGGGGCAACCACGGTGGTTCCGGGCGCGACGTCGGGGATGCAGTACGTGACGATACGCTCGGACGGCAGGCTGACGACCTGCTGAGTGGCCTCGTCGCGGTAGCGGGAGACGTGCACGTCGACCCAGACCGACCCGGAGGTCGTCACGCCCAGCGGCGTGCTGAACCGGCCGTCCGTGCCGGTGTGAGTACTCGCAAGCCGGTTTCCGCGGTGGCCGGCCTCGACCTCGAAGAACTCGACCTCTGCCTCCATGATCGGCCCCAGGAGGGCCGCGCCCGTGACGACGGCGGGCGTGGACAGGCTGGCGGAACCAGTTGGGCCTCCGCCTCCACCACCCCCTCCACACCCGGACAGCAGGCTGGCGCACAGGATGAGGGCGGTGACGAACGTCAAGCAATGGCAGCGCGATAGCATTCTAGGCTCCTTTCGAAGAGCTCCCGATCGCTCGATCGGGAGAGGCTCGCGGGCCGTCACCTGCCGGCACTGGGGCCGGCAGGCACAACGACTCCGTGAATAACTGAAGTTGAGGTCGACCCTTTCTGGAGAACGTGTCGGGTGCAAAGGAAAGCCGCCTCCACTGACCGCCCGGAGGTCGCCAGGGGCCCTTGGAATCGAAGGTGCCCACAGGAGGTCGCATCCGTGGCAGCTCTCTGCGCTGGACTGCTTGCAGTGTGCTTGCGGCTGGGAGAGTTGATACCGGCAAACCCGACGGATCGCACACTCTTGGCGCACTTTTCTTCCCGTCGCCGGTGTCGCAGCTTTCTGGGTGTCCTTGCCGTCACGGCGCGCATTCCTTAAGAAAAGACCTCCACGATGTTGCCGTCATCGACTCGAAGTGCATAAATTCGGCACCATGCTCGAAAATCGCGTGCGTCTCGGTCTCGTTCTCCCTTTCCTGGCCCTGGGGCTGCTTGCGACGCCCGAGAGGGCCCTCTCCGACGTCGTCCGACTCGAACTGGGGGCGGGGCCCAACCTCGTGTCGCTACCCGAGGCGGCGTACTCCACGTCCGCCTACACGGCTGCGGCCCTGGCGGCGGACACCGGCGCAGTCCTGGTCACCCAGGTGGACTTCCGCCCGGGAGAGCGCCCTCATGTCTTCGGGGCGGGCCTGCGTTCGCCCGACTTCCAGTTCAGTCGTGGACGGCCGGTCCTCGTTGTGACCAGGCGCACCGGTAGCGCCCTGTTGCGGGTCCCGGCGGCCGCGCCGGCAAGTCTGCCGGAGATGTCCCTGCAACTCCGGCGCGGCCTCAGCGCGGTCGCTGTCCCGGTGCTCGCCGGGGCCCCGAGCTACCTCTCGGCGGCCGATCTCCTGACTCTCTCCGGTGCCCAGCTCGCCATCCGCACCCGGATCGAGCCTGCCACCCGACGGAGCGTTTTCGAGGTCTTCATCCCGGCTCCGGGGCAGTCCGGTTTCCGACTCGAGCCCGGCCACGGCTACATCCTGTCGGCAGTGCGGACGCCCGAGACGACGGTGTTTCCGCTCTATCGGGACGTCGATGACGATGGTCTTCCCGACGACGTGCAGGCAGTCAAGGGGCTGTCCGGCGGCGCCCCGGGCGACACCGACGGCGACGGCCTGTCGAACCTCGCGGAGCTTCACATAGGCACCGATCCGGGTCGGTCCGACACGGACGGCGACGGTACCTCGGACGAGCTCGAGTTGGCGAACTACAGGGACCCGGGCGATCCGGCCCCCTCCTTTGCCCGCGAGGCCTATCCGATCTTTCTCAACCGCTGCGTGCCGTGCCACGAGTCCTCCGGCAATTCCGCTTTCCCGGACGACGGCTGGGCCGCGACCACGGCCGAGGTGAGCTATCGGAACATCGGGCAGGTCCCGGTGCTGGATCGCGCGCAGCCCGACCGCAGCCTCCTGCTCCTCAAACCCCTCGGTCTCGTGAACGGCGGCGTGGCCATGGGGGGCGGCACCATGGTGATCTTCACCTCTGGCACGGCGGACCCGGACTACCAGACACTCCTGAACTGGATCCGGGCAGGCGCGCTCTTCAATTGAGCTGCCGCCTGCAGTGTCTTCGGGGTGCGCAGGCAGCTCCTGGGGAGCCGCATGGCTGGGTGCGTGGCCCGCAAAGGGCGACGGACCGCTCCACGAGCGGGGGACAAGCCCAATGGCATCAACTCGTGATGGTTGCCATCTCCTGCCATGGGTTTGCCGGAGAGGCCGCAACGATGGCCACGCCTGAAGGTAGAAGCGGCTTCCAGCCGCTTTCTGGGCGGCCGGGCTCACGTCAGGCTCCGAGGAAGCGGCAAGATGCCGCTTCTACCCTAGCGGCTTCTGTCATGCCTCTCCCGGTGAGGGATTTAATGCCATTGGGACAAGCCCCCGCGCTACCCCACTTACGAGACCGGGTGCGGTTGCCAGCCCAGGAACCGCCACTGCACCCGAGTCTTCGCACGCCGGGCAGGTTCCGGTCGAGCTGGCTCTCTCGGCTCCAGCCCTCCCCCGCCGGAGGAGGGAGTGGGCGGGCGAGGCGCTCACGAAGATGCGACAGAAACGTGCAGACAGAAAAGTTGCAGAGGGAGCGTGCGGTTCTTCCAGAGGGCACGTATCTAGTCTGCTGCGGTCAGGCATGACCGGGTGCGTTGGAGGCGTCCCTCGGTGGGACGCCTAGGAAAAAGAGGCTCCTGAAGGGAGCGGTTGAGTGTGGCAATCGGAGAGGGACCATGCAGATGAACTTGACTAGACGGAGTTTCCTTCGCGGACTTGCAGGTGGAGCCGCCGTGATCGTCGGACCCGGCTTCGTGGGGCGATGGACTGCCCAGGGTTTGACCCTCCCCGGGCCCCAGGTCCTTCGGTTCCACGTGACCGATGCGCTCAAGGGGATGGTGACCGACAACTCGATCAACAGCGCCAAGTGCTACTTCTGGACCTTCCGGGAAGAGAGCCTGGAGGTCGAGGTGCCGGGCCCGCTGATCTACACCGCCGTCGGGCAGCAGATCGACCTCAGCGTCACGAACGACCTGGACGAGCCTCATGCCTTCTTCGTCCCCGGGATGTTCGATACCGGCCCCATCGCCCCCGGGCAGACGTTCACCGGTTCGTTCACACCCACGGTGGCCGGCTCGTTCCTCTACTACGATAACCTGAACGCGCCGGTCAACCGCGTGATGGGCCTGCACGGCGCCATGGTCGTCATGCCGGCCACGCCGGCACCGGGCCACCGCTACACCCCCTACTCGGCGCCCACCCTGGCCGTCCAGAAGCTCTTCGACGACCTGGGCGCGCAGCCCTGGTGGCCGGGCCTGGCCTGGGAGGAGGGGGACTCCGCCACGTCCACTCCGCCCTTCCGCCAGCACGTGTGGGTGCTGCACCAGGCCAGTCCCAACCTCTTCAGGGAGGTGGGCAGCCTCGCGCCCGGGGTGCTGTACGACCCGCAGGCTTTCATCGACGCGTTCACGAACGACCCGTTCACCCCGGTTCCCAATAACAACCGGACTCCTCAGTACTTCACCATCAACGGTCAGTCCGGGCACTTCGCCCATGACAACCCGGTCATCTGCCCGATGCACCGCGTCGGCGAGCCGGCCGTGGTCCGCATGTTGAACGCGGGGCTGTGGACCCATTCGATGCACCTGCACGCCAACCACGAGTACGTGATCGGCGTCGACGGGGTGCCTCAGAGCAGCCTCATCTGGATCGACGTCTTCACTCTCCTGCCCATGCGGACCGTCGAGTGGCTGGTCCCGTTGATGCGGCCGCCGGATATCCCCAATCAGCGGGGCATCGGCCGGGCGGACCCGGGTCTGCGCACTCTGGCCGGCGGCAGCACGTGGCCACCCGCCGAGGAACTGGTCATGCAGATCCCCGGCCCGGGGCAACGGAGCGGGCAGGATCAGAACGGAAACCCCATCGACCTGGCCGTGGAAATGGCGCCGCTGTGCTACCCGATGCACGACCACAGCGAGCCGTCGCAAACGGCCCAGGGCGGCAACTACAACTGCGGGCTCATCTCGGGCCTCAACTTCATCGGAGACCGCAACCAGCCTCAGGGCGTCGTGACCTTCCCAGGAGAGCTCACGACCATGGCCTTGCACGAAGGCGGGCCGGAGGCGACCGGACCGGCAGCGGGCCCCGCGACTCGATTCCACGGGTAATTCCACGGTCGCACCCTGAGCCACGGTCAGAAACCGGCCCCGTCCATGGAGGGGCCCGAGGAGAACTCAACATGTCCTTCAGCAACCCGGGATTCACGATCCCACGCCGCTCGGTCGTCGGCATGGAGGCCCACTGGATCAAGATGTGGGACCCTCCCACCGCAAGTCCCGTCACGCCCGAGCTCCTGACCCCGACCAACCCCGTCCCGGAGGTCATGGCGGCCGCCGGCCACCAGCTTCCACCCTCCGTTCCCCACACGGTCCAGCGCGACCTCATGCACGGCGTGCTGCTTCCCGCGTGGGACGGCGCCAAGCAGCTCGCCTTCTTCCTCTTCGCGGACGGCGACAACCCCGCGACCGTGCTGGGCACCTACCCGGCCGCGACGCTTCGCGTGCCGCGCGGGGTGGTCTTCCACGGCGAGACCTCGGGCAAGGGGCCTCCCCCGCACACCATCCACTGGCACGGCATTGAGCCGACGCCGATGAACGACGGCGTGGGGCACTGCTCGATGGAGATAGGCAAGTACACCTACCAGTGGCAGCCGAACTTCATGGGTTCCTACTTCTATCACTGCCACCGGAATACCGTGCAGCACTTCGAGTTCGGTCTGTTCGGGTTCCTGATCATCATGGCGCCCGACGCCTACTTCTCCTCCATCGCCAGCACCAACCCGGACGGCAGTGTCGTCCTGAACAACATCCCGATCGGCGCGAGCTCCGACGGGAAGTTCCGCACCCAGGCCAACACCTCCAAGTACCCGGCGTTCCCGGGCTTCGTCCCCGGAGATCCGGTCTTCGGCGTGGCGGGCCCCAACGGCCTGGGCGTCGGATCGCCCCACGCATGGACCGTCCCCTACGACGTGGAAGCCCTCTGGGTGTTCGACGACCGCGATTCCATCTGGAGCGACCTGGCGTCCAACGCCCGGACGACCTTCCCGGCGGCGGGCAGCATCCCGGGAGTCAATGACCAGTTCAACCTCAACGCCGGGGTCAACGGCTTCTTCGCGTTCAACGACTACCACGCCGACTACTGGTTCGTCACGGGTGTGCCCGTACGGGCCCACCTCGGCGAGACAGGACAGATCGACGCCAACGTGGTCGTCCCTCCCGCGTTGAACAGCGGCATGACCGGCATGCAGGTCTCGGTCAATGCCCGCGTCGGCCAGACCATCCTGGTGAGGGCCCTGGATGCGGCGTACAACAGTGTCGAGCTCCAGTTCCCGGTCGATGTCCTGATCACCGCCTGGGACGGCCGTTCGCTGGGCGTGCCCCCGTTCGGACTCTACAGCGAGCCGCGCTTCGTGCCGGCCGGACAGGCCATCGAGATGAGCACCGCGCGGCGTTTCGACGCCCTGATCCGGGCTACCACGCCGATCAACTCCTTCGCTACCGCGAAGTTCATCGACACCCGAGGGCAGATCCCAGGACAACCGCAGCGGGTCGTGATGACGGCTCAGGTTCCGTTCGTGATCACCGCCTGAGCGAGCAACGCTCGAAATCGACAAGGATCCCCGGGCAAGACCTGCCTGGCCCGAGCCGTCACGGACAGGCCAGGCAGGTGGAGCCTGCGGCGATCGTCCAGAGACACCCACGTTTGACGGGTTCTTCCCACCATGTTGGAGATTCCTGATCCCAGAGGCAGGCGCCGGGTCGCGCGAGCGATCCGCAAGGAGTTCGAGCCATGAGAGCGATTCGGTTTACTGATTGTGAGACGTGCGGTTCGGATGCCGGACGGCGTGCAGCTCGGCTGCGGGCGCCGATCCTGTGGTTGGCGGTTGCGCTACTGTCCGTGGTTTGCTCGCCGGCGGCGCTCGCGCTCGGCAACGGCCAGGCCGCCGGCCTGGTGCTGGGACAGCCAAACTTCACGACGTCCACCCTGGGCGGGGGCGCCGCGGGCATGAGCCTCCCGTACGGTGTCAGCAGCGACGGTACGCATTTCTTTGTCGGGGACGTCTTGAACAACCGGGTGTTGATCTGGAACAGGATGCCCACGGCCGCTGGGACCCCCGCCGACGTGGTCGTGGGACAGCCGGACCTCGTCACGACCGCCCCCGGGCTGGAGGCCGACAGGCTCTACTACCCGTACGGCGTCAGCAGCGACGGCACTCGCCTCTTCGTCGCCGATCAGTACAACAACCGGGTCCTGATCTGGAACCGGATCCCCACGGCCGACGGGGTCCCCGCCGACGTGGTCCTGGGACAGCCGAGCTTCCTGGCCGGGGGTGCCAACATACCTGCCCGCGGCGCCGCCACCCTCAGCCTCCCGACGGGAGTCTTCTGTGACGGCACGCGCCTCTTCGTCGCCGACACCCAGAACAACCGGGTGCTGATCTGGAACACCGTCCCCACGCTCTCCGGGACCCCCGCCGACGTCGTCGTGGGACAGCCCAACTTCGAGACCGGCAGCCCGAATAGCCCCAACTGCAACGCCCAGACACTGCACGTGCCGTCGGCCGTCTACTCCGACGGCACGCGTCTCTTCGTCTCCGACTTCGGCAATAACCGCGTGTTGATCTGGAACGTCATCCCGACCAACCACGGGCAGTCGGCCGACCTCGTCCTGGGGCAGTCCGACTTCGCTGGCCTGGCTCCCAACAACCCCAGTCTGGGTGCCGGCACGCTCAACGGTCCGCACGGCCTCTTCTTCGACGGCACCAGCCTCTCCGTCGCCGATCTCCACAACAACCGCGTGTTGCTCTGGACCGGCCTCCCCACGGTCAACAAGCAACCCGCCAACTTCGTGCTGGGGCAGGCGGGCTTCGCAAGCGGCCTCGCCAACTCCCCCGCGCTGGGCGCCGCGAGCCTGTTCGGCCCCTCCAATGTGTACTTCGCCGGCGGCCGGCTCTTCATCGCGGACTACTCCAATAACCGCGTCACGAGCCACCAGCTCCAGCCGACCGTGGCCCTCGCCTACAACCGCCCTGGCACCGCTTTCCCGGCCGGCCCGCTGACGATTTCGGCGACCTTCTCGGAAGTGCTCGCGACCGTGCCGACGGTGGCCGTCGACGGCCAGGGGACGGCCAACGACGTCGCGCCGACCGCGATGAGCCCGACGGCCAATCCGCTGGTCTGGACCTTCGCGGCGACCCTCGTGTCCGGTGCGGACGGCCTTGCCACGGTCACGATCGCCAACGGAAGGAGCAACGCGGGCTACGAGAACGCCGCGGCCACGAACGCCACCTTCACGGTCGACGCGACGGGTCCCGTCGCGACGCTGGCCTTCACCCGCGGCCCGGCTGTCCTGGGCGCCGGCGCGCTCTCCCTCACGGCTACCTTCGACGAGGCGACCGTCACCCAACCCACCCTCGCGGTCACCGCCGGCGCCGAGTTCTTCAACGCCCCCGTCCTCCGGCAGGTCAGCGCCACTGTCTTCGCCTTCGACCTGACGGTGGGCGCCACCGCGACCGCCCAGGCCGGCTCGCCCTATTCGTTGACCCTCTCCGGCGCGTCCGACGCGCTCGGGAACGCGCAGGCCCAGACGGTTGTCAACGGGACCGTTGACACGGTCGCGCCGCCGGCGCCGGTGCTCTCCTTCAGCAGGGGGCCGGGCTTTGTCGGTTCCGGGCCTCTGACGGTGACGGCCGACTTCGTCGAGCCGCTCTTGTCGACCGTGGACCCGGTGTTGACCTTCAGTGGCGCCGCGGCCACGGCGGGCAACTTCAGCACGCTGACCCCGGTAGCAGCTCGCGTCAGCCCGACCCGTTTCGTTTACGACGTGACGGTGCAAGGAGCCCTGCCTCCGGCCGGCGCCGCGTACTCGGCGACCGTCGCGGGAGGCCAGGACCTGGGCGGCAACGTGCAGGCGCCGGCCGTGCAGAACGGCACGGTCCAGGCGCCGGCCACGCTCGCCTTCGGTGCCCTCTCGGCCCCTGCCAACGTCTCGCTGGGCCAGACCTTCAACGCGGCCGTGGTCGTCACCAACCTCGGCGGCGCGACGGCTGTCATCACCTCGACCGCGTTGACCTTCAGCGGCGCAGGCATGACGGCGACCCCCGCCGCCGGCAACGTCACCACGCTCGCGGGCGGCGCCAGCTCGACGCTCAGCTTCACGGTCACGGCCGCTCTGACGGCGACCCCGGGCGTTCACGAGGCGACCCTGGCGGTGGCGGCACGGGACGATAGCAGCGGTGCCGACGCCAGCAAGGTCCTGGCCCTGGCGCCCGGCATCAACGTGGAGACCCAGTCGGCCCTCGCGTTCGGCACCTTCACGGCACCCTCTTTCGTCTTGCAGGGCCAGACCTTCAACGCCTCGGTCGTGGTCACCAACTCCGGCCAGGCGCGGGTCAACATCACCTCGGCGGCCCTGACGTTCCTCCCGGGCGGGTTGACCGCGACGCCCGTGGGGTCGAACCCGTCGTCCCTGGACGGCGGCCAGAGTGCGACGTTCAACTTCGAGGTCAAGGTCGCACTCGACGCCCCGGCGGGCACGCACACGCCGTCGCTGGCGGTAACGGCAGTCGACGCCAACAGCGAGGCCGACGCGAGCCAGTTCGAAAACCTCTCGCCCACCGTCACGGTCCAGGCCCTGGCGACACTCTCGTTCGGGCCGCTCTCGGCGCCCGCCAAGGTCTCGCAAGGGCAGACCTTCAGCGCGGCCGTGGTCGTCACGAATCAGGGACAGCAGACGGCCCGCATCACGTCGACCGCGTTGACCTTCAGCGGCACCGGGCTGACCGCGAGCCCCTCGCAGGGGAACGCCACTACACTGGCCGGCGGGGTCAGCGCGACGTTCAACTTCTCGGTCACGGCGGCGGGGGACGCGCTCGCGGGCGCTCACCTCGCGACGCTCGCGGTGCTGGCCGCAGATCCCGACAGTGGCGCCGACGTGAGCGCCACCCAGAGCCTCTCCCCCGGAGTGACCGTGGAGACCCCGGCGGCACTCGCGTTCAGCGAGCTCACGGCACCCGCGGACCTCGCGCCGGGCCAGACCATCACCGTCAGCGTGGCCGTCACGAACCTGGGACAGGCCATTGCCGACGTCGTTTCGACGGCGCTCACCTTCAGCGGCAGCGGACTCACGGCCACGCCCTCGCAGGCGAACGCGACCGCCGTGGCCGGCGGAGGCAGCGCCACCTTCAGCTTCTCGGTGACCGCGGCACCCACGGCAACGGTCGGTGCCCACACGCCGACGTTGGCCGTGACCGCGAAGGACCGCAACAGCGACGCCAATGTGGACAAGACCCAGACGCTCTCGCCCGCCCTCACGGTAAGGGAGGCCGGAGTGCCGTTCATCTCGAGCGGGGCCACGGCCCCCATCGTGAACGACGTCGCGACGGCCATCACCCTGGCCGGTGGCGGCTTCACCGGGGTCACGGCGGTCCGTCTGGGCGACCCGGCCCACACGGTACTGACCGGCCTCCAGGTGAGAGACGACGCCAACCTCTCAGCGACGGTCCCGCGAGGCGTCCTCGCCGGGGACTGGGACGTGGTCCTGACGCGGCCCGCGGGCGACGTGACGGTGGCCGGTTTCAAGTTGACCGTGACGCCGGGAATCTCGCTGGTGGTGAGCGTCACGCCGAGGCTGGCGACGCCCGACACGGCGACGGCGATCACCCTGACGGGCTCGGGCTTCACGGGTGCGACCGTGGTCACGCTCGATGACGGAACGCGCACCCCGCTCACCAACCTGCGCGTGATAGATGACGGCACCCTGACGGCCACCCTGCCGGCCGGTCTCGCGCTCGGCACTTACGATTTCCTCGTCACGACGCCGCGCGGTACCGGTTCGGCCGGCAGCGCGAGGGTGACCGTGGGCGCGGGCCCTGTGGCCGCCGCAGGTGGAGACCTCGAGCGCCTGGTCACCCAGACCGTCAACCTCGACGGCTCGGGCTCGACGGGGCCTGCAGGCGAGGCCCTGGTCTACCACTGGTCTCTTACTTCCCTCCCCGCGGGCAGCCAGGTCACTTCGGGCTCGCTCTCCGACAACAACACGAGCACCGCGGCAAGGCCGTCGTTCGTCCCGGATCGCAAGGGTACGTACGTCCTGTCGCTCGTCGTCAACGTCGGGGGCCTCAACTCGGCACCCGACACGGTGAACGTCAACATCGGCAACTCGACACCGGTGGCCGTGATTGCGGCCTTGCCTGCCGGTTCCGTCGGGGTCGCCATGGTGCTCGACGGCCGCGGCTCGTCCGACGCCAACGTGGAGGACGTGCTCACCTACCGCTGGAGCTTCCTTTCGGTTCCCCAGGGAAGCTCGGTGACGGCCGGCTCGATCTCGCCGAACAACACGATCTCCGCTTCCCGGCCCAGCTTCACGCCGGACCTCGCGGGCTCCTACAGGGTTGCGCTGGTGGTGGACGACGGCACGGCAAGCTCCGTGAGAGTCGAGGCCACGGCCCAGGTCACGGGCCAGGGCAATCAGGTCCCGACGGCCGACCTCCAGATCTCCGCCCTGACGGGAGGCCCGCGGCTCGTCGAGCTGGACGGCAGCGGCTCCAGGGCCTTCACGCCCCCTGACGGCAACCGGATCGTGACCTACGCCTGGAGCCTGGTCCAGAAGCCCGCGCAGGCCGCCGCGTTCAGTGCGACGACGGCCCGCGCCCGCTACGAGGCCAGAGTGCAAGGGACGTATCAGTTCTCGCTCACCGTGACCGACCAGGCCAGCCAGACCGCGACCGCGACCAAGTCGATCGTCGTGGATGACGTCAAGCCGCGAGTGCACCTCGAGGACCATCTCGTGGTCATCCTGCCGCGGACCGGCGCCCCCGCCGGCCTGGTCACGACCGCGATCGTCCAGCTCGACGGTCGCCTGTCGGACGACGCCAACGGCGACACGATCAGCTACCGCTGGAGCGTCGTCTCGGCCCCCGTGGCAACCTCCGGGTTGATCCCGCAGGCCGAGCTCACGAGCCCCGTGGCAACGCTGCACTTCCCGACTGACCTCGACCCGACCAACACCTTCCTGCTGGGTGCGGGGAGCTACGTGGTCCGGCTGACGGTCTCGGACGGCGACGAGGCAGAATCCGACGAGTTCGAAATCACGGCCCTCGACCCGTTGGTGTTGCTGCCCTGGGCCGACGCGGGCGTCAACGAGACCTACCTGGTCCGGTTCCTGTCGCCTGGCGTGATCGCGGAAACGGTGCCCGATCCAACGGTGGCCGGAGGGGTCAACAACCTCAGAGACTTCGTGCGCCTCGACGGGCACGAGAGCGTCGATCCTCGTGGCCGGACCCTGACCTACCGGTGGAGCGTCGCTCGCGACAGCCAGGGCAACCCGCTGATCCCCACCGGGGCCCAAGTGCCGGTGCTGGCGGGCGCCACAACTCACCTCCCCACCTTCGTTCCGAGCGTCGAGGGTCCGTACACGTTCGAGTTGATCGTCAACAACGGGGCCTTCGACAGCCGTCGGGACCGCGTCACGGTGACCATCCTGTCGGCCGAGGCCCAGAACCACCGGCCGCATCCCGAACTGGTCGTGGAGGACCTGGCCCACGCGGACCCGAGAACCCCGCTCGACGCGCTGCGCTCGTTCACGGTGGGAGACACGGTCCAGTTGAACGCTTCGACCTCCTCCGATCGCGACGCCGAGGACCGCACCTCCGGGCTGCGTTACCAGTGGCGGCAACTCGAGGGTGAGAGCGTGACGCTGAGCCCATCCCCGACGGCGGCCGTGGCCAGCTTCATTGCGCCGAGCGCCGGCACGTACCGCTTCGAGCTGACGGTGACCGATCGGCGCAACGGTGCCAGCGAACCCGAGGATATCGCGTGCGTGGTCCTGGCGCCGGCCCAGAGCATGCCCCGCCTGCGTCTGGTGGCCTCGGCCTCGACGGTGACGACCACCGGCGAGGATGCGGGAGAGGCGATCCAGGAAGGCCGTCGCAACAGTCTGCGAGTGCTGGTGTCGCCAACCGTGACCCCGGTGGTGACGCTCACCGCGACGGTGGATCCGGGGCTGCGGTACAAGCTCGATTGGACGCAGGTCGACGGTCCGACCGTGGTCTTGACGCGCAACGGCGAGACCGACACGACGGCGACCCAGGTCCAGACGACCTTCAGTCCCACCACCTCCCGCGTGCACGAGTTCCAGGCCCTCCTGACGCTGCTCGACTCCAACGGAGCGGCAACCGGAGTGCGGGTGTCACGGCGGATCCGCGTCATCGTCGATACGCCCGAGAGCCAGGTGCCCACCGCGGTCGTCCAGCCCATCACGCAGCCGGCCCCCCTCGACGGCACGGACGCTCAGCGCCGCGTCACCCTGGACGGGCGAGGTTCGACCGGGACGACCACCGCGGGCCAGCAACTCAGCTACGTCTGGGAGCAGCTCTCCGGTCCGGAGGTTGAGATCGAGAACCCGTATTCGGCCCTGACCCGCTTCGTTGCCCCGCGTCACGACGACAATCTGCCCCGCCACTACGTCTTCGCCCTGTATGTGGACACGGGCGCCGACCGCAGCGAGCCGTTCATCGTGCAGGTGGCCCAGCAGGGCCAGGCAGCGAGCGCCCCGATCGTCAGCGACCTGGGCGGTGTTGGTGGAGGCGGCGGCGGCTGCGCTCTGGACAGGATGGCGGGCACGGCCACCACGGGCTCGCTCGACCTGACCCTCTACGCCTTGCTGCTGATGGGACTTCTCCAAAGGCGCAGGCTCGAGGCCGCGGCTCGGTAACCAAAGTCGGCTGTGACTCCAAGTGAGGCGGCGCCTCGAAGCTATCCAGACCGTTGGTGGCTCCTCGAGGCGCCGCCTCGACTCTGAAAAAGGCAGGTTCGAAATGACGCACTCCCCCTCCCGTCAAGGGCTCCCGGCACACTTCCTTCGTCTCGCAGTGCTTCTGGTCGGGCTAGCGTGGCTCTGCGCGCCCGCGCGGGCGGGCTCCCGCGTCAAGACGCTGCAGGGCGTGGTCATTCCCCCGCCGTCCAATCTGGCAACCTACGTCCGGAACCAGACGGCGGCGATCCAGCTCGGCAAGGCCTTCTTCTGGGACATGCAGGTGGGAAGCGACGGCATCCAGGCCTGCGCAAGCTGCCACTACCAGGCGGGTGCGGACATCCGTCACAAGAACCAGGTGAATCCGGGTCTGAGGAACAGTACACCGGATCGGACCTTCCAGAAGTGGGCGCCGAACGTCCTGATCAAGAAGGGGGACTTCCCCGTCACGACCAATGAAGTGGTGGGGTCTCAGGGGACCTTCCAGTCCGTCTTCACGAGTGTCACCAGCGGCAGCGCCGTGGACGGCCGTACGCCCACGACCGACCCCGACGGGTTCCGGGTCGCAGGCCAGAACACCCGACGAGTGACGGCCCGGAACTCGCCCTCCGCGGTCAATGCGGTTTTCAACTCTTTTCAGTTCTGGGACGGCCGGGCGAACAACACGTTCAACGGCACCAACCCGTCGGGCCCGGGAGCCGGGACCTATCCGATCGTCTCGAATGCGACCGGGACCCTGACCACCGTCAATGTGAGCATCTTCAACGCCGGTCTGGCTTCCCAGGCGACGGGGCCTCCGTTGGCCGACGAGATGTCCTGGGCCGGGCGGACCTGGCCCGACATCGGCAAGAAGATGCTGACCCTGAGGCCGCTGGCCAAGCAGAAGGTCTCTCCGACGGACAGTGTTCTGGGTGCCCTGGCCGCGCCGACCACGGGCTTGACGACGAGCTACCTGGCGTTGATTCAGGAGGCCTTCGAGCCTGCATGGTGGAGCTCGGCCGAGAGTGTCGTCGTGCTGGGCAGGACCTGCACCCAGGTGGAAGCGAACTTTCCGCTCTTCTGGGGACTGGCCATCCATCTGTACGAGGCGACCCTGATCGCCGACCAGACCCCCTTCGACCGGTTCGACACGGGCGACCTGACCGCCCTGACCATCGCCCAGCAGAACGGCCTCTTCCTGTTCAATGAAAGGGCCAATTGCAGGAACTGCCACGGCGGCCCCCTGCTCTCCGATGCCATGGGCGGCGGCATCCCTGACCCTGTCAGCTCGTTCGACAACATCGGAGTCAGACCGGCTTCCGACGATGTCGGGGCGCAGGCGGTCTTCGGCGCCGGATTCGAGGGCGCGTTCAAGGTCCCCGCGCTGCGCAACGTCGAGCTGACCTGGCCCTACTTCCACAACGGCGGCATGGAGACCCTCGATCAGGTGATCGACTTCTACAACCGGGGAGGGGACGTCGCCAACACGAGCATCTCCCCACTGGGTTTGACGACTCAGGAAAGGTCCGACCTCAAAGCGTTCCTGCTAGCCCTCACCGACGAGCGCGTGCGCTGGGAGTCGGCGCCCTTCGACCATCCGGAGTTGTTGCTTCCCCATGGTCAGGCAGGGAACACCAACTGGTTGTCGGGTGTCGGCGGGCTCGGGGCCCCGGACGGCTTCGTGACTCTTCCTGCCGTGGGCGCCGGCGGCAGGGCCGCCGCGGGGCTGCCGCCACTCAAGGCCTTCTCGACCCGGGCCAGGCCTCAGACGGACGCCGATTTCGATCTGGATGGGGCCGGCGACATCACGATCTTCCGAGCCAGAAGCGGCATGTGGCATACCCTCCGCTCCAGCGACGGGTTGCCGACGGCGGTGCAATGGGGCCAACTCCTGGATGAAGTGGTGCTCGCCGATTACGACGGCGACGGCAGGTTCGACCCATCCATCTTCCGGCCCTCGAAGGCGACCTGGTACATCCGCAACTCTTCAGACGGATCCCACAGGATGATGGAGTGGGGAGCGGCCAGTACCGATCCCGCCACCGCCGACGTCCCGGTCCCGGGTGATTACGACGGGGACGACCAGGCTGACCTCGCGGTCTGGCGGCCCCAGACAGGCACCTGGTACATCCGCCGCTCCTCCGACGGTGGGCACAGGATGGTCCAGTACGGGTCGGGGAGCTCTCCCTTCACTCGCGACCAGCCGGTTCCCGCCGATTACGACGGCGACGGGACGACCGATATCGCAATCTGGCGGACCGCCACCGGGACCTGGTACATCCGGCGCTCCTCGGACGGCAAGGAGACGGTGACCCAGTGGGGAGCCGTCAGCGACGAGGTGGTCCCGGGCGACTACGACGGCGATGGCAAGGCGGACCTCGCGGTCTGGAGGCCCGGCGGTGGGACCTGGTACGTCTTGCGGTCCTCCGACAGGGGCAACACCCAGGAGCACTGGGGAGCCTCGACCGACATCCCGGTCCCATTGGACTTCGACGGTGACGGCAAGACGGACCTTGCGGTCTGGAGGCCAACCACGGGGAACTGGTACATCCTGCGTTCCTCCGACAAGGTCCAGGTTCAGCGGGAGTGGGGGATTCTGGAAGACGAGCCACTGGAGTGATCCGAGCGCAAACGGACCGGGGTGCGGGCAGCGGCCTCACCCGAATGTCCCCGATTGGAGGATGCCGGCAGTGAAACCAGGAACGATCTCGAGAGCAATCCTCGGGTTGATGGTCGCTTCCCTCTGGGTGGCCAGCTACCCTCCCGCTTCATGGGCCCAGTTCGTCAACGTTGCGAGGGGACTTCAGGGGGTCGCGGTTCCCAGGCCTTCCAACCTGGCCACCTACGTTCGGGACGAGGCGGCCGCAATCAAGCTCGGCAAGGCCCTCTTCTGGGACATGCAGGTGGGAAGCGACGGCATCCAGGCCTGCGCGAGCTGCCACTTCCAGGCCGGTGCGGACGTCCGCTTCAAGAACCAGGTGAACCCGGGCTCGAGAGCGAGCACTCCCGACACCACCTACCAGATGTTGGGCCCGAACGCCTTGCTCCGAAAGACCCACTTCCCCGTCACCACCAACGACGTCGTGGGGTCGCAGGGGACCTTCCGGGCCGACTTCGCGGGCATCGTTCCCGGCAGCTCCGTGGATGCTCGCGTTCCGGCGGCCGACTCCGACGGCTTTCGCGTCTTGGACCAGAACCTGCGCCGAGTCACCTCAAGGAATGCGCCCACCACGATCAACGCGGTCTTCAGTTGGGTCACTTTCCTGGACGGGCGGGCCAACCACGTCTTCAACGGCACCTCGCCCAGCGGCCCGGGCAATCCGGCCTATCTCCCGTTCTCCAATGCGACCGGGACTCTCTCTCAAGTGACTGTGGCCATCACGAGCGCCAGCCTGGCTTCCCAGGCGATGGGTCCCCCCCTGGTCGACGAGATGTCCTGGATCGGGCGGACCTGGCCCGAGATCGGAAGAAAGATGCTCAGCCTGACCCCGCTCGCCAAGCAGAAGGTCTCCGCGACGGACAGCGTCCTGGGCGTCCTGGCCGCGCCGACCACGGGCTTGACGACGAGCTACAGGGCCCTCATCGAGCAGGCCTTCGTTCCGTCGTGGTGGGACTCCGCCGAACCTGCCGTCGTCGACGGCAAGACCTACACCCAGATGGAAGCCAACTTCCCCCTCTTCTGGGGACTGGCGATCCAGCTCTACGAGGCCACCCTGATCTCCGATCAGACCCCGTTCGACCAGTTCATGGCGGGGAACCAGACGGCCCTGACCGAACAGCAGCAGCGCGGCCTCACCATGTTCAACGTGCGGGCGGGGTGTGCCGCCTGTCACGGAGGCCCCTTGCTGGGCGATGCAGCGGAGCCGCCTCCGGCGTCACCGTTCTACAACATCGGCGTCACGCCCCCCTCTCACGACATCGGTGCCGCGGCGGTCTTCGGCGTCGGTCTGGAGGCCGCGTTCAAGGTCCCCGGCCTGCGGAATGTCGAGCTGACCGGCCCGTACTTCCACAACGGCGGCATGGCAACTCTCGACGAGGTACTCGAGTTCTACGACAGGGGAGGAGACTTCCCCAACAACAACATCGTGCCCCTCCGCCTGGCTCCCCAGGAAGAGGCCGATCTGATGGCCTTCTTGAGGTCGCTGACCGACGAGCGGGTCCGATGGGAGTCGGCACCCTTCGATCACCCGGAGCTGGTGATCCCCAATGGTCACGCTGGAAACGGCGCCTGGGTGGCAGGCGCCACCGAGCTCGGGGCCCTGGACAGCTATCTGACCCTCCCGGCCGTGGGCGCCGGCGGCCGCGCCGCCGCCGGACTGCCTCCGCTTCAGCCCTTCCTCAGCGGCGCCAAGTACAAGACAGCCGGGGACTTCGACTTGGACGGGCGCAGCGAGCACACAGTCTGGCGCCCGAGCAACGGCACCTGGTACACCGTTCGTTCGTCCGACGGGGGCGCGAGCATGCTGCAATGGGGAGACTCGAATGACCTGCCGGTCCCCGAAGACTACGACGGTGACGGAAGGGTCGATCGGGCGGTCTGGCGCCCCGCGGACGGGAACTGGTACATCCTCCGGTCCTCCGACGGGGGCCAGACCACCGTCCCGTGGGGGACAGGAACCGCCTTTGCCACCCCCGACGTTCCGGTCCCGGCCGATTTTGACGGGGATGGGCTCGCGGACCTCGCCGTGTGGCGGCCTTCCAATGGGACCTGGTACGTTCGCTGTTCGTCCGACGGGAGTCACACGGTCGTCCAGTACGGGACGGGCACCTACCTTGCCGAACCCGACGTCCCGATCCCGGCGGATTACGACGGCGATGGGAAAGCGGACTTCGCGGTCTGGCGGCCCTCGACTGGGACCTGGTACATCTACCGCCACACCGACCGGACGGAGAGCGCCCACCAGTGGGGGACCCCGGGCGACAAGCCCGTGACCGGGGATTACGACGGCGACGGGACGACGGACCTCGCGGTCTGGCGACCCTCGAATGGGAACTGGTACATCCGCCGGTCCTCCGACCTGCTGGTCACCCGGGAGCAGTGGGGGGCCCCGACCGACACGCCGGTCGCTGCCGACTTCGACGGCGACGGAAAGTCGGACCTCGTGGTCTGGCGACCTTCGTCGGGCAGGTGGTACGTGCTCCGCTCCTCCGACCAGGTCCACACGCAGTATGACTGGGGGACCGACGGTGACGTGCCGCTGACCAGACAACCCTGAGAGCCCGTGAATCCACCGGCGATGTCGGTTGGAGAGAGGTGCGCGGGGGCTTGTCCTAATGGCATTAAATCGTGATGGTTCCCATCTCCTGCCATGGGTTTGCCGGCGAGGCCGCAAGGATGGCCACGCCAGAAGGTAGAAGCGGCTTCCAGCCGCTTTTTGGGCGGCCGGGCTCACGTCCGGCCCCGAGGAAGCGGCAAGATGCCGCTTCTATCCTACCGGTATCTGTCATGCCTCTCCTGGTGAGGGATCTAATGCCATTGGGCTTGGCCCCCGATTGTAGAGCGGTTTCGCTCGTCTGGCGGGCCACGAGGGCCCGCGCTACCTTCTTCGAGGCGACGGATTCCAGCCTCAACAAAGGTAGAAGCGGCTTCCAGCCGCTTCAGACTCGGGCAACCGTACCTTGGAAGCGACAAGTTGCCGTTTGTACCTTGCGGACCGCCCAGCCCCCGGGTTGACGGCGGTGGTGCGACGCGTCAACACAGATCGGCGAAGCCATGTCGGAGGGAAGGACGCGCTCTGTCCGGTCTTCGTAGGCTTCTGACGCGTGCTATGCCGATAACCGATGACTGAACGGGGGTCCGCCCGATGACGAGGCTCCGGTTTCGAATGCGCCCGACCGCCACTCTGGCAACCCTCCTCTTCTGGGCCCTGTCGTCAGGGCCATCGCCACTGGTCGCGGCCGGTTCCGAGTTGCGGTCCGGCGCCACGACCTCGGCGGCATCCGCGGTGACCTCGACCGCCGCGTCGCCTGCCACCACGGCTTCGACGGACGTCGCCT
>JACQZL010000084.1:21961-46305 GCA_016213865.1 Candidatus Rifleibacteriota bacterium
GGCACGCGCTCTCGCCGCTCCTGGTACCGGCAAACGACTGGACCCGCCGAGGTCCACGGCTACGCCCAGACGCGGTATCGCGCGCGCCGCGGGCTGTGGGCCGGGGAAGAGACCGATCTCTATCAGTATCTCGACCTCCAGCTCGGCAATCCCGACCAGGAGGTGAGCGGCGCGCTCTTCCTTCGCGGCAACACGGCAGTCAACGACCAGCGGTTGCCGGGAGATCCGCTTCGAGGCATCGACGACACCTTCGGCGACCCGGAGGCGCGGCTGTACTACGGGTACGTGGACGTCCGCGACGTGGGGGCCTTCGAGCGAATCCGGGCCGGCCGGCAATCGCTCCAGGAGTTGCCGGGCATCTGGTTCGACGGCGTGAAGGCCGAGTTGACGGGAAGCCGGCGGACGCACTACTCGTTCTACGGCGGCCGGTCGGTCCATCTGTACGAGGACCACGGCAGCGGCGACCGGGTGCTCGGCCTGGCAGCGGAGCATACCGTGAACGAGCGCCTGCGGGCGCGCTTCGACGTGGCGAGCGCCCGGGACCGGCTTCGTCCGTACGGGGCCGCCACGCCGCCGTCGCCTCCGGCGGAGAGCCGGACCGACCTGATGATGTCGCTGGCGGGCACCTACACCGCCAGCAAGCACCTGGAGCTGGACGCGCGGGCGACTCGGCTCGACGGCAAGCTCCAGACGCTCACCCTCGCGGGCAACTTCCGCTATCCGGACCAGCGGCTCCACTTCACCGTGTGGGGTGAGCGCCAGCCCAGCGCGTTCTTCGGCCAGACCACGGAGTTCTCGCCGTTCTTCGACGTGCTCGGCGCGTTCAGCCCGTACACGGAAGTGGGGACCCGGGTGACCCGCTCGTGGGACGACGTGGACGTCACGCTGGGCGCCACGACGCGGAGCGCCTCCGCGACCCCGGGTGCCGCGAACCTGAACCAGGACTTCGACAGGTTCTTCACCTCGCTGTACTTCCCGGCCCTGCTCGGCCATCCGAAGACCTCGTTGACGGTGAGCTACGACCGTTACCTGGGCGACAGCTCGGCGCTCGGTTCCGTGGGCGGCGAGCTGGGCTACAACCCGGGACGCAGCGTGCGACTCTGCGCGGGGTCGAGCTACTCGCTCTACGAGTTCGATCCGATAACCGGGTTGTTGAGAGACCACGTCCGGGAGCACTACCTTGCCGCCGACTGGAAGGTGCGCACGGACTGGCGCCTCCGTTCACGGCTCGCCTTCGAGCCGTTCGAGGATGGAGACAGCCTCCGCATGTTCGAGTTGTCGGCCCGATACATCTTCTGAAGGCAAGTGGACCGTGAGCCCGATCGAAACGTCTACCCACAAGAGCAACGGCCGCAGCCTCATCGTGCTGCCGGCGACCGTGTTCCTCTTTTCGGTCCTCTGGGTGGGGGCCGTGGCGGCCTCCGCACCAGGGCTGTCGCCAGGCAAGGCGACGGACGCTGCCGTCCGGGCCCCCGGCGCCGAATCGTCGCCCGGCGCGACGGCGAGCGTGTCCTCGGAGTCGGCCGCGGCCTCATCGACCGGCACCTCCCCGGCCACGACGGCGCCGGCGCCCGTACCTCACTTCGACCACAAGGCCCATGGTGAGCGGGGGGTCGAGGCCTGCTCGGACTGCCACGACCTGCCGAAAGAGGGGCGGGCGATGCTGCCGACGATGGAGAACTGCTCCTCCTGCCACGAAGTCGATCCGGCCAAGGAGGGCCCGGCGTGCGGTCAGTGCCACTCGAGGTCCGCCGGCAAGCTCGAGCCCTGGCGATGGTCCCTGGCGGTCGGCACGCCGGGAGTGAGCTTCCAGCACCAGGTCCACCTGGAGGCAAAGATCGACTGCTCGGCTTGCCACGGCAAGATGGCCGAGAACGCCCGTGTCACGACAGCGGTGAGGCCGAAGATGGAGCTCTGCCTGGACTGCCACCGCAAGCAGGACCGAGCCGCGGTGCGCTGCAGCGTCTGTCACGACGCCGAGGCCAAGAAGCTCGTCCCGCCGTCTCACCGCGAGCGGGACTGGGGGTTGCGGCACGGCCACCTGGCCCGCAGAGGCAAGGCCTTGCCTCTCAAGCTGACCTGCACGTTCTGCCACCCGCAGTCCGACTGCTCGTCCTGCCATCAGGACCAGATGCCTCGCGACCATACCCAGCAGTTCCGGGTGCGAGGCCACAGCCTGCTATCGGGCATGGAACGTGACCGGTGTGCCACCTGCCACCGGCAGGACTTCTGCATCCGTTGCCACCAGACGTCTCCACCGGCGACGGGACCGAACCGCCACACGGGTGGGTTCCTTCCCCCTTCCAACCGCCACTGCGTGACGTGCCATTCGAGCCGCAACGCGTCATGTTCGGTGTGCCACCAGGGCGGCGCCAGGCACGCCACGGCGCCGATGCTGCCGCCAATCGTGCCTCATCTGGCCGCCAACCCGGTGTGCCGCAATTGCCATCGGCAGGGCGCGGGCCTGACCCATCACGATCCGGGCACGCCGGACTGCCGGACCTGCCATAGAGGGCCGTGAGCGCCTCCGAGTAAGAACCTATCCAAGAACCCGTTCGCCCTACCATGGCGGTACCCCGCCAACAAGACTGGATGGCGGCGTCTTTCCCCTCCGTTCGTCCTGAGGAGCGCTCCGCAGGGACTGACCCGCAATCCTCAGGGTCAGGAGCGCGTCTCGAAGGACGGACGGAGGGGGCCGCCATACGGTCTGAGCCGGCCGCGTAGCGGCCGTGTCGAAGGTCGGGACCGGGCCTTCGACTCGCTCGCTTCGCTCGCGGCTCAGGCCGAACGGATCCTGGGTTCTTGGATAGACTCTAAGGGCTCGCCGGTTTTGGCGAGCGGTACCGTGAGATCCTGCGGGAGGGGGAGTATTTTGGTCGGGGACTTCCGAACAGGATCGGACCACGGGTTACCGGACGGCATGCCCGGATGTCGAGCAGGAGGCTTGAATGCGAGGCAACACTCCGTACATTTGGCGAGCGGCGCTCTGGGCGGCGCTCGTCGGTCTGGGGGTTGCCTCTAGTTCCTGTGCCGGTGGCGGGAACGGCACCGATCCGGCGGCAGGGGCCGCGACGGCAGTGCCCATCGGCATCGCGGCCGCCAGGGCGGAGGTGGCCTCGAACGGCGCCGGCAACCCCGCCGGCAGCCTCTCGGTGGTGGGCGTCCTCTCGGGCCGGGTGCTGCGGACCGTGGCGGCTGGGGCCGGTGCCGTGACCACCGTGCCTGCCGCCAACGCGAGCGTATCGACGGATCGGGGCGCCTATTCGGCCCGCACCGATGCGAACGGCAACTTCAGGCTGACGGTGCCGGCCTCCATCCATAACCTGGCCATTGCATTGTCGGGTTATCGCACGCTCGGAGTCCGGGAGGTGCCGGCCCTCGATGGCCGCTCTACGGACATAACGACCGAGTTGACACCGCTCGTGCCGCTGGACTCGCAGGACACGGACCGACTCGACCCGTCTCGGCCGGTCCAAAAGTCCCATGTCGGCACCGGCAAGTGCCGCGAGTGTCATCCGGCCTACTTCGACGCCTTCACGGAGACCAGGCACAGCAAGCCCATCCGGTACGTCAACGACCCGGTCGAGAAGGCGAAGGGCTTCGACGTCGTGGCCGACTTCACCTCGACGCCGCAACTGAGCTTTCCCGCCAGCGGTACCATTACCCGGGCGCTGACGGTCCTGCTCGAGAAGGACTCTGCGAACCGGCACTGGGTGACCCTTGTCGACGCTGGCACCGGGACCCGGCACCGCTACGAAGCCCGCCGAACGCACGGGGGAACGGGCCAGTGGAAGCAGCGGTTCCAGACGCTGATCGGCGGCTCGTGGTACACGCTGCCCGTTCAGTGGAATGAGAAGGAGAACGACCCGGCAAAGCGTTGGGTGGCCTACAACCCGGGCGACTGGTTCGACGACGCGGGCAACGTGCGCAGGCGAACGGCGTCGCGCGCGGGCCAGGAGGTCGACGTCTTCGGTCCGGCCCAGGGGGTCTCCTACGAACGCAAGTGTTTCGGCTGCCACGGGATCCAGCAGGACATCCACCGCGTGACGGCCGCCGAGTCGGTCGCAGGCCTCGGAGACGTCGGCGACTACGTGGTCGACCACACCTCGCTCGTCGTGGGGTGCGAGAACTGTCACGGGCCCGGCTATCCTCACGTGGAATCCCAGAACCCCAACGACATCGTCAACCCGGGGAAGGGCGCGGCCCGCACGGTCAAGCTCACCCATCAGCAGCGCAACGAGGTCTGTGGCCAGTGCCACGCTCGGGGCGTCAGCACTCACGCCGGGGGCTACGACTATCCCTGGACGGCGGACGACAGGCCCTATCGCCTGGGAAACCCGCTCGACGGGGCCTTCGACGTCGCCGGGACCGGCAAGTACTGGAACCAGAAGCAGACGCGCGCCACGCACTCCTTCCAGCACCACCAGCAGTGGCTGGACGACAAGCAGGGCGCGCACAGCTTCGCGGCCGCCGAGGTCGCGTGCGTCGACTGCCACGACCCGCACCGCAACCCCGCGGGCCGCTCGGCGCAGTTGAAGCTCAGCGCGGATGACAACTCGCTCTGTCTGAATTGCCACGGCAAGGACGGCCGGGCCCGGATCCGCTTCCTGCTGCCCGGGGAAACCGGCACCGACCCGAACTTGAGCGAGCTCGCCGCGCACACCAAACACGCCACCTACGACCCGGCGGGTCTGGCCGGCCCTGTCTCGGGTCGCTGCGTGGCCTGCCACATGCCGCGAACGGCCCAGTCGGCACTCCGGTACGATATCACCGACCACACGCAGCGCATCGTCAAACCGGTGGAGGCCCTCGACATGCTCGACGCCGGCGGCGACAAGTCGGCGGGCCTGGTCCTCCCGCACTCGTGCGCGTCGCCGGCCGCCGGCTGCCACGCGAGCGAGGGCGCACCCGGCGGCAACTTCTGGGTCGGCACCGGCGAGGTGGGTCGCAACCCGGCGGCCCGGGCCAAGCTGGTCGACGCCGTCAACAAGTACGAGGACCTCTTCGGCACGCGCAAGGCCGTGGGCACCGACGTCGCCGGACTGCTCGGCGCCGTCGAGGGCGCCGTCCGGCTGGAGAACGTGCCGATCGCCGGCGTTCGCGTCTCGGCCGACCGCGGCGAGGAGTACGACGAGACCGGCGCGGACGGCACGTACCGGCTGCTCTTGCCCGGGGGCACTTACAACCTCTTCGCCGCGCATGCCTCTTTCAAGACGACGTCGCTCGAGGCCGTCCGCGTCACCCGGGCCACGACGACCGTCGCGATCGACTTCAAGCTGGCCGCGCTCCCCCCCGGCAGCACGGCCTTCATCGGTTCGCAGAAGTGCCGGACCTGCCACGCCCTCACCTATGAGCGCTGGCAGCGGACCTTGCACAACAACGGCATCCGCTACGTCGACGCCGACGATACCCGGGACCCGCGCTTTCGGGTCGTCGCCGACTTCGGCGCCGAAGGAGTGGGCCGCACCCTTACCTCCGCCGACTCCGATTTCGGCGCCGCCGGACTCGGGGCCGCCACGATCCGTCTTCTGAGACAGGGCGGCGTCTACACCGTGACCCTGGTCAACGGCGACGGCACGACCTTCGCCACGTACACGCCCGAGAGGACCTACGGCGGCGGGCGCGGCGACTGGAAGCAGCGGTTCCTCGTCAGGCTCGGAGACTCCCGCCACGTGCTGCCGGTGCAATGGAGCGAGCATGGCCCGGTCGGTCCGACGCTCGCCCCTCGCTGGAAGGCCCACGAGCTGTCGAGCTGGCTCGTCCCTGGCGCCAGCCCGGCGGCCTTTCGGGTGCCGTCGAAGGCCAGGACGTACGAGTACGCCTGCACCGGCTGCCACGCGACCGGCCTCGAGGCCGAGTACCGCGCGGCCTCGCAAGAAGTGGCCACGAAGTTCGTCGAGATGAACATCGGCTGCGAGAACTGCCACGGCCCCGGGGGCAAGCACGCCCGCTCGGGGCTGAAGGCCGACATCCTCAATCCCAACACGTTTGCGACCGCCCAGAGCAGGCTGGACGCCTGTGGCCGCTGCCACTCTCGCGGCGACTCGACGATAAAGGCCAACGGCACCGATACCTCCGAGTACGGCGTGGCCAACCGGACCGAGACCTTCCCCGGATCCGGCACCTTCAGACTGGGGCTCTATTCGATCCTCGACGCCGTGGCCGGGACCCCGGTCTTCACCGGGTACTTCAGCAATGCCATCGACGTGCTCGACAGCAGGTACTGGAGCTCGGCCACGTGGACGACCGGGCCGACGACCGGCAGCGTGAGCCCTGCCTGGGTCGCCCAGCCGCTCCAGCGCCGCAACTCCATCGACCATCACCAGCAGGCCAACGACTTCCCGACCAGCCGCATGTTCTCCGTCGGCCTGCGTTGCTGGTCGTGCCACAGCCCGCACGGTCCGAGGAACAGGGCCGGCCTCCTGAGACCCGACGGCAACCTGATCGTGTCCGGGGCGATCAACACCCAGAGCCTCTGCCTCTTCTGCCACGGTCCGAACGGGCCGTCCCCACGGCGTTTCACCACCGTCGAGAACCTGCGCACTCATTTCGCCGGCGGCGCTCCCAGCCACCGCACGGCCGAGACGGCCTTCGCGTGCACCCTGTGCCACCTCGTGCAGGCAGCCTCGACCATCGAGAAGTGGGACCTGCACAGCCACACCTTCCAGGCCTGGCGGGCGGCAACGGCAACACCGACGCGACCCGCAATGGAGTGGGGGCCTCCGGGCAGGACGTGCTCCCGAACGCCTGTCTGGGCTGTCACCCGGAGCGCTCCGGCGACCTGAGCCGGTATCAGCGCGGCGTCGCCCTCTACAACGGCTGGAGGGCCGGCGGTGGCGGGGTCGTACGATGACCACGCATCCTCTGAGAGCCGAACCCATGGGCTGTCGAAGAGCGCTTCATGACAACCAAGAGCCGCGGGTCACCCCGGCCGGAGGAGGTCGGATGCCATGGACTCGGTGACCCCGGACAGGGAGGTCCGCGCAGCGACCCGCCGGGACTTCCTCGACCTCGCCGTGATGGCCACGGCGATCCT
This sequence comes from Candidatus Rifleibacteriota bacterium, assembly GCA_016213865.1. Next base: position 28,998 of record JACQZL010000084.1, read on the forward strand.
CACGGCCGCCGGCCTGGGGGTCCCGACCCTCATGTTCATCTGGCCGCCCGAGGAGGTGACCAGGCGGGCCGGCCACCGCGTCCGGGTTGCCGGCCCGGACGAGGTCCCGCCCGGCAAGGCAAAGACCGTGCTCCTCAACGGCAAGCCGGTGCTGGTGCTCAACACGGGTGACACGATGCTCGCGCTCACCGCCACCTGTCCTCACCTGGGGTGCGTGGTGAGATGGAACGAGCAGATGGGCAAGTTCATCTGCCCCTGCCACGGGGCCTCGTTCGACGTTCGGGGCAACGTGCTGAGCGGACCGGCCCCGGCCCCTCTGGGCGCGGTGCCGATCACCCTCGCCAAGGACGGGATCTACCTTGGATAGCTCACTCGGGGTCGCCACGCAGTCCGGTTGCGGAACGGGCAAGGACGCCGGCGGCAGCTACGTCGAAGCGCTCCGCATCCAACCAGGCGACCGTCTCGCGACCCGGGCTGCGAAGAGCGGTCTGAGGTTTCTCGAGGACCGCGTTCGCCTGGTCAGCCTCGTCGAGTTCCTGGCGGCCAAGCCGGTCCCTCACGACCTCAACTGGAGCTACACGCTGGGCGCCGTGAGCCTCTTTCTGCTCCTCAACCAACTGGTGACGGGCGTTCTCCTCGCTCTCTACTATCGCCCGGCCGTCTCCGAGGCCTTCGAGAGCATCCGCTACCTCGAGGAGGAGGTCCCGTTCGGCTGGCTGGTCCGCCAGTCTCACGCCTGGGGCGCCAACCTGATGATCCTGGCGATGGGTCTCCACATGGCGCGGGTCTTCTGGTACGGGTCCTACAAGCGCCCGCGCGAGATCAACTGGCTCATCGGGGTCTGCCTGCTGCAGGCAGTGATGGCATCCGGCTTCACGGGCTGCCTGCTGCCCTGGGATCAACTCGCCTACTGGGCCAGCAAGGTCGGCACCGAGATCCCCGCCGCGATACCCGGCATCGGGGTGTACCTGCAGAAACTGCTGCGCGGAGGAGAGGAGATTTCGGGTGCCACCCTGGGACGGTTCTTCACGGTCCACACCATGGTGTTGCCCGCTCTCATCGTGGGGCTCGTCGGCGTCCACCTCGCCATCATGCGGTTCCACGGGATCAGTTCGCTCCCCGGTCGCGAAGACTCGCGCAAGGTCCCCTTCTTTCCGTACCACGTGCTGAAGGACGCCATCTCCATCTACGTGGCCTTCGCCATCTTGTATGCGCTGGTCGTGCTGCTGCCGTGGCGGCTGCACGAGAAGGCCGATCCCCTCGTGACTCCCGTGGGGGTGAAGCCCGAGTGGTACTTCCTCTGGACGTACCAGCTCCTCAAGTACTTCCCGCAGACGCTCGGGCCGGTCTCGGGGAAAGTCCTCGGGATCTTGCTGTCCGGGTCCCTCGCCGGTCTCCTGGCGTTCGTCCCCTTCCTCGACCGCGACCCGGAGCGGCGCCCGGCCAAACGCAAGGCAGCGCTGGCGGTGGCAGGGCTCCTGGTGCTGGGGGTCCTCGTGCTCACGGGACTCGGCTATGTCAGCGGGAAGGACTTCACCTTCTTCGGACTGACCGTCCATTTCGACGTGCTGGGGTTTCCTGAGGCGGTGAAGCGGCCGTGAAGCGCTCGACAGGGTCGTTGGGGTTTCCCGGGGGGGTCGTCACGGGAATCCTGGCCGCCTGCCTGGGGCTCGCTCCGGGCGGGCCACTTCCCGCGCACGCCTCGGGCCCGACCGCTCCGAGTGCCGTCGCGACGGCACTCGTCACCGCGGTTGCTGCCACGATTTCGCTCACGGGGGCCATGGGGGCGCCGGGTGCCGCAAGCCTGCCGCCGCTGGGCTCGTGCGGCGACTGCCACACCGATCAGGTCACGACGTACCAGGTGTCCGTACACGGGCGTCAGGGGCTCACGTGCACGGACTGCCACGGCGGGGACCCGACTGTCGAAGACCCGGACGAGGCCATGTCACCGGGCAAGAAGTTCGTGGGGAAGCCCGACCGGCGGCAGGTCCCTTCGTTCTGCGGCCGCTGTCACGCCGACCCCGGGGGCATGTCCGGGACCGAAGCGCCGGCCGGCCGAAACTCCCCCCATCCCCGCCCGTTCCCGGAGGGGGAGGGTGTGAAGGGGGGCGGCCCGTTCGACCAGTACCAGAACAGCGTCCACGGCAAGCGAGTGCTGGTCGACGGCGACGTCACGGCAGCCGTCTGTACGGATTGTCACGGAGGTCACGATGCCCTCCCGGTCGAGGACCCGCGCTCGTCCGCCTTTCGAGCGAACGTGCCCGCCACGTGCGATCGCTGCCACGGCGACGACCTCAAGATGAACGTCTATGCCCTTCCGACCGACCAGCTCAAGAAGTGGCGGCACAGCTTCCACGGACTCGCCGTTCTCCAGAAGAAGGACCTGTCGGCCGCCATCTGCACGGACTGTCACGGGATTCACGACATCGCGGATCCGCGGGAGGCCCACAGTCGCGTTCACCCGCTGAACGTGGTGAAGACCTGTGCTCGGTGCCACGGCGACGAGAAGCTCATGAAGGAGCACGGGCTCTCCGCCAGCGCGCCGAGCGACTATACGCAAGGAGTCCACGGCAAGGCGCTGCTCGAGCACGCGCGCACGGCGGCCCCCAACTGCACCGGCTGCCACGGCCACCACAGCGCTCTGCCGCCGGCCGTCAAGGAGATCTCGATGGCGTGCGGCCGCTGCCACGTACGCAGCGAGGAGTCCTACAACCGCTCTCCGCACAAGCAGGTCCAGAGTTTCCGGGGATGTCTGGAGTGTCACGGCAACCACCGGATTGCCAGGCCGGATCCTCAGCTCTTCGTCTCGGCCTGCAAGCGCTGCCACGCGGAGGGGACCCCGGCCCTCGACCGGGGCAAGAGGCTCGCCGCAGCCGTCGAGACGGCCTCCGAGAAAATCGGAGCAGCCGCCCGCGAGCTGAGCGGCGCCACCGGGTACGGTTTCTCCCTGGGGAAGCTGCAAGCGATCCTCGACGAGGGGCGGCAGGCCGAGATCGAGGTCGTCCCGGCGCTCCACTCGCTCGACCCGAGCGAGGGCGAACGCCTCCTCGCCAGGGCGGACGAGGTCGATCGGGCTGTCCGCACCGGGGTCGAGAGCATCCGGACTCGGATCTTGCTGCGCAGCCTGAGCCTGGGGATGGTGCTGCTCGGCATCCTCGCGGCCGTGCTGGTCTTCAAGCTGAAGCTGGCTCGCCTGACACGGGAAGACGAGTTGCAGGGTTAGCGGCGGAGTAGCCCCCCGCTTCAAGGGAGCGACGCTCAGCCATGGGAAAGACGGTGGTGGCGGGTCTCCAGACCCGCCCTGCAAGCCGCGTCTTTCGAGGCAGGTCTGGAGACCTGCCACCACCAGACCATGGGTGTCTGTCAACGCAGCTGGGACGGGCCTCTGTCACGCCCCCAGAAGTTGAAGACGGGCCATGGGGCTCTGGGGTTGCAGGGCTCTGGACCGTGGGGTAGACCGCACCTTCCTTCGCGTCTTCGCGTCTTCGCGTGAGGTCCGTTTTCATACCAGTGACGCGGCTCCCCAGTTCCCTGCGTCGCCCCCCCGCTTCAACCCCGCCATGCCCGAAGCGTCCCCCGGGGCTGTATCCTCCTGGCGTGACCGCAGTCTGGCTCGTCCTCGCCTCGGCCCTCCTTCACGCCGGATGGAACCTCTGCCTCAAGTGGCATCGCGATCCCGAGGCCGCCACCGCGGCCGTGGTGGCGGGCACGGCGGGTTTGACCCTGGCCGCCGGGGTCGCGGAGGCAGCGTGGCTGGGCAAACCGGCGTTCGCCACGTGGAGCGCCGCTGCCCTGGCCTGTTGCTGCGGGCTGACCGAGACGGTCATGTTCGTCTCCCTTGGCCGGGCGCTCCACCAGGCGCCCCTCGGCCTCGCGTACACGGTCATCCGAGGCGGCTCCATTCTGCTCGTCTGGCCGCTGGCCTTCCTGGCCCAGGGCGAGGTCCCCGACCTCTCCGAGGTCACAGGCGCCGTGACTGTCGTTCTCGGCCTCGCGGTCCTCTACCCTCGCGGTCCGGGCCAGAGCACGCGGTCCGGATACCTCTGGGCGTCGCTCGGGGCCTGCGGCGTGGCTGCCAACATGGTCCTCTACAAGGCCGCTCTCTCCGCCGGGGCCTTGCCCTGGTGCCTCTTCGCCGCGGCCATGGGCGTCGCCGCTCCGGCGACCCTGGGGGCCGGCCGCGGGCGCGACCTGTGGCGTCGGACCGGCGCAGCAGTGCGGACTCAGCCGCTCGTCGTCGGGACCAGTGCCATCCAGGCGACCGTCGGCTTCGGCCTGGCGCTGATGGCCATGCAGACGACCGGAGCCGCCTGGGTCGGGACTCTGCGCAACACGTCGGTCGCGGCTGCCCCCATCCTGGGCTGGGTCTTCCTGGGCGAGCGGCCGACCGCCCGGTCCACCACGGGCTTCGGCCTGGTCCTCGCGGGCGTGGTGCTCCTGGTGGTGTGAGACGGCCCGAGAGCCTGCCAAAGGTGTAAGATCCGGGCCGTCTGCACCGACCGGCTCGAGGAGGACCCATGCGCAGAGATCGTCGATTGTCCGTCCTGGTCCTTGGTTTCGTTCTGGTGGCGTCGGCTTGTTCGCCGGTGGCCGCGGGACCCGGACCGGCGGGACCTCCCGCACCAGCCAAGTCCTCCGTTCCGATCTACGTCGCCGTCCAGTGGCACATGCACCAGCCGATCTACTGGCCGGGCGAGGACCTCGTGGCCACCTCGCGGAACCCCGGCAACACGATCGACGTCGTCGGCGTTCTCACCTGGCCCGACCGCATCGGCGCCTACACGCACTACCCGGTGGCCTCGGTCCAGCAGGCCAGGGACCTGCCGCACGCCGGGGCTCAGGTGTCGTTCTCCGGCAGCCTGATCGAGGACCTGCACTCCCTGGCGAACGCCGGCATGACCTACGGGAAGGACTGGCCGGCCGAGTACCGCGCCGCCCGCGGCCTGACGACCGAGCGGGGCAATCCCCGGCTCGACCTGATCGGCTTCGGCTACTTCCACCCCCTGATGGCCTTTCTCGAGTACGACGAGATCCGCTACCAGCTCCGGACGCACCGAGAAGTCCTCCAGACGACCTTCGGCGGGCCCCCGTCCAGGGGTGTCTTCCCGCCCGAGAACGCCTTCACCTTGTCGATGATCCCCGCGCTGGTCGACGAGGGCTTCGAGTGGATCCTGGTCGACAACCTCCACATGGACCGGGCCTGCAAGGGCTATCCGTACACGCAGGACCAGAAAATCCCGCCCGCCAACCCGGCCGACGAGCGCAATCCCGCCCAGGCGACGTACGTCAACCTCCACTCGCAGACCAACACGTCGCAGGCGGTCGGTGGGGTGGGCCTGAGGCCGCACTGGGCCGAGTGGCGCGACCCGGTCACGGGGAAGGCCGTCACTCCCGGCGGCCGTCCCGCCCGCATGCTCGTCGTACCGACCGAGCGCTCTCTCGGCTACGACGATTCCTACGGCGACCGCTCGCCCGTCTCGCGGCTCCAGGAGCTCGAGGCCCTCAACACCGACCCGTCCCACCCGCTGCTGATCGTGCTGGCTCACGACGGCGACAACTTCGGAGCGTCCGGCTCGCGCTACTACCTCGAAACGATGGGATGGGTCCACCAGAACCCGCAGAAGGTCGTCTTCACGACCATCCAGGACTACCTCGACATGTTCCCGCCGGCCGCGACCGACACGATCCACGTCGAGGACGGGTCCTGGGCCGGAGCCGACCTGGGCGACCAGACCTTCACGAAGTGGCTCGGCCCGCCCTACCGCAAGAACGGCGTCGTCGACTTCGAGCGCGGCTGGAGCTCGGACTGGGATTCCTGGGCCTCGATCGTCGCCGCCCGCAACTGGGTCGCCACGGCCGGGGCGCTCGTCCCCGAGCACGCGGCCCTGGCGCGCGCCCTGCGCTTCTTCCACGTCGGGTTGACGTCGTGTTACTGGTACTGGGACGGCAAGGCCGAGTGGGACACGAAGCCGACCCTGGCCGCCAACGAGGCGGTCAAGGCGGCACGAGAGGCGCTGGGCAAGACGTGGACCGACACCGTGCCGCCCAGCGTCTTCCCGCCGCAACGCCACCCGTATAACCCAGGACTTTCGATCCCCGGGGGCAGCGCCGGCACGCGCTTCACCGTCTATACCCTGGCCGCCGACGCCGGCGGGCTCGCCTCGGTCGTCCTGAAGACCAAGTCCCATTCCGGCCGCGAGGTGGCCCCGTCCGACACGACCTACGCCGGCGACTGGACGTCGGTGGCCATGAAGGTCTCGCCGATGCAGGGGTCCAGCGCGCTTCCCGCCCTCTCGAAGGCCGATCGCTACGCCGCGAAGGTCGAGGCGCCCAGGTCGTCCGTCGTCAGCTACTACGTCGAGGCGGCCGACGCGAAGGGCAACAAGTCGCGCTCCGAGGTGCGGGTCGTGGCGGTGGGCGACGGGACGGGCTCGGGCCCGGGCTCGGAGGTCGCGTGGTCTCCCGAGTTCCCACGCGAGTCGGACCTGATCACCGTCAAGGCGCCGCGCAAGGCCTTCCTCCACTGGGGCGTCAACGGATGGCAAGCGCCGCCCAAGGCGCTGTGGCCCCCGCAGACGCAGGCCTGGCCCGACGGCAAGGCGGTCGAGACGCCGATGACGGCCTCCGTCGGAGCCACGCACGTCGTCACTCTCGGCCCGGTGGAAGGTCACAAGATCGAGTCGATCGAGTTCGTCTTCCACTTCGCCGACGGCACCTGGGGTCGCGACATGGCCATCTCGGTGACGGACCCGATGCGGGCCTGGCGCGCCCGCGACGAGCCGATCTCGAAGAAGCCGGCCGCGGCGAAGGGCCGGTGACGCGCCTCGCCAGGCTCGGCGCCTCGAACCGTAGGGCGGCCCCCTCCGTCCGTCCTTCGAGACGCGCTCCTGACCCTGAGGAGCTCTGGTCAGCTCCTGCGGAGCGCTCCTCAGGACGAACGGAGGGGGGGGCCGAGCCACGCGAGGGCGGTAGGGCCGGCGTCTCTGCCGGTCCTGACCTGGCGCCATCCAGCGGGAGCGTCCCCGAAAGGTGGGAATCCGCATCACTGCGTCGGGGTTTCCCCTTGTCTTGGTGGTGGCGGGTCTCCAGACCCGCCTGTATCGGTGCGGCTTTCGGGCCGGTCTGGAGACCGGCCCTCCGGGGACGCTCCCCATCCAGCTCTCTTCCCTTCCCATTCGTGGGGTCGTGAGATTATCGTTGTCTGACGATGCCCTCGCGCGCTTCCCTCGTCCTTGGAATCAACTCGGCCTACCACGAATCGGCCGCTGCGATCGTCAGGGGTGGCCGCCTCTTGGCTGCCGTCGAGGAGGAGCGCTTGACACGAGTCAAGCACGGCAAGGCGGCCCGGATCGACAATCCCGACCAGTTGCCGTGGCAGGCGATCGAGTGGGTCCTGGCGGCCGCGGGGACTCACCTGACGGCAGTGGACGCGATTGCCTACTCGCTCGTCCCCGGCAGGCGTTGCTTGACGATCGGGCGCGACCCGGAAGGCGTGGACGAGGCCGCCGGCTTCGGCACCGAGGCCGGTGAGCTCGAGTTCGACGCGCGCGTACGTCGGGTCCCGAACCTGGTGGCGGACCGAGCCGGCGCCAGCGAGCTGGCCGAGCGTGTCGAGTTCGTGCCGCACCACCTGGCCCACGCTGCCAGCGCGTTCTACCCGAGCGGCTTTCCGGACGCCGCGGTCCTCGCCGTGGACGGGATCGGCGAGGACGCCACCTCCTGGTTGGGAAAGGGCGGCCCCCGCGGTCTGACGCTCCTGGAGGAGATCCCCTATCCGCACTCCCTGGGCATGCTCTGGGAGCGCGTCGCGGTCTATCTCGGCTTCACGCCGTACGATGCCCCGAAGGTCATGGGCCTGGCGGCGTGGGGCGACGCGGCGCGCTTCCAGCGTGAGGTGGCCGAGCTCCTCCGAGTTCCCGACGCCGGGGGAGGAGAGCCCGGCGGGCCCGTCCCTCCGTTCCTGGTCGACGCCGGCACCGCCGGCCTCAGGGCCCCCGACCTGACAGGCCTCGAGCGGGTCTTCGGCCCCGCGCGCCGTCCCGGCGAGCCGCCCGACGGGCCCCGCTTCGCGGCGGTGGCGGCGGCCTTGCAGCAGCGGACCGAGGAAGCCCTGCTGGCGACCTGCCGGCGACTGGCGCGCTCGAGCGGCAGCGCCAATCTCGCGTACGCCGGAGGCGTCGCCCTCAACTGCGTGGCCAACGCCCGTCTGGAGCGCGACGGCCCCTTCGAGCGCCTCTACCTCCCGCCGGCCGCGCACGACGCGGGAACGGCCGTGGGGGCAGCGTTCTGCGTTGCCCACGTGCTGGACGGACAGCGGCCCCGAGGGCCCGTGGCGCAAGACGTACCGCCGGCCCCCTTCGTCGGACCTTCCTTCGACCCGAAGAGGATTGACGCGGCTCTCTCGAGTCTGGCGCTGCCCATCCGGCCTGTGGCGCAGCCGGAGCGGACGGCTGCCCGCATGCTGTCTCGCGGTCTGCTAGTCGGCTGGTTCCAGGGGCGGCTCGAGTTGGGCCCCCGGGCCCTCGGTCATCGCTCGCTGCTGGCCGACCCGCGTCATGAGGAGACGCGGCGCTCGCTCAACCTGCGCATCAAGCACCGCGAGCCTTTCCGTCCGTTCGGGGCCTCGGTGCTGGAGGAGGACGCGGACGCCTGGTTCGAGCTGCCGTCCGCCCGGCCCGGCGCGGCCGGTTCGCGAGACTTGATGCTGCTGGCCTATCCCGTCAGGCCGCATCGCGCCGCCGACATCCCGGCCGTGGTCCACCGGGACGGCTCCTGCCGCATCCAGTGCGTCTCTCGAGACGCCAGGTTCCGCGCGCTCCTCGCCCATTTCAAGACGCTCACCGGAGTGCCTCTCGTCCTCAACACGTCGTTCAATGAGAACGAGCCGATCGTCTCCTCCCCCGAGGATGCGCTGCGCACGTTTCAGCGAACGGGCCTCGACGCGCTCTTCCTGGAGGATCGGCTGGTCCTGCGCCCGGGGGTCGAGCCCGGGCTCGACGAACCATGAAGCCGCCAAATGACGCGCTCCATGACGCAGCCCCCCCTGCGTCAAGCCGCTTCGACCCCGTTCCTGACGCGTACGGCGTGCGCCTGGCTCTCGTCTTCGGCAACCATGCCCCGGACGGGCTCTGTCCGTACGCCTCGGCCAGTCTCTGCCACCATTGCGACGTCGGCCTGGGGGAGGGTCGGGCTTTCAGCACGGCGATGAACCTCCGCCGGCTGGCCTGGTTTCGTGACTCGTATGCCGCGGTCTTGCCGGGTGTGACGCATCTGGCGCTCTACAACTCCGGGTCGGTCCTGGACCCACGGCAGATGCCGCGGAGACTGCTGTTTCATCTGCTGGAGTGGGCCGGCAGCCTTCCGGCCTTGCGGGTCCTCTCGGTCGACACCCGTGAGGAGCACCTGACGCACGCGGTGCTGGGCCGGGTTTCGGAACGGCTCGGGACGGCCGTCACCCTGCGTCCGATCCTGGGGGTCGAGAGCGCGGATGACACGATTCGGCAGACCTTGCTCGAGAAGCGCATGGACCGGTGGGAGATCGAACGGTCCTTCCGCGAGACGGGCCAGGCCCGAGCTGCCGGCGCCCGCGTGGGGCTGGATGTCAACGTGGTCGTGGGGGCACCGGGCACCACGGCGGAGACGCTCATCGGCGACGCGGCCGCGACGGCCCGTACCTGCTTCGAGCTCGGGGTGCATCACGGGGTGGACGTCGACCTCAACCTGCACGCGTACTACCCGACCCGCCGCGGCCTGGCTCGCTTTCCGGGGCACCCGCGTTGCGCCCCGGAGGCGTTTCTGGGGGCTGTCAGGCAGATCGGTGCCGTCCGGGCGGCGCTCTCGCCCTCGAGCAAGCTGTTCATCGGCTGGGAGGACGAGGGGCACGACCTCCAACCCGAGCTTCGGGCCCGCGAGCTGGAGCGCCTTAGAGCCGCCTTCGAGGCCTTTAATCGACTCCAGGACCCCGGCGTGCTGCTCGAGGCGGACGTCCCCCCGGAGGCGGTATATCACCAGGAGACCGGCGCCGTGCCGTCGGGCTGACACGCTGCTCCCACCGTGATAAGTGCATGAGCAGGAGAGCGACGCACCCGGTTGAACCCGCGTCTCTTTGGATGGATAACCCGACCGACAACGCGAGTTCTTCCGCAACGGTCCTGCTGGTCGAGGACAGCAGCTTCGACCGTCACTGGCTGCAGGATGCGCTGAGCCGCGCCGGCTTCTCGGTCCACACGGCCGACTCGTTCGAGACCGCCTGGGATGTCCTCCAGTCGACCGCCGTCGAGACCGTCGTCAGCGACATCGTGCTGCCGTCGGCCTCGGGCCTCGAGTTGCTGCGGCGGCTTCACGAGGCTGCGCCGACCATCCCGGTCGTCCTGATCACGGCCTCCGACAAGCTCGACACGGCCGTCGAGGCGGTCCGGGAGCACGCTTTCGACTTCCTGCGCAAGCCGGTCTCTGCCGAACAGCTCGTCGCCAGCGTCCAGGCGGCTGCCGGGGAGCAGTCGCGTCGCCGGGCGAGACTGCGGGAGGTGCAAGACCTTCGCAAGGGGGTCCGCGATGCGTTGACGCTGAACGCGGACATCGTGGAGAGCCTGACCAGCGGCCTCCTGGTCGTTGGCAACACGGGCGAGGTCCTGCTCGTCAACCGGACCGCCGAACGCTTCTTGCACCTGCGCCGGGAGGATCTCCTTGGCCGCGACTTCCGGACAATTGCGGGTCTTGACCCTTTGAGCGAGCCCATCGCACGGGGGCTGGCCGGCGCTCTCGAGTCGGGCCAGGAATCTCTCGAGTTCACCTGCCCGGGAGGTCAGCGCATCTGGCTCGGCTACACCCTGAGCCAGTTGCACGGAGGCGCAGGTGAGGCCGAATTCCCCCCACCCCAGCCCTCCCCCGGAGGGGGAGGAGGTCAGCCCGACCAACGCGAGGGTAGTAGGGCGGGCGTCTCGCCTGTCCTGGTCCGGCGCCAGCCGGGTCAGACGGTTCTGGGCGTGATCGTCCACTTCTCGGACATCAGTGAGAAGCGCCAGCTCGAGGCGGCCATCATCCAGACCGACAAGCTCGCCACGCTCGGGACCATGGCCAGCGCTCTGGCGCACGAGATCAACAACCCGATGACCATCATGCTGGGCAACCTGGACGTGATCAGCGCCCGGCTCGCGGATTCGAATCCGGCCCTCGTTGAACGCGTCAGTCTCGTCAGCCGCAATGCCTGGCGGTGCGTCGAGATCGTGCGCTCCTTCCTCAAGATCGCGCGGCCTCAGAAAGGGACTCAGGGGGCAATCCGCATTGACGACATCGTGAAGGACCTGCTGCTGTTGTTGAGCCGCGACCTCTCGATGGCCAGGATCCAAGTCACCCAGGAGCTCGACGCCCTGGGCGCCCAGCTCGACGTCAATGCCTCCCAGCTCCAGCAGGTGCTGCTCAATCTGATCCTCAATGCCCGTGACGCCATGCCGGGCGGAGGCGTCCTGACGATTCGCAGCTCGCTGGGCGACGACCAGGTGGCGATCGAAGTGTCGGACACGGGTGTCGGCATTGCGGCCGAGCACCTCCACCACATCTTCGACACCTTTTTTACAACCAAGGGACCGGGGCGCGGGACGGGTCTGGGCCTGTCGATCTGCCGGATCCTCGTCGAGGGGATGAAGGGCAAGCTGGAGGTCTCGAGCGAGGTCGGGAAGGGCACTTCGTTCGTGGTGCGCCTGCCTTGCGCGCTCCCTGGCCGCCTCGCCGGCGTGGCGGTCCATGCGGCCTCCCCGGTCAGGCGACCGCTCGACCTCGACCTCTTGGTGGTCGACGACGAGCAACTCATCCTCGATTGCTATCGCGACCTGATGGCCCGGTTCGGGTGCAGGGCCGCCATGTACTCCGAGCCGGCCGTCGCGCTCCGCGAGTTCGTTCGTGGCCGCTTCGACCTGGCGGTCCTAGACCTCCGCATGCCGGGAATGGACGGTTTCGAGCTGTGCCGGCGGCTCCACGACCTCGAACCCGACCTGCCGGTTCTGTATGCGACCGGCCTCGTCGTCCCCGAGGTCGAGCAGCAGGGTCAAGGGCCGAACGTCATGGGTTTCCTCGCCAAGCCCTTCAGCTCCGGCGAGCTTCGGGACTGGTTGGAGCGCGCGAGCCGTTCGCGCAAGGCCGGAATCCCCGCCGCCGGGCTCGTGGCCGGAGGACCGGCCGAGTCCGCCGAGCCCCTCCGCAGGGTGTACCGCGCGGTCCTGGTCTCGAGCGACGGCGCTGCTCGAGAGAAGCTGGCCCGCGGCCTGGCCCGGAGAGCCTCGAGCTGTGTGGACAGCTCCGCAACGACCCGCAGACCCGCGACGTCACGATTGTGCTGCTCTCTCCCAGACGCGAGCTGGCCGACGTCGTCCGGGCGCTGCAGTTGGGGGCCACGCACTACGTGATGACGCCGCTCGAGCCGCCGGAGCTCGCCGCCCAGCTCCTCGACCTGCTGGAGCCGAAGCCCGTCCCCGGCACCTGAGACAGAGCGGAGGGACGTGGCGCCCCCGCCGGGCGGGTAACCGCTCACGGCAATCCCGCGAGGAGCATGCGAAACGACAAGTCGGAAGCCCTTTCACCACGAAGACACGAAGCGCACCAAGGAAGCACGAAGGTGTCCCGTGGACAAGACGGCCTCAGGTGCCTCCGAGGCCGTCCTTCCTTTGTTGATGCTGGAGCCGGCGACAGGATTTGAACCCGCGACCATCTGATTACAAATCAGACGCTCTACCGACTGAGCTACGCCGGCTCGGTCTCTTCTCGAGGGGGCCAGTATACCGCGTCTCGACGGATCGGCGCGCGCAGTCCGACGCTCCCGCTTCTTCGACGCGGCCGCGCCTCTCTTTGAACCCGCGCCTTCCTGCTGCGTCGTAGGTGTGGCACGGAGGTGCTTCGATGCAAGAGACCCTGGAACGCGTTCGCAGATGGCTGGTGTCCCAGAACTGCTGGTACCTGCTCTCCGGATTCCTGATGCTGCTGGGCTGCTTCCTGATGAGCCAGGCCCCGGGGGCGGATAGCGTCGAACTGGGGGCGGGGTTGAAACTGCAGAGCGTCGTGCTCGTCTACCAGGTGCTGGTCGTGGTCCTGGCCGTCTGGGTGAGGCGAAAGCTGGGCGTCGAGAACGACGCCTTCAATCTGGCCTGCGTGGCGCTGGTGCTGCTTCCCGATCCGACCTTCTTCTCCACCCGGTTCTGGGGCCACTCCACGTCCGCCGGGCAGGCCGTGAACGGGACCGCGCTCATCGCCTCGGTGCTGATGCTGATCGGCCTGGTCGAGGGCGGGAGGTTCCCGATCGGACGTCGCTCGCTGGCTTGCTGGCTCGTAACGCTGATGGCAGTCTTCTCGGCAGGGGCCCTCATGGAGCCGGGGGCCGGCGCCCACAATGCCGTTTCGCTGGACGTCCTGGTCTTCCTGCCGCTGGTTTTGGCCGCGCTGGCCGCGCCCTGGGGCTCGGAGGCAGTGGGCAACGACGCCGAGCGCAACGTACCGACGGATCGACGGCTCGCGAAGCACCCTGTCCTGTGGGGCAACCCGGGCAACATTTACCGGACCTACCTGGCAGCCATCGTCCTCTTCTATCCGTTCGTGGTTGTCCTGCGACACCTGTACGGGCTGGCGGCGGTCTTCGGCCAGGACCTGACGTTCCTTCACCTGGCGCCGGCTCTGCTCGGGGCCGGTGTGCTGGCGGTCAAGGCCTCGCCTGCGAACGCGCGCCGCACGGGCGCGATGGGCGGCCTCTGCGTCGTCGCCCTGATCATGGCCGGAATCCACGACGAGAGCCTGATTCCAGCCCGGGCAGGGATGCCGTTCTTCCAGCTCATGCTGGTCGCCGTGACGGCCTTCAACCTCTGGCTGCACTCCTTGACGGACCGGCGCAGGATGCCGGCTCTGGCCGTCTGCTGCCTATTGACGCTCATCTCGGGAGGGACCCCGGCCTCCGCGGCCCAGGCCATCTGTGAGCTTCGGCCTGCCTTGCTGGCAGCTCTGGTCTCGATGCTGATGATCCACGCGCTGCGCGATGGTGGCTTCTGGGAGATCTTCCGGGCCGGTGCCGGCGCCTGGCTGCTACTGTGCCGGGTGGCGCCGATCTCCGAGGGCGCGGCCCTTTTCCTGGGCCTGCACGGGCTCGGGTTCCTGTACCTGGCCTGCGTCCACCTCTACCCGCGCAAGGACCTCTACTGGAGCGGTCCGACAGTGGCTGCCCTGTTGCTGATCAGCCTGCTTCCTGGTTTGCACGGGAGCAGCTCCGACCTCCTCTTCTGTCGCGCCGCGATGGCCTCCGAGCTGACGATCCTCTTCATCCTTGGCTGCAACACGGTTGTCGGGAGCTACCTCTTCGTCGCCGTCGGGTTCGGCGTCTTCGAGGCCTTCGTGATGACCGTCCAGTATCTGCCCAGGGTCGACCTCGCGAAGCTGTTCTGGAGCTGGGGCGGCCCGGCGGCCGTGACCCTGGCGTTCGCCGCGCTGGGACTGGGACTGCTGGGGACGCGTGAGCGGAGCGCCGGGCGGATGTAACGAACCGATCGAGGCGCTTTCCGCGACCCTCGGGACCGGGTCACCGCTCGCGCGGCGCCAAGTCGGCCTGCTCGTGTCAGCGCGTGTCAGCGCGTGTCAGCCGATTTCAGCGCGTGTCAGCGCTACCGGCCCGACCGGCGAGTTACCTTTCGTCCATCCGCGATTCCCGCGGACACGACGAAACCTCGCCGAGAGCGAGGAGGAGGATATGAAAATGGGATCGCTCAACAGGGTCATGCTCATCGGTAACCTGACCCGGGACCCGGAGATGCGCACTCTCCCGACCGGCGCCGCGATGGCCTTGACGGGAATCGCCGTCAATCGGACGTACACCGACCGGCAGGGGAACCGCAAGGACGAGCCGACGTTCCTCAACCTGGTGGCCTTCGAGAAGCGGGCCGAAATCCTCGGCAAGTTCGCCAAGAAGGGCAGGCCGCTCTTTATCGACGGACGGCTGCGAGCCCGGACGGTGCAGAACGACAAGGGCGAGAGCAGGACCTTCCATGACGTCCTCGTGGAGGGCATCCAGTTCCTCGACTCGTCCCGCGGCGGCGGCACCTCGAACGGCGACGCCCAGGACCGCTCCGGGAACGTCCGCGGCGCGGCCGCCGACCTGACCGGTCCGGAGGAAGGGGACTGAGGGCTCGTGCCTCGGGGAGCCGGTTGCGCGAGACAACCTGCCCGGCCGGTTCCCCGAGGGCTCCGGGCGACGCCAGGAACCCAAGGTCGGGGACTTCGCACCATCCGGCGACTGGACTTGAAGTCTCCAACTTGCACTCTCCTGTCCTCTGCTTCTCGGTTGGCCTGCCATCCGGAACTGTAGAGACAGAGAACAGAAGAGCTCGAACTCGAAATCGAGCGCCGACAGCCGAAACCGTCGCGCCATGCGAAGCGGAGCGGGAGTAGGGGGTCAGAAAGCCCCGCCGCCGTCCTTGGCCATGAAGATGCTGGCGGGCAGGTGCATGCCGTGGGCCTCGAGCTTCGAGATGAACCTGGGCCTCAGGCCCGTGGGCGTCAGCTTGCCGATGATCTTGCCCGATTCGTCCACGCCCCGTTGCTCGAAGAGGAAGATGTCCGAGAGGGTGACCACCTCGCCCTCCATACCCTGGACCTCGGTGATGTGGGTGATGCGGCGGCTGCCGTCCTGAAGGCGGCTCTGCTGGACGATCAGATGGACGGCCGCGGCGATCTGTTCGCGGATGGCCTTCAGCGGGAGGTCCATTCCGCTCATCATCGCCATCGTCTCGAGACGGCGGATCATGTCGCGGGGCGTGTTCGCGTGGCCCGTGGTCAGTGAGCCGTCGTGGCCGGTGTTCATGGCCTGGAGCATGTCGAGGGCCTCGCCGCCGCGGATCTCACCGACGATGATGCGTTCGGGACGCATTCGGAGGCAGTTCTTGACCAACTCGCGGATCGAGATCGTGCCCTTGCCCTCGATGTTGGGCGGTCGCGACTCGAGTCGCACCACGTGGATCTTGCGGAGCTGCAATTCGGCTGCGTCCTCGCACGTCACGATCCGCTCGTCGTCGGGGATGAAGTTGGAGAGGATGTTGAGCGTCGTCGTCTTGCCCGAGCCGGTACCACCCGAGACCACGATGTTGAGGCGCCCGCGAACGCAGGCGTCCAGGAAGTCGGCCATCTCTTGCGTGAGGGTCCCGAAGCGGACCAGGTCGGAGATGCCCAGTCGTTCTTTCTTGAACTTTCGGATGGTGATCGACGGACCGTCGATGGCCAGCGGCGGGATGATGACGTTGACGCGGCTGCCGTCGGCGAGGCGGCAGTCGCAGATGGGCTGCATCTCGTCCACGTGCTTGCCGAGCGGGGCCACGATCTTATGGATGATGTGCATCGCGTGCTCGTTGTTGCGGAACACGTGATTCGTGAGGTGCAGCTTGCCCTTGCGTTCCACGAAGATCTGGCGCGGTCCGTTGACCATCACTTCGTCGACGTCCTTGTCGCGGAGCAGGACCTCGATCGGGCCAAGGCCGAGGATCTCGTCGAGCACGTCGCCGGCCACGACCTTCTTCTCTTCGGGGGTCGCGGCGAGCTGCCGCTCCGACTGCACCTGGTCGATGACCTGCTCCACGGCGGTCCGCAAGAAGGCCTGCCGCTCGGAATCGGACATCGCTTCCAGTTCGTTGGCATTCAGGTCCATCGCCAGCCGGTCCCGGACCTCGTACGTGAAGGCGAGAAACTCCTGCTGGCGGGGATGAGCGGGGCCGTAGGGATCGCCCAGCGTCGTCGTCCCCGGGGCAGCCGTGGCAGCCGGAGCCGCGGCTGCAGCCGGGGCCGCCGGAGCGGCTGGCGCTGCAGGGGCCGGCGCCGAAGGAGGAGGCGCCGCAGGTTTGGGGGGCGCCGGGGGTGGCGGCGGCGGAGCGGCCGGCCGTGGCGGGGGAGGCGCCGCCGGCTGCGGGGCCGTGGCTTGCGGAGGCGGCGGAGGCGGGGCCTTCTGCGCCGGCGCGGGCGGTTCGGCCTTGGTCACCATGTTCTTGAGTCGGGCCGCCAGACCCGAGGGCCGAGATTCAGCCATACCACGAACCTCCGAAAAGTCTCGCTTCGATGCCAACGGGCACGAGGTACGGTGCCCCTCGAAGCGTCGGGAGCGATCATAGCCCACCGAGCGGGTCCGGGCAACGGACCCGGTACCGTCGGGAGTGTCCCTGAAACGTGGGAAGCCGCGTCGTCGAGTGGCCACGGTGCCTGTCTTCAACGCAGCTACGACGGGCCGCCAGCACGCCCCCAGAAGTGAAAACGGGCCGTAGGGCTCTGGACCGTGGGGTAGACCGCACCTTCCTTC
>JACQZL010000053.1 GCA_016213865.1 Candidatus Rifleibacteriota bacterium
CTCCACGAGCAACTCGTGGAGGGCCTTGCCCGGAGTGGCCTCGAGGAGGCTCTCGGCCTCGTCGATTTCGGGTTGCTGGAGCAGCCCCCGCTTCACCAATACGCTTGCAAGAAATTGGGACATGGCGCCGATGGTCAGATTACAGCGCTCGCGCCCAATCGCCAAGCTGGGAGGAGGTGCGGGGGCCCACAGAGGGGTTGACTCGCCCGCGGCTCCGGTGCCTACAGTTCTGGCTCGCAACAACGTCGAGACTCCAAGGGAGATCAACCATGGACCTGTTCAATCGGCTGGAGAACGTGTCGGTGATTGGAGCGGCCGGCAAGATGGGAAGCGGCATCGCGCTGCTCGTGTCGGTGCTGATGGCCAAGCGAAAGCTCGCTGCCGGAGAGCGAGGCAAGAGCTTCCGGTTGAACCTCGTGGATGTGAGCCCCGCGGCTCTGAGCGGCCTCGCGGACTACCTCCGGGCGCAAGCCCTGAAGCTCGCCGAGAAGTCGATCGTCGAGCTGCGGGCGCTGTATGCCGATCGTGCCGACCTCGTCGAGAACGGGGAGATCGTCGAGGCCTTCGTCGCCGACGTGGGACGCGTCGCGTTTCTCACGACCGAGCTGACCTCGGTTTCGGACTCCCACCTGGTCTTCGAGGCGATCGTCGAGGACGAGAAGGTCAAGCTCGGGGTCTACAAGAAGCTCCGCAAGATGTGCTCGGACCAGACTTTCTTCTTCACGAACACCTCCTCCATTCCGATCTCGACGCTCGACCGCAAGGCCGACCTCGAGGGGCGCCTGATCGGATACCACTTCTACAACCCGCCGCCCATCCAGAGACTGGTCGAGTTGATCTCGCACGAGGGCACGCGGCCCGACCTCTCGGCCCTGTCGCTGGAGCTGGGAAAGCTCCTGGGCAAGAAGCTGATCCCCTCCAACGACGTGGCGGGCTTCATCGGCAACGGCCACTTCATCCGGGACGGCCTGCACGCCATCTCGGAGGTCGAGCGGCTGACCCGCCAGGGCCGCTCGTTCGTCGAGGCGGTCTATGCCGTGAACCGCGTCAGTCAGGAGTTCATGCTCCGTCCGATGGGGATCTTCCAGCTCATCGACTACGTCGGGATCGACGTCTTCAGCAGCATCTTGAAGGTGATGAACCGCTACATCCCGCGCCAGGGGCTGGCCAGCGAGCTGGTCGACAGCTTCGTCAAAAAGAGGGTCCTCGGCGGGCAGTTCTCCAGCGGGGCCCAGAAGGACGGGTTTCTCAAGTACGAGAGGAACGCCCCCGCGGGCGTCTACGACCTGCAGG
The DNA here is from genome assembly GCA_016213865.1 of Candidatus Rifleibacteriota bacterium. Next base: position 1,294 of record JACQZL010000053.1, read on the forward strand.
AGGGCAAGTACGTGGCCTTCGACCGGACCGAGCCCGACGGCTGGTGCGCCCGGGCCGACCGTCAACTGGGGCCTCTGCCCGGCGGATGGGCCCCCTGGAAGAAGATGGTCTCGCACCCCAAGAAGGACGAGGCGCTGCGAGCGTACTTCCAGTCGCTCTGGGCGCAGGACACCCAGGGTGCGGACCTGGCCCGCACGTATCTCGGCCGCTCCGCGGAGATCTCCCGGAACCTGGTCCGGGACGGCGTGGCCAGGACAGTCGAGGACGTGAACGGAGTGCTGCTCAACGGTTTCTACCACGCCTACGGCGCGGTCAGCGAGGTCGTCCCGGGCTCGAAGACAGGCGCTGCTCGGACGGACGGGGAGGTGCGGTCGTGAAGAAGCTCAGGAAGAACGTTTTCTTGGCTGCGGGGTTCAACACCATCTGCCTGGGCACCGGCCGCAAGGAGTTCAACCCCAAGAAGCCGCGCCCCGGTCTCGAGCACTACATCCAGGAGGCCGGCAAGGGCGTCGTCTCTCAGCTCCCGTCGGCCTCGCTCGTCGACGAATGTGTCATCTCGAACTTCATGGCGGCCCGTTTCTGCCGGCAAGGAAACCTGGCAGGGCTGATGCCGACGATCGATCCGGCGCTCGAGCTGAAGCCCTCCACCCGCGTGGAGGGGGCCTGCGGGTCGGGCGGACTGGCACTCTACACCGGCATCAAGAGTGTCCTGGCGGAGACGGCCGACGTCGTCCTGGTCCTGGGAGTCGAGGTGCAGAACACGGTCAAGGCGATCTACGGCGCCGACTACCTCGCCGGGGCCGGGCACTACGCGACGGAGCGAAAGAACGGGCACGCCTACTTCTTCCCCGCCAAGTTCTCCGAGCGGGCTCACGCCTATGGCGAGAAGTACGGCAAGGAGCGCACGCGGGAGGGGATGGCCCACTGGTACGCTCAGGCGATCGAGCACGCCCGCCGCTGTCCGCAGGCGCAAGAGCACCACAACGAGACCAAGGACCTCCTCGCCGCGGGAATGACGCCGCCCAACCCGGCGGCCTTCGTGGAGAGCCTCAACTTCTTCGACTGCTCGAAGGTCTCCGACGACGCGTCGGCGATCCTCGTCTGCTCGGAGGAGGGGCTTGGCCGGATCGGCATGGCCGCGGGGAAGGCCGCCCTCGTGTGCGGGTTCGGCCAGAGCCAGGCCGATCTCACCCGGCCGCCCAGGGACCTCACGGAACTGAGCACCTCCAGGGAGTCGGTGCGCAAGGCCCTGGAGATGGCGGGCATCGGCCCGAAGAGTCTGGGCCTGCTCGAGGTGCACGACTGCTTCACGATCACGGGGCTCATGGCGCTCGCGGCGATCGGGGTCGTGCCTCCCGGCGAGGCGGCCGGCTTCGTGACGGCGGGCAAGAGCAAGCTGGGCGGCGAGCTGCCCACGAACTCGAGCGGCGGGCTCATCGGGTTCGGCCACGCAACGGGCGCCACCGGGGTCCGCCAGGCGGTGGACCTCCTGGCGCAGCTAACCGGGCAGGCCGGCGGCTGCCAGGCGCACGTCACTCCGGACCGGCCCTATGGGCTGATGATCAGCATGGGCGGCAACGACAAGACGGTGGCCGCCATGTCCGTCAAGCGCGCCGGCTGAGAGCCTCTCCGGCAATCCCGCCACCGTTTGCCCTACCATGGCGGGAC
>JACQZL010000054.1 GCA_016213865.1 Candidatus Rifleibacteriota bacterium
GAGGCATGACGGGCGTCGGAAAGGTAGAAGCGGCATCCTGCCGCTTCCACAGGTCCGGGCAAGTCGCCGTCGCGTGACCGGGTGCCCAGAAAGCGGCTGGAAGCCGCTTCTACCTTGCGGCGTGGCCATCGTTGCGGCCTCGCCGGCAAATCCATGGCAGGAGATGGGAACCATGAGGATTTAGTGCCATTGGGCTTGTCCCCCGCTTGTGGAGCGGCGACTCGACGAGAGCGAGCCACGAGGGCCCGCGCTACCGGTGTTGGCGGGGCAACGTGGAGAAGCGCCTCGACATTCCCTGCATCGAACCCCACACCCGGGTCTCAGACACCCATTGAGCTCCGAGCCCCGAGTTCCGGGCCCCCGGTCCGGGGCCGGCCACCGCTCACCGATTGAGCGATGCCGTCACGAGGCGGCGGAGGCCGACCGGGTGGAGTCGCAGACCACCGACGACCGGCTGGGTGACGAGGCTGTCCAGCAGATGGACCAGCGGGATCATGGGCGCTTCCGCGAAGACGATCTCCTGGGCCTTGCGATAGGCGTGCTCGCGGGTGATCCGGTTGCTGAATCCCTGACCCTCGAGGAGCTTCTGATGGAGCAGGTCCGACGAGAAGAGCGCGTAGTTCGTCGTGTGCGGTGGCTGAGCGCTGTTGGAATCGAGCAGCGTGTAGAGGAAGTTGTCCGGGTCTCCCAGGTCGCCCACCCATCCCATCACGCAGGCATCGTGCTGGCCGGCCTCGACCGTCTCCTGGAAGCGCTCGAAGTCCATCGGTCGGACTCGTACCTCGACCCCCAACTTCTCCAGGCCCATCTTGACGGCAAAGGCCAACTGGCGCGGATTGGGGAGATAGGAGCGCGTCTGATCGAGGGTGCAGAGCTCGATCTGGAAGTTCTTCGCGTACCCCGCTTGCTCCAGGAGCAGGCGCCCGGCGACGGGATCGTAGGTGTAGTCCTTCAGGTCCGACTTGCAGCTCCACATGGTCGGCGGCAGCGGGGTCACCGCCGGGACCGCCATGCCGCCGAAGACCTCAGTGCAGATGGCGGACTTGTTGATTGCCCGGGCGAGGGCTTTTCGGATTCTCGGGCTGCGCAGCCCCGTCTGCGTCCGGGCCTTGAGCGCGGAGAGGCCGATCGGAGGTGGCGTCGGACCGACGGCGCCGGTCGTCATGACCTCCTCGGTCGTCGAGGTCGTCTCGGGTTGGGGAGCGGCCGGGCGGGTGTTGAAGGCCAGGTAGATGACGTTGAGGCCTGGCATCGTCTGGATGTCGAGGCCGCTCTTGCTGGCCAGCGTCCGGTCGGTGGGGCTCAGTCCCTCCATGGCGTCCAGGTCGCCCCGGATCAACTGCAGGAGACGGGCAGTCGGGTCCGGAACGACTCGGACGATGGCGCCGGCCAGGTTGGGTTTCGTGCCCCAGTAGTCGGTGTTCGCCGTGAGGACGATCGATTGGCCGGTGCTCCAGTCGACGAACTTGAAGGGGCCGCTTCCGTTCGGGTGGCGTGCGAAGCCGGCCGTCCCCTGCTGCTTGACGGCCTCGGGGCTCACGATGGAGGCCTGCGGCATGGCCAGCGCCGCCAAGAGGGGCGCGTAGGGCCGCGACAGCTCGATCGCGACGCGGCGCCTGTCCAGCACGCGGACCTCCGATACGGCGGTCATCAGCCGCTTCCAGAACAGCGCCTGGCCGGCGTGGAAGGGGTGGGTCGGGTCCATCTGACGGTGAAAGCTGAACGCCACGGCGTCCGCCGTGAGGGGGGTGCCGTCGTGGAACTTGACGTTCTCTCGGAGCTGGAAGATCCAGGTGAGCTCGTCCTTGGTGCTCTCCCAGCCCTCGGCCAGTCCGGGCTCCAGCTCGGTCGACCCGTCGGCGTAGCGCACGAGGGTGTCGAAGAGGTTCTCGCAGACCACGATCGCCTCGTGATCGACGGCCTCGGCCGGGTCGAGGGTCAGCGGTTCTCCGGAGAGCCCGAGGCGCAACGTGCCGCCCTTTGGGCTCACCGCGGGCTGCTTGACAGGCGGAGGGACCGCGGCGGCGCGCCTGGGTGCCGCGCCGGCCTTCTTCGGCCCGCCCTCCTTCTGGCCTGTCAGTTCGTCGTCGTCGAGTCCCGCGGAGGTCGAGACCGCACAGCCGGCCTGCAGACCGGCCAGGAGCAGCATCGCTGCCGCCAGGATCAACATTTGGAGGTAGCTCGCCACGATCTTCTCCTTCAATCCAGCCAGGACACGCTCCCCGGCATTCTTCTACTTATTTGCAGCGTTCGCGAGGTGTCAAGCTTCACAGGGGTGCGGCGACTGTCGCGAGTGTCCGCGCATCCATGATGTTAAGATGGGCTCGCGGTTCCCGGACGGGAACCTTCCGCCAGCGCGGAGGTCGAACGTTCCCGGAAGCCGCTCCGGAGCCGATGGCAGAACTGCCCGCCACAGCAGACAGTGACACCGAGCTCGTCGAGCGCTTCAAGGCCGGCGATGAAGCGGCCTACAACGAGATCGTTCGACGTTACTCCTCAAAGGTCCTGACGCTGTGCACGTACTACTTGAAAGACCCCGACGAGGCCCACGACCTCTCCCAGGAGGTGTTCCTCAAGCTCTACCGCGGCCTGAGGGGCTTCCGCGGAGAGGCGAAGCTGTCGACGTGGCTCCACACGGTCGTCATCAACGCCTGCAAGAACCGCATGTCCAGCCTGCGGCGGCTCTTCTTCCGGCGAAGGTCCTACGATGCCGACCCGGAACGCCGTCGCCAGCCGATGGGGCCCGACGAGGTGGCTGC
>JACQZL010000055.1 GCA_016213865.1 Candidatus Rifleibacteriota bacterium
GGGCCGCCATCCGGCGTTCTCGGCCCGAGTCGTCCTCGAGGTAGTGCTGCGACACGACCACCGTGCCCTTCTGGATGTAGCTGGGGTAGTCCGGGCGCTCGCGGATGTTGCGCAAGTGGGCGTCGACGGGATCGACCTGAACCTGCGGGCTGCTTGAGTCGTGAAGCCGGTTTCTCGACTGAAGTCGATTCGCCGGCGGCGTGCTCTCGGATTCGAGGGCCCCTTCTCCGGAGGACACCACCAGTTCATGATGCGTGACAGGTAGCACCACAGCGCGGGCTGCGCCCGCTCTGGGCGAAGGACAGCCGCTCGGAGCGACAACTTGCCGATGTTCGCAGCCTGATCGAGAATGTCGAGGCTCTGGACTGGCCGTACATCGCTCGATGGGCTGCCTACCTCGACGTGGCCAGCCTCCTTCAGGAGGTGCATCGGTGAACGATACTTCACCCCCGGTAGCCGACCTCCAGCGGCAGCTCTTGATGGCTCGCAGTCCTGGCGAGCGGGTCCAGATGGCGTGCTCGATGTTCGACACAGCCGTTGCCCTCGCTCTCGCCTGGTTCCGGCAGCAGCGTCCAGGTGCGGGCCTGGCCGAGGAGCGCAAGTTCCTCTTCGATCGGTTTTACGGAGCCGAGTTTTCGCCTCAGGTGAAAGCCCGCGTTCTGGAGACGATTGAACGGGTCGCGACGCACCAAGCGCTTGGTTCCACCAAGCTCTCCGCCCCCCTGGCTACTCCCGCAGTTCGAGGCGTTCGATGACGGGAGCATGGGAGATTCAAACCGGGTGTCGGCCGGGCGTCTTTCAGTCGAGCCGGGCTTCGAGGTAATCCTGGAGGGTGCTCAGGACGGTCGTCATCAGGAGGTAGATCGCGGCCACCCCCAGGTAGATCTCGAAGGCCCTGAACGTGGAGTAGATGACCTGTTCGCCCCGGCGGAACAGTTCCTCGATGGTGAGGAGCGAGACGAGGGACGAGTTCTTGAGCGTGCTGATGAACTGGTTGGTCAGCGGGGGAAGCATCCGCCGGACGGCCTGGGGGAGGACGATGAACCAGAGGACCGTCAGGTGCCGGGCCTCCAGCAGCCCCGCCTCCCATTGCGCGCGGTCGATCGACTCGACAGCCGCCCGGATGATCTCCGAAACGTAGGCCCCGGTGTTGAGTCCCAGCCCGAGGATTGCGGCCGGCCACGGACCGAGCTTGATGCCCACGCTGGGCAACCCGAAGTACAGGATGAAGAGCTGCACCAGCAGAGGCGTCCCGCGGAAGACGAGGACGTAGACCCGGCCCAGTTGACGCAGGACGGGCACCTGGAGCAGCCGCGTCAGGGCGACCAGGAAGCCGACGGCCGTGCCCAGGACCAGCGCGGCGAAGGTAATCTCCAGCGTTATCGCGGCGCCTTCGAGGAGCAGCGGCAGCTTCTGCCAGAGGATGGAAAAGTCGAGCGTCACTTCAGTCCGTCAACGGGAAGCCGCCAGCCACTTGTCGTGGATCTTCCTGATGGTCCCGTCGGTCTTCATCTGGCGCAGGGCCGCGTCGGCGGCCTCGACCAGCTCGCGGCTGCCCTTGCGGAAAGCGACCCCGAACCCGGCGCGAGACAGGAAGCTCACCTGTCCCGCGGCCGTGGTCGCGAGTTTGATCTGGGACGGATGGTCCTTGAAGTAGGCCAGCGTGTTGAGGTAATCGTTGAGCACGACGTCGAGCCGCCCGAACTCGAGGTCGAGCAGCGACTCGAGCGTCTCCTTGTACTCCTTGCGCTCCAGCCTGAGCCCGCGCGAGAGCAGCTCCTGGGCGAGCTGATCGCCCGTCGAGCCCAGCTTCACGCCGACCCGCCGTCCCTGGAGGTCCTCCGCCCGCAGCAGCTTTCCCTCCGCCTGCGCCGGGACGACCATCACGAGCCCGGTTTCCAGGTAGGGTTCGGCGAAGTCGACGGACTTGCGGCGGGCGTCGGTCACGTGCATCGCACCGATGGTCATGTCTACCTTGCCGGTCTCGAGGGACGGGATGAGAGCGGCGAACGGCATCTCCCGGAACTCGCACTTCACTCCGAGGCGTGAGGCGAGGCCCGTCGCGATCTCGACGTCGAGCCCGACAAGTTCGTTGGTGTCCGGATCGTGGAACTCGAAGGGCTTGGTGATGGCCGTTCCCACGATCAAGTAGCCTCTTTCCCGGATGGCGGCCAGCGAGGAGGATGCGCCCGCCGCGTGTTCCGCTCCGGCGCCCGCCGCCGGCCCTCCTTCGCCGCAGCCAGGGCTCCAGGGCAGGGCCAGCATCGCGAGCAGGAGCAGGGCGAGAGGGAAGGACCATCGCGACAAGGAAATCATGGCTCCTCGGCAAGCAATCGAAGGCGCCTACCAGTCTAGCATCGCGATCCGCGGCACACCTCCGGGCACTTCCGTCGGGGTGCGCGCGCGGAAGGTGGGAAGCCGCGCTGGTACGAGTTCTGCCGGGGACGCTGTCCCCGGGCCCCTGCCAGGACCGGTGCCCGGCCCTGGACCCGGCACTGATTGCACAAAGCGA
>JACQZL010000056.1:0-7498 GCA_016213865.1 Candidatus Rifleibacteriota bacterium
GAGCAGCTTCTTGATGGCCGCCGCTTCCTCGTCGATCTGCCTCTGGACCTCGGCGAGCTTGGTGCCGTACTTGGCCCGGGAGGCCGCCCGACACTGCGCCGCGATGGTGAGGCTCGGCTTCACGCAGTGCATCTCGGTCCACAGACTCAACACGCGCGGCCGCCCGTCGTCCTCCAGGACCCGGGCATACGCCTGGTAGTTGGGCAGGTTCACCAGGTCCGCCGGGTCGACGTCATTGCCGAACTGCCGGGCCACCGTGACGGCGTCCTCGTTTCCCACCCTGAACGCGAGGATCGTCCCCACGTTCCCGAAAATACCGTCCACCAGCCGGTTCCCCATCCTGCCCGTGTCCCGCAACTGGCTCAGGTACTGGTTGGCCAGCACCAGGGACACGCCGAACTTGCGCCCCTCGGCCAGCAGAATTGGAAACGAGTCCGTCAGGAAGTTCTGGAACTCGTCGGCATAGACGACGAACAGCTTGCGGTCAGCCTGCGCCAGCCTCGCCCGTCCCAGGATGGAATCCTGGATCTTCGTCATCAGCAGGAACCCGAGGAATCGGACGGTCATCTCCCCCAGGAGCCCTGACGGCAGCCGGATCAGGAGGATCTTCCCTTGCTCGATCACCTGGCCCAGGTCGAGCTTGCAGGTGCGCTGCCCGAACAGCCCGCGAGCGGCCATGCGATTGAGGCAGACGTCGAACTTCGACAGGAAGTACGTCATCGAACCATCCGACCGCGAGGACTTCACGTCCTTGAGCCACTCGTCGATGAACTCCGCCAGGGTCGGATCCGTGATCACGTCCCGCGTCCGCTCGAGCAGTCGCTGATTGCGCAGGAAGGTCGGAAAGGCCAGGAGTGTCACGGGACGCGGAATCAGCCCCTGGTTGGCCAGTCTCATCATGATGAGCAGGAGGCTCCTGACCGTGTACTGGAAGACGGGGCCGACGAAGTCGGCCGGCCACATCCGCCAGAACAGCGTCAGGATCTCCTCGCAGACACGGTCCTGCTCCTCCCGGTCCTTGCAGTCCAGCGGATTGACTCCGACGGGGCAGGCTCCGTCCGTTGGGTCGATCAGCACCACGTCGTCCAGCCGGCTCCGCGGCATCGTCGCCATCACCCGCTCGGCCAGGTCGCCATGCGGATCGATGACGGCCACCCCGAGCCCGGCTTCGAGGTCCTGCATGATGCAGGAGTGCAGGAACATCGACTTGCCGGCGCCCGTCTGCCCGAGGACGTAGAGATGGCGGCAACGGGCCTGGTCGGCAACCGCAACTCGCCGCGCTTCGTCCCGGCGCCCGTTCCTGCCGAGCTTCAACCCCACGGCCGGTACGAGCGGAGAAGCCATCAAGAACCGGCTCGTCCGACAAGGCAGCCCGTGCAGCGGTCCGGCGAGGATCGGCAAGCGAAAGGCCTTCGCTGCTTGCCGGACCGTGAACAGTCGCCGGAGTCGCGAGGGTTCCTCCGCGGCCCCGGGCGACGGCTCCGTGGGCTCCCCGGACAGCAGTGGCCGCAGACTCCCGGCCTCGGGCAATCGCACCAGCTCGTAAGCACCGTCGAGCGTCGGGCCCGGACGTCCACCGCCTCCCCCCGCGTCTGCGACCTCCCGGACCAGGGCGGCCACGACCCCAGCCGGCAGGGGCCCCTCCGAGTCGATGCAGAGCCGCATCGACACGAGTTGATCTCGGGAGCGGAGCAGGGACGCCGCCAGCTCGACCGCGCCGCTGAGAGGCATCACCCAGGCGGGCGGGACCGTTCCCCCGCCGGCCTGAGCAAGCCCCAGCAGCGGCAGCAGCTCGGATTCCTCCCACGGGAAGAGCCTGGCCGGTCTGACAGCGAGTCTCACCCGCGCCCGGGACTCGGCACTCATCAGCGAGCGAGGCAGGGCGGCGAATTCGGTCGTCCCTCCTCTGAAGGGCAGCACCCAGTCCTGGCCGCAAGCACCGTCGGGAACGGTGCGGCGCAGCATCTCCAGCCGGCAGCCGATGGTGAAAGGTGCCCACAGAGCCTCCAGCTCCTTTGCGTCCACGATGCCGTCCGACTCCTGAAGCCTGGACGTGCCTCGGAGCCCGCAGCAGACAGCCTCGTGCAACTTCACCGCGCGAGCCCTGGCCTCCAGGGCCGTCTCGGCGCGGACCCCGGCGAAGAGGGCGAGCCGAACGCGCGAGCGCCAAGGCTCGTCGCGATCCGGCAGCCCGACATAGTGCAGCTCCAACCACCGATCGTCCAGAGGCAGCGCAAGCTGGGCGAGCAGTTCTTCCTGCAGGACGTTCAACCGCTCCGCATCCTCCCCGGACGCGAACCCCAGCCCCCGGACCTCGAAACCCGTGAGGGCGTCGAACCCGCCGTTCGACTGCGGGACAACCAGGACCGCCGCCCTCGTTCTCATGCGTCCGGCCTCCCGTCGGGTCTCCGCGGGGCCTCGCACGTCCGGCCCCCGGCGCCGGCGGCTCGTGCCCCCGCCTGTCCCGGGACATCGCCGGGCTCCGACACTGCACCGCCGGTGCTCGTGGGAGCCGCCGACCCGCTCCGGTCGGGCCCGCGGAAGGGCACGACGTGGAGCTTCCTGGCCAGGCGAGGGTTCTCCGGGAAGAGCCGTCTGGCGGTCTGGTCCGTCCCCGGCGCGGAACGGCACTCCTTCAGAAAGCCCACCGTCGTAGACCCAATCGGGGCATTGACTCCCAGGATGAGGATGGCCCGTCTCGCATCCGGTCCGGCGTCCTCTCCGTCGAGCCGGCCACGTTCCAGCAACTGGTCCAGGCGGGCCAGCAGCGCCGGCTGGGCGCGGTCCGCGTTCTCGAGGCAGACCACCGAGAAGGGCTGTCTGGCGAGGTGCTTCGTCAACAGTCCACCTCTCTTGGCGGCACCCAGCAAGGACTCCGCGTCGACCAGGCCCGGGCCCAGATCCGCCGAGAAGAAGTGCCCCTCGCCGTACCTCGCATCCGCAAGCGCCCGGGCCATCGCGGACTTCGAGCTATTCTCGGCGCCCACGAAGAGGAGGGCCGCTGCCGTCGTCCCGGGCTCCCCAGGCCTGTCCTCCAGAGCGTGTTCGGCAACTGCGGCCGCGACTGCGCGACAAGCCTCCTCCTGACCGGGAACCCGCGCGACCAACAGGGTCGTCAGGCTCCCGGAGTCGCTTCCGGTCACGGCCAGCTTCTCCACGGGCAACCGCGCCCAGTCGGCGCCGGCAAGGCGAAGGCTCTCCACCTCCAGTCTCACGCGTTTGCCGGCGCGGGGCGTGCGGCGTCTCGCGCGCTCCATCAAGTCCAACGCCGACTCCGGCAGTGCTCGCCCGACGGCACACCGGGCCGCGAGCCGAACCGTTTCGTCCAGGGCCTCTTCGTCCAGTTCAGCGCCGAGCCAGGTCTCGAGCCGGCCGCGGTCCTGGCGCAGGGCCTCGCGGGCTTCCTCCGGGGTTCTCCCGCCGACCGAAACCTCGGCGAGACAGTCCGCCAGCGCCGGGGCCGAGGAGAGCAGACGCTCGTACTCGTCCCGGCGGGCCAGGGCAACAATCCTGCCCGAGGCCAGCCAGTTTCTTGCCGGGTCCACCCGGGCGCCCTCTAACGACTCCACCAGGTCCCGCACGAACAGGACATGACCCGAAGCGCAGGACCCCCGAAACCGGATGGCCGCCTCGCGTCCCCCGCCGTTCATCCGCTCTCCGAGAGTCCCCCGCGATTCCCAGGCGGTGCAGCCGGGATGGACGCCATCCCAAGCCCGGACCAGTACGGGCACGGCGCCTTCCCAGACCGCCGCCGGGTCGACGCCGGATTCCGCCACCATCACGCTCACCTGGCCCCCGCGGCCTTCCATCGACCTGACGACGGCCGCAAGCTCCTCGTCGCGACCCACACACGGCCGCCGAGGCTCCCCCCGCACCTCCTCGAGCCGCAACCGTGCCGACAAGTTGCTTGCTCCGAGCTGCCGAAAGAAGCTGGAGTCATTGCCACGGCGCTCCAGGGCAGGCACTTTCGTCGCGCGGATGGCGATCGCCTCCACCCGAGCAGCAGTCTCCTGCCCCAGCAAGTCGCCCACCTCCGGCCACCAGCTTGCATCCAACCCGCCGCTGGCCGCGGACACCCCGTGCGTCACGAAGTCCGAAAGAACGCTGCCCAAATTGGCCAACCGGTGGCCGGGATCGAGCCGCAGAGCGTCGAGGAAATGGCGCCGGGCCTCCTGCACGCTGCCGTGACCCATGAGCAGCCGAAACCCCAGCAGCGCGACCGGCTCCGGATCTTCCGGGCGTCTCCGCGCAGCCTCACGGTACGTCCTCTCGAGGTCCCGAGCGTTCGGCGCAACCGGGTCTGCGGATTCGCGCGCGACCCGCCCGGCAGAGCTGGGCCTGCTCTCTCCCAACTCGAAGTCGGGCGGCTCTGCGTTCCCCCAATCGGACCGGCAAGTAGTCATGAATCGAGCTCTCCAGGGCGCCGCGCCACCGCAGGCCGACGGCCAGGTCAGGGGTGCGGGAAGCGGCCGACCGAAGAGAGGCGCGGGAGGCTCGCCAGGTTTCAACCGCTGCGGACGGTGAGGGAGGCAGCGCCGGGGAGCAAACGCGCAGGAACCTCGCGGCTCGGGCCTCGCCCAATTGCATTAGATCGTGGTGGTTCCCATCCCCTGCCATGGGTTTGCCGGCGAGGCCGCAACGATGGCCACGCCGCAAGGTAGAAGCGGCTTCCAGCCGCTTTCTGGGCGCCCGGTCACGCGACGGCGACTTGCCTGGACCTGTGGAAGCGGCAGGATGCCGCCTCTACCTTTCCGACGCCCGTCAGGCCTTTCCTGACGCTGGATTTAATGCCATTGGGCCTCGCCCCTCGAGCGATAGCGCGCTGCCACCTCTCGGTCCCGCAGGCACCGGGGCACCGAGGGACACGAGTCGCCGCAAACAGGCCAGCACGCGACACCAGCATCTCCTGAACCTATACAAGGGGACCCGCGCCACGGCGCCTTGCTGGGCAACGCAACCAAGTGCCTTGCCATTTCCGTCCATCGCCCCCTCTGAAGCGACGAAGAGGGGCGGAAGCTGCGATGAGCATGCCCCGCTCGCAGACCATCGTTGCGTTTCAATCCTCTGAAGCGAGGAAGAGGGGTGGAACAACACCCCCGGCGTTTGGCTCTGGGAGCGGGCTGTACGAGCGGAATGTGCGAACCTCCCGCGACCTCCGGAAAAACGACCCTGATACAACGACATTGCCGAAGCCGAGAGCCCGCCCGTGATGCCCTGTTTCGCGATCACCCCCCTCCGTCGAGCTAGTCGTGATGCGGGTTCTGGATCCGCCGACCCCCGAAAATCCTCGATCTTCCCTGTCTGGGAGCGAATGTGCGAGATCGAACGAAGTCAAGCCATTCTCGAGGGGTACCTGGAGGTCCGCGCGAGGGGTTTTCAGAGCCTCCTTTAGCATGAAACTGGGTTTTCCTGGCTTCCGATCGACGCGCAGTAGCATCCATGCCGACAAACCACTTTGCCGTTCTCGAAAGGCCGCACCAGTACGGCATGGTCGGAGAGCAGCGGAGGCTGAAGCCCGATCCAGGGCGACAAGTGCACCCTTCCCGTCGCGCCGGGGGGTCTGGACTCTCTTGCTCGACCGCTCCATCATCTGCGCCTCGCCTTGCCGTCTTCTGGAGTGTAGCACGATTGCCGCGGTCGTCAAGGTCTCACCTCCACTCCATCGGAACATACTCCCCCTCCCCGCGGACCCAGCTCCGGTAGCTCAACGCTTGCAGCCGGGCGAACTCCCGATAGTCCACCGTTCGGCCGCTCGGACCGTGAAAGGAGGTCTCCGCCATCCGCTCGTGGTACAGCTTCACGTACCTGGCCAACCCCACCTCCGTCATCCGGGTCCCGGCCTCGCCCCCGTCGACGAAGTCCCTGGCCGTCAGCTCGAAGCGGTTGATGACCGCAAGGACCAGGCTGTCGACCACGCAGCGCATCTCTTCCATCAGGTCCAGCGCCAGCGAGGGACGCCCGTTCTTGAGCTCGTGCAGGTTGCTCAGGTACGGGTCCAGTGCCGCCACCTGGATGGCCGACAGCACTTGCCCGAAGAGCAGCGTGTAGCCAAAGGAGAGCAGCGCGTTCACCGGGTCCTTGGGCGGTCGCCGGTTCCTTCCCTCGAAGCCCAGCTCCTGCTTCAGGTTCCTTCGCAGCCCCGCGAAGTACTCCCGGGCGGCCGTCCCCTCGAGGCCCATCAGGCTTTCGACACTCGAGGCAGTCAGCGCCTCGTCCGCCAGCAGCTTGAGCCGCGCGCGCGTCTTCGCGTCCTGCTCTCCGGTTCCATCGCTCCGGCGTCGCAGCACGACTCTCGAGTTGCCGATCTTCGCCGCCACCAGCTTGCGGGCCAGTTCCAGCTTGCGCTTCTCGTCCAGGGCCAGTTTGTACTGGGCAAAGCGCGTCTCGGTCGCCAGCACGCCCAGGGGACAGCCGCGGGCCAGGAACCGGCCCTGCTTGGTCAGGTAGACCAGGTCGATCCCCTCGCGCGCCAGGTGTACGAAGGCCGAGCTGGTCACCTCCACGCTGCCGAAGAGCAGCACCCGCTCCAGCCGGAAGAGCGGCACGTCCTGCAGGACGGCGCCCCGCGAATCCCGCACCAGCAGACGGCCCGCCACCCGGTGGACGTGGGCCCCCTGCTCCACCACGTAGAGTGACGTCGGGCTGTCCACGGGCCGCTCACCTCCTGCCCGCTACCGCGGGTCTGGCCGCCTCCGGCTGCTCCGGCTCCTCGCCGAGCCCCTCGAGCTGCACGGTGACTTCGCCTGACGGCTCAGATAGCCGTACTCGCGCCCATCTCCGTCCAGATCCGGCGGCGGATTCCTCGGCTCGCAGAGCTTGCCGCCGGCCTTGGGAAAGAGGTCCAGGTGGACCAGCGGGGCGGGGTACGTGCCGGCCGGCAAGCGAAAGACACAGCGGCACAGGTCCGTCACCCCGTCTTCGAGCAGCATCCGCCGCACCTTGCGGCAGCCGATGGGGGTCGGCGGCACCGCGCGGAGGGCGCGGTTGACCTCGTCGGGATCGTAGCCAGGCTGGGCAGCCAGGGCCTGGTGGACGAAGCGGCGGCCGTCCTCTCCCAGGTGCGTGAAGATCTGGATCAGGGCGTGGGTCTCGCCGGGGCCGAGGGGCTCTCGAAGACGGGCGCGCGCCAGGAGGTGGCCCGCGGCGGGGCAGCGGGCCGACAGCAGCTCGATCTGTTCGGGCAACCTCTCCGGAAGCAACGGACGGGCAGTCTCGCCCGCGTTCGCCCGGGGGCATGGCTCCTGCTGACTGCGAGAGAACATGGTCGGCCTCCGTGGGCTGGTCATCCGACGACCGGGTCGGGGTAGGTCATGAGCTGGGGACTTGCGTCAGGTTCTGGGTTGGTTTCACGGCCCGGGGACTGTCCGACGATCCGCCGACAGGGTTCGAAGTCTCGGCACCGACCATTCTGGCCGCAATTCTCCGCACACTTGGCTCCAGGGGATGTAGGGGCGGGGCTCGTCCCCGCCCGCTCTGGGCCAGGCTTTCGGGCGGGGAC
>JACQZL010000056.1:7583-8583 GCA_016213865.1 Candidatus Rifleibacteriota bacterium
GGGATGTAGGGGCGGGGCTCGTCCCCGCCCGCTCTGGGCCAGGCTTTCGGGCGGGGACAAGCCCCGCCCCTACGGCGCGAACTGTGCGGCCCAGTCGCTCGGACTTGGTCGGTGCCGAAGTCTCTACCTTGCACTTTCCTGCCCTCTGTCTTTCAGTTGGCCATCCATCAGGAGTGGAGTCGTCGCCGGCCTCCGGGGTTTCGTCTTACGACCGGACCAACAGCGACTGGCCCCGCCAGGCCGGCACGGAGGCCGACCCTCCCGGAGGTCGTCATGCACCCGAGTAGGCGGAGATGGACGCTCGAATGGGTCGGTGCCTGAAGCATCGACGGCGCCAACACCTCCGACGGGTAGCGCGCAGGCGCTATGGGAGACCCGAACCTCGCCGGCCCGTCAGTGGTATTCGCTATCCTGCGCTGGCTTTCGCCGCTTGGCTTCCGCCCTTTGGACGCCGCGAAGTGCGTCGAGCGCGAATACCTGCAACGATATCAGCGAGCGTGAAGTGATCGAGCCACAGATGACGATCTCTGGTGTAGTCACCCTCGCCTGTACCGTAAAGTTGCAGAAAGCGAACCAGTCCATCTGGCCCCAGTTCGCGCGCGAGCGCCCTCAAACCACGCCTCCGAACCTCTTCCAGTGTCCCTGCTTTCCGACTCCAGAACTCCTGACGTACCCCTCGGGAATACAGACTGGAGCTAGAGGGAGCGCCGAGGGGTGCGGACCCTAAACTGTCCGCTTTTTTCTGGCCAGGACGCCTGGGGGGAGCCGGCAGAAGGGGTGCGGGGGGGCTGAAGGACCGGGCTGTAGTGCCTGCCAGGCAGGGCGGCACTGGTTCGGGGTCTCGTCCGCCGTAGCAGTCGGTGAGGCGGGCATCGGCTCCGCGGTCATCGCGTGGGGTTGGTGTACCAGGTTTCGGAGGTTTGACCGATGTTGGCGAGGGCTTCGGCGGGCGTATCCGGCAAGCGGCTACTCGGCGAGGGTGCGGACCCTAAACTGTCCG
>JACQZL010000057.1 GCA_016213865.1 Candidatus Rifleibacteriota bacterium
ACTAGTAGAGCGGTTCCAAATCAACATGCCAAAGGCTGAGCCACGAAGACCAAAAGGCCCAAAGGGCGGCACAAAGGGGTTTCACCTTTCCCCTTGGTGCGTCTCTTCGCGTCTTCGTGTCTTGGTGGTTCAACATGACGCATGAACGCCCGACGTCAGGTTACCTTGGAAGCGATACCCTAGCCCCCCACCGACATCATCAGTACCGCAGCTCGCTCCCCTCGAGTGACCGCACCCCCAGCGCCCCTCCTATCCCATCCCCCACAGTCGCAGGAGTCAAAATGGCCAACAGCACCACCGCATCCTCCGGAGCCTCCAGGGCCGCTTCCAGCGGTCGCATCAAGCAGATCATCGGGCCGGTCGTGGACGTCGAGTTCCCGCCCGAATCCCTGCCGTCTCTCTACAACGCCATCGAGATCCGGGACCCGAAGCGGGACGTCCCTCTCGTCGCCGAAGTGGCCCAGCACCTTGGGGACAACGTCGTGCGGTGTATCGCGATGGACATGACCGACGGCCTGATCCGCGGCACCGAGGCTGTCGACACCGGTGGCCCCGTGTCGGTGCCGGTGGGTGAGGGCACCCTGGGCCGTCTCTTCGACCTCCTGGGCAACCCGATCGACAACCAGGGGCCGGTCCCTTACGAGAAGCGCTACCCGATCCACCGGCCGCCGCCCAGCTTCGAGGACCAGGGCATCGTCAGCGAGCCGTTCGAGACGGGCATCAAGGTCGTCGACCTGCTCGAGCCGTACGCCCGCGGAGGCAAGGTCGGCCTCTTCGGCGGCGCCGGCGTGGGCAAGACCGTCCTCATCACCGAGCTGATCCACAACGTCGCCACGAAACACGGCGGCGTCTCGGTCTTCTGCGGCGTGGGCGAGCGCACACGCGAGGGCAACGACCTGTGGCTCGAGATGAAGGCCAGCGGCGTCATCGACAAGACGGTCCTGATGTTCGGCCAGATGAACGAGCCTCCGGGTGCCCGTCTCCGGGTCGGCCTCTCGGGCTTGACCATGGCCGAGTACTTCCGCGACGAGAAGGGCCAGGACGTGCTGCTCTTCATCGACAACATCTTCCGCTTCACCCAGGCCGGCAGCGAGGTGTCGGCCCTCCTCGGCCGCATGCCGAGCGCCGTGGGATATCAGCCCACCCTGGCCACCGAGATGGCGGCCCTGCAAGAGCGCATCACCTCGACGAAGCGCGGCTCCATCACGTCGGTGCAGGCCATCTACGTGCCGGCCGACGACCTCACCGACCCGGCGCCCTCCACCGCCTTCAGCCACCTGGATGCGACGACAGTGCTCTCGCGAGATCTCTTCAAGCGAGCGATCTACCCGGCCATCGACCCGCTCGATTCCACGTCGCGGATCCTGAGTCCGTTGACCGTCGGCGAGGAGCACTACAAGGTGGCCCGAGACGTCCAGGCGGTGCTCCAGAAGTACAAGGACCTGCAGGACATCATCGCGATCCTGGGCATCGACGAGCTTTCCGACGACGACAAGCTCACGGTCGCGCGGGCCCGCCGCGTGCAAAACTTCCTGTCGCAGCCCTTCCACGTGGCCGAGGTGTTCACCGGCACTCCGGGCAAGTACGTCACGCTGGCCGAGAGCATCCGCGGGTTCCGCGAGATCCTCGACGGCAAGCACGACAACCTGCCGGAAGGCGCCTTCCACCTGGTCGGCACCATCGACGAGGCGGTCGAGAAGGCCAAGCGGATGTCCGCCTGAGGTTCGATCATGTCCGATGCCACGTTCTCCATCGAGGTCGTCTCGCCCGAGCGGTCGGTCTACTCCGGCCGCGCGGTCAGCGTCACGGCGCCCGGCACCGAGGGCTATTTTGAGGTCCTGGCCGGGCACCTGCCCATGGTGGCCGCGCTGCGGGCCGGCGAGCTGGTGATCCGTCTGGGGGGCGGACGCACTGTCCTGATGGCGGTCGAAGGTGGTTTCTTCGAGGTAACGGACAACAAGGTCATCGTTCTGGTGGACGACGCGGAGCTTCCCGAGGAGATCGACATCGATCGCGCCCGGAAGGCGTTCGAGCGGGCCCGAAAGTCGCTCGAGGATCTGGACAGTCACGATCTGGACAGGGAACTGGCCCGGGCGGCGCTGGCGCGCGCCGAGGCCCGGTTGAAGGTCGCGACGGATCCTCGGGCCAAGGCCTGAAGGTAGGGGTCAGGGGTTGGGGGGTAGGGGTCAGGCCTTCCGCAAGTGCTTGCGGGAGGGCTCGATCACGGCTGTGCTCGTCTCTCCCCACACGCCTCCGCCTTCGCGTGCCCTTCGTTCGGACCGTGCCCCCTTGCCTAACCCCCAACCCCTCACCCCTGACCCCTCAGCGAGGGCGAAGCCCGCGCTGACCCCTCGCTCGCGGCACCATTCTTGCGGATTACCGGCCCGCGCCGATCATGGCTGGTGCGGCTTTTCGCGTCCTGCGCCGGTCTTTGCGACGGATTCCCGTCCGATGATATGCTGCCGGCGCTCGCCCGACCGCTGCGAGTGCAGCTCCGGTCGGCTGATGCGAATCACGAGGCGTCCTCTATGAAGCGTTATCTTGCGGATATCTGGCATGGGCTGGTCACCACCGCCGTGGGGATGAAGATCACCCTCGAGCACATGTTCACCCGCGAGGTGACCAGCCAGTACCCCGACGAGAAGCTCGAGTATCCCGAGCGCTTCCGGGGGATGCTCTTCAACGACATCTCCGCCTGCATCTGTTGCGAGATGTGCTCCAAGGCCTGCCCGGCCGACTGCTTCACGATGGAGGGCGCCGGCAAGGGGAAGGGCCGCTACTCCACGGTCTTCGACATCCACCTCTACAAGTGTCTGTGGTGCGGCTTCTGCGTCGAGGCCTGCCCGACCGGCTCGCTCGTGATGAGCAAGGAGTACGAGGTCTCCGGCTACAGCCGCGATTGCATGGTGCTGCACTTCGGCGAAGGGGTCCGGCCGGAGGGCGCCGAGGCGCCTCCCCCGGGGACGCTGCCCAAGGTGTCCGGCCCGCCCCTGGCCGCGCCTGCGCGACCGCACCAGTGGGATCGGCCGTGGCCCGGCAACCCGGCCGCGGTGAAACCCGGGAAGGCTGTCGCTGCGCGCAGCCATCCCGCGCCGGATTCGAGCAGACAGCCGCCTGCGGCGCCTGCAGCACAATCCGGCGAGCCCACCCCGAAGAAGGACGTCCCGGCCGGAGAGACTCCGACCAGCTGACAGGAGGCGTCGAGCAGAGCGATGGAAGCCATCTTTCAAGTCCTGGTCTTCTACGGTTTCGTGGCGATGACGCTGTTCGGCGCCGTGGCCGCGGCCTTCTCCCGGAGGCTGATCCGCAGCGTCTTCGCGCTACTGCTGACGTTACTCGGTGTCGCCGGGCTCTACGTCTTCCTCTCGGCCGACTTCCTGGCCGCGGTGCAGGTGCTTCTCTATGCCGGCGGCATCCTCGTCCTGATGGTGTTCGGCGTGATGCTGACGCATCGCATCGCCGACGTGACGATGGAGACGCAGCACGCGCACTTCAAGACCGGCCTGATCCTCTGCAGCGCCATGTTCCTGTGCCTGGTGATGTTCATCTTCCAGGTCCCATGGCCGACGATCGCGGAGCTGCCCCCGCACGCGCCGACGACCCGGGCCATCGGCATGGCCTTCCTGGGCGACTACCTGGTGCCGTTCGAGTACGCCTCGATCGTCCTGCTCGTCGTCGTGCTGGGTGCGGCGACGCTGGCCCGCAAGGAGGTCGAGTGATGAACGTCGTCCTGTATCCGATCGGCCTGACGCCCTACCTCGTGGTGGCCGCGGCGCTGTTCTGCCTCGGCCTCTTCTGCGTGCTGACGCGGCGCAACGCGATCGGCATCCTGGTCGGCGTCGAACTGATCCTCAACGCCGCCAACCTGCAACTCGTCGCCTTCTCGCGCCACGTGGCCAACCCCGTGGGCGGTCAGCTCTGGGCCATCTTCGTCATCATGCTAGCCGCCTCCGAGGCGGTGATCTTCCTGGCCCTGTTGATCTCGGTCTTCCAGAACTTCGACACCATCCAGGTCGACAAGATCTCGAGCCTCCGCGACGAACTTCCCGCCTCCGGCGCCGGAGAGTGAGACCGTCGCCCTCGCAGCCCTCCCGGGCCTTCCAACTCCCATCCACTAGCTCATCAGGGGTCCTGAACGAATGAACTCGCTCGTAGCCGAAGTCGCCATACCGGTCCTGCTCCTTCCGCTGCTGGCCTTCGTCATCCAGATCTTCTTCGGCCGCCGGCTGGCGCGCGGGGGCGACTGGGTGTCGATCTCGGCCATCGTGCTCTCGTTCTGCGGTTCCGTCCTGATCGCGCTGCAGGCGTTCGGCGCCTACGACCCGCACTGGCAGGTCCGCTGCGTCTTCGACTGGTTCCAGACCGGCTTCACCTTCTTCGTGGGCGGCCTGCTGATCGATAACCTGACCGCCGTGATGCTGGTGGTGGTGACCGGCGTGTCGGCCCTGGTGCACATCTACTCCACGGGCTACATGCACGACGACCCGAAGTATCCCCGCTTCTTCGCCTACCTGTCGCTGTTCAGCTTCTCGATGCTGGGGCTGGTGCTCTCGGACAACCTGTTCTTCCTGTACTGCGGCTGGGAGCTGGTGGGCCTCTCGTCGTATCTGCTGATCGGCTTCTGGAACGAGCGGCACGCGCCGGCGATGGCCTCGATGAAGGCTTTCCTGACCAACCGGGTCGGTGACATCGGCTTCTTCATCGGCATCATGCTCCTCTGGAGTCACCTGGGCACGTTCAGCTTCCAGGAGATCTTCCAGGCGGTGGCCGGCGGGCGCGCCGAGGAGTCGGTGAGCGTGCTGGGGCTGTTCACCGCCAAGTGGCTGACGCTGGCCGGTGTCTTCCTGTTCTGCGGCGCCATCGGCAAGTCGGCCCAGTTCCCGTTGCACGTCTGGTTGCCCGACGCGATGGAGGGCCCGACGCCGGTCTCCGCGCTCATCCACGCGGCCACGATGGTTGCCGCCGGCGTTTACATGGTCGGCCGGCTCTACCCGGTCTTCACCCCCGAGGCGTTCCTGGTGATCGCCTACATCGGGTGCATCACGCTGTTCTTCGCGGGCACCATCGCCATCGCCGCCACCGACATCAAGCGAGTGCTGGCCTACTCGACCGTGAGCCAGCTCGGCTACATGTTTCTCGCCCCTGGACCTACGTGACGATGCTCATCGGCACGCTGGCGCTGTGCGGAGTGCCGCCGCTCTCGGGCTACTACAGCAAGGACGCGATCCTGGCCGCCACGCTCGCCTTCGTCGTCAAGCATCCGCAGCCCTTCCTGCTGCTCCTGCTCGGAGTGCTGGGAGCCGGCATCACGACCTTCTACATGTTCCGGCTCATCTTCCTGACGTTCTTCGGCGAACCGCGCGACCACCACAAGTACGAGCACGCCCACGAGTCGCCCGGCTCGATGGTGCTGCCGCTGGTCATCCTCGCTGGCCTCGCGATCGCCAGCGGCTGGGGCGGTTGGTTCGAGCACCTGGTGCCGACGCCTCGGCCCGAGTTCTACCAGGCCGGCGGGGCCAGGTTCGACGTGCTGGCCAGCCCGGCCGGCGTGGTCGCGTCCCACGTTCCGGCTCACGTCGAGTACGAGGCTGCCGGACACGCCGGGGGCGGGCACGAGAGCGGCCACGAGGGCGGCCACGCCATCCACTACATCGCGGTGGCCTGCTCGCTCGCGGTCGTCATCGCCGGCTTCGTCCTGGCGTTCCTGACCTACTATCGCCGGTCGATCCGGGCCGAGGCGGTGGCTGCGCGGTTCCCGACGCTGCACCGCTGGCTGAAGAACAAGTACTACGTCGACGAGTTCTACCAGGCGGCGCTGATCCGGCCGCTGCTCGCGTTCGAGGCGTTCCTGGCCAGCTTCGACCTGCACGTGATCGACGCCGTGGTCAACTGGGTGGGGCGGGCCACGGTCTTCATCGCCGACGTGTCGGGCCGGATCGACCTGTACATCGTGGACAGATTCGTCAACTGGGTCGGCGAACTCACGCTCGATCTCGGTCAGCAGTTCCGCCGCCTCCAGGGTGGGCGCGTGCAGGACTACCTGCTGATCTCGTTCGCCATCACCGTCATCTTCATCTTGACTCTTTCACTCTTGTCCTGAGGCTCCGAGGAGGAAGGTTCCGATGGGTAGCCACATCCTGTCACTCATGATCTTCGTGCCCCTGCTGGGTGCGATCGCCGTGCTCTGCGTGCCCAGCCGCGAGGATAAGATCCTCAAGACCGTGGCTGCCTGCGCGGCTGCCGTTCCGCTGGCCCTGTCGGTGCTGCTCTACTGCCTGTTCGATCGCACCGCGACGGGGATGCAGTTCGTCGAGCGCACCGCCTGGTTGCCCTCATTCAACATCGAGTACTACATCGGCGTCGACGGGTTGTCGGCCCCGATGGTGGTGCTCACGGGGCTGCTGACCTTCATCTGCACCCTCGCCAGCTGGAACATCGAGAAGGGGCTGAAGGGCTACATGTCGCTCTTCCTGCTGCTCGAGACCGGCATGATGGGCACCTTCTGCGCGCTCGATTTCTTCCTGTTCTACGTGTTCTGGGAAGTGATGCTGCTGCCGATGTACTTCCTCATCGGCATCTGGGGCGGGCCTCGCCGCGAGTACGCCGCCATCAAGTTCTTCCTGTACACCCTCGCCGGCAGCGTGCTGCTGTTCCTCGGGATGATCGGGCTGTACTTCTACAGCACGCCGCACACCTTCGACATCGTGCGGCTGGCCGAGATCGGCAAGACCTTCCCGCACGACTGGACCCCCACCTTCAGCTGGCTGGTGTTCCTGGCGTTCTACGTGGCCTTCGCCATCAAGGTGCCGGCCTTCCCGTTCCACACCTGGTTGCCCGACGCCCACGTCGAGGCGCCGACCGCGGTGTCGGTGATCCTGGCCGGCATCCTCCTGAAGATGGGCACGTACGGCATCCTGCGCTTCAACTATCCCATCTTCCCCGAGGCGACCAAGGCGTTCGCCATCCCGATGGCGATCATCGCGCTGATCAACATCGTCTACGGCGCCTTCGTGGCCATGGCCCAGCGCGACCTGAAGAAGCTCGTGGCCTATTCCTCCATCAGCCACATGGGCTTCGTGATGCTGGGCATGGCGGCCGCGGTGCAGGCCAACAACCTCGGCGGGCCGGCCGCCATCAACGGCGCGGTGCTGCAGATGTTCAACCACGGTTGCGTCACGGCCATGCTCTTCTTGCTCGTCGGCGTCATCTACGACCGGGCGCACCACCGGGACATCGACAACTTCGGCGGACTGGCGCAGCAGATGCCGGTCTACACGGGGTTCATCATGCTGGCGTTCTTCGCGGCGCTCGGTCTGCCCGGCCTCTCGAGCTTCATCAGCGAGGCGCTGATCTTCATCGGCTCGTTCACCGCGTTTCCGGCCATCACTGTCGCGGCGACCACCGCCATCGTCATCGGGGCGGCGTACATGCTCTGGACCCTGCAGCGCGTCTTCCTGGGGCCGCTCAACAAGAAGTACGCGGAGCTGCCCGACGTTTCGCCTCGCGAGATCTTCTGCCTGGCCCCGCTGGGCATCATCGTGGTTATCCTCGGCGTTTATCCGGCGCCGGTCCTGGACATGATGAACCCGACCCTCACGCACCTGTTGACGCTCTTCCGCTGAGAGGTCTTCGCTCATGAACGTCAGTCTGCTCAACCTCTCCTACCTGCTGCCCGAAGGGGCGGTCTGCGCGACCATCCTGCTGCTGATGCTCGGGTTCATCTTCGGGATGACCGATCGGAAGCGGCTCTCCGAGGTGGCCGTCCTGGGTATCGTGGTCGCCCTCCTGCTCACGGTCGTGAGCCTGGGAGAAGAGACCGTCGTCGCCAAGGTGCAGGTGGGCAACGGCATCCTCCAGGTCGACCAGTTCAGCCAGCTGATGAAGGTGCTGTTCCTGCTGACCACGTTGACGGCGGTGCTGTTCAGCGCCGGCTCGGTCGAGATCAGCCCGCGTCGCAGCATGGAGTACAACTGCTTCCTGCTGGGCCTGCTCTCGGGGACGATGTTCCTGGCCAGCGCCATCGATCTGATGGTGGTCTACCTGGCCTTCGAGATGATCAGCCTGTCGAGCTACGTGCTGGCCGGCTTCACCCGCGGCGACCCGCGCTCGGCCGAGGCGGGCCTCAAGTACGTCATCTTCGGGGCCGTCAGCTCCGGCGTGATGCTGTTCGGCATGGGATTGCTCTACGGGATGACCGGCTCGCTGAACATGAACGAGATAGGCTCCCGGATGACCCTGGGGCTGCTGCCCAACCTTCACCTGATGCTGCTGCCGATCGTGTTCATCCTCGTCGGCATCGGCTACAAGGTGGCGTTCTTCCCGTTCCACTACTGGGCGCCCGACGTCTACGAGGGCTCCCCCACGCCGGTGACGGCGATGTTCTCGGTCGCGCCCAAGGCCGCCGGTTTCGCGCTGTTCCTGCGGGTGCTGCTGGGCACGCTGAGCGTCGAGGCGGTCAGCGTGATGACGTGGCTCGGGCCGCTCCTGGCGGTTATCGCCGCCTTGACGATGACGCTGGGCAACCTGGCCGCGCTCAACCAGGAGAACATCAAGCGAATGCTCGCCTACTCGGCCATCGCGCACGCCGGCTACATGGTGATGGGCATGGCGGTGCTCAACCAGGAGGGCGGACGGGCGATCCTCTTCTACCTGTTCGCCTACCTGTTCACCAACCTGGGCGCCTTCACGGTGGTCATCGCGCTTTTCAACCTCTACCAGACCGAGCAGGTCGACGAGCTGGCCGGCATGGGCCGGATGTTCCCGCTGGCGGCCGCCTGCATGGCGGTCTGTCTGTTCTCGCTGACAGGGCTGCCACCGACGGCCGGCTTCATCGGGAAGTTCTATCTCTTCAGCGCGGTCATCCACGGCGGCTACGCGTGGCTGGCGGTCGTGGCGGCGCTCAACACCGTCGTCTCGCTCTTCTACTACATGCGCATCATGAAGGCGTTCTACTTCCGGGAGCCGGTGCTGGGAGAGCCCGGGAAGGATTGCCTGCCCTGCGGCTACAACGCGCTGATCGCCGGATTGACGGTGCCGATTCTCTTCCTCGGCCTCTTCTGGTCGCAGCTGATCGAGTACTGCACCAGCTCCATCTCGAGCCTGATGATCCACTGAGGTGCGGCCATGTTGTTCGACTACAGCGGAGTTCTCATCCTCTTCGTCCTGGGCGCGGCGAACCTGGCGTTCATGATCGTCCTGCCCAAGCTGCTCCGGCCCTACAACCCCACCGAACAGAAGATGCTCGCCTACGAGTGCGGCGAGAGCCCCGTCGGCACCGGCTGGATGCAGTACAACCTGCGCTTCTTCACCGTGGCCCTCGTCTTCATCGTGTTCGACGTGGAAATCGTCTTCATGTTTCCCTGGGCCGTCGTCTTCCGGCAACTCTCCATGACCCAGGGCGCCCTCCCGTTCTGGGAGATGGCGGTCTTCATCGCCATCCTGCCCGTGGCCCTCGCCTACCTCTGGAAGCAGGGGCTGCTCGACTGGGTCCGGTCGGTCCGCCGGGCCTGAGCCCGCTTCCGGTCCTCTCCTCTGCCATCGAAGGTGATCCGCATGCCGATACTTGCCAACCGATTCGAAGATAACGTCGTCTTCACGACCGTCGACGAGCTGATCAACTGGTGCCGGTTGAACTCGATCTGGCCCTTCAGCTTCGGCCTGGCCTGCTGCGCCATCGAGATGATGGCGGTCGGCGCCGGGCAGTACGACATCGATCGCTTCGGGGCCGGCGCCTTCCGGGCCACGCCCCGCCAGGCCGACCTGATGATCGTGGCCGGCACCGTCACCTACAAGATGGCCATCCGCCTTCGCCGTCTGTGGGAGCAGATGGCCGAGCCCCGCTACGTGATGGCCCTGGGCGTCTGCGCCAGTGCCGGCGGGCCGTACTACGAGCACGGCTACCACGTGCTCAAGGGCGTCGACAAGATCGTCCCGGTCGACGTCTACGTCCCCGGCTGCCCCCCTCGGCCCGAGGCGCTGCTCGAGGGGCTGATCAAGCTCCAGGAGAAGATCCGTCACCAGAAGGTGCTGCGCAAGTTGACCGACGAGGAGCAGGCCCGTCTCGACGCGCAGGAGAAGCACTACACCGAGACCACCAAGAACCTGTCCCCGATCACCAAGGGCTTCAACGTCTGACCCGCGAGACCGACACGATGCTAGCTCAGGAGTTATTCGATCATCTGAAGAAGCGTTTCCCGGAGCAGGTGCTCGAGCTTTCGTCGGGCCACGCCGGCGACCCGTTCGTCACCGTCGCTCCCGCCGCCGTCGAGGAAGTCTGCTCGTTCTGCCGGCAGGACGCGGCGCTCGAGTTCGACCAGCTGATGTGCCTGTCGGGGGTCGACCTGCCGCCCGACGGCATGGCGGTCGTCTACCACCTCTTCTCGAGCACCCGCAAGCACAAGCTGGTGCTGAAGGTGCTGCTCTCCCGGGCCGACCCGCGGCTCCCCACGGTCTGCCACGTCTGGCGCACCGCCAACTGGCACGAGCGCGAGACCTACGATCTCTTCGGCATCGTCTTCAACGCCCACCCCTGTCTCAGGCGGTTGCTGCTGCCGCCCGACTGGGAAGGCTATCCGCTGCGCAAGGACTACCTCTTCCCCACGGAGTACCGGGGGATCAAGTGCCATGACTAGAGTCAGAGAACTTCGAAGCCAGGAGCTGTTCGTCAACATGGGGCCTCAGCACCCCAGCACCCACGGCGTGCTGCGGCTGATGCTCCGGACCGATGGCGAGATCGTCAGCGACGTCGCGCCGGTCATCGGGTATCTGCATCGCTGCGCCGAGAAGTACGGCGAGAGCGGCACTTACCAGATGGTCATCCCCTACACCGACCGGCTCGACTACCTGGCCGGGATGAACTGGAATTTCGGCTACTGCGCCGCGGTGGAGAAGTTGGCCGGTATCGTCGTGCCCGAGCGGGCCGAGTACATCCGGGTCATCGTCTCCGAACTCAACCGGATCGCGAGCCACCTCATCGCCCTCGGCACCTACGGCCTCGACCTGGGCGCCTGGACCCCGTTCCTCTACGTGATGGACGAGCGAGAGAAGATCCTCGACCTCTTCGAGATGGTCTGCGGCGCCCGGCTCACCTACAGCTACTTCCGCATCGGCGGCGTCTCGGCCGACCTACCGGAAGGCTGGGTGGCCCGCTGCCGCGAGTTCCTCGACTTCTTCCGCAAGCGCATCGACGAGTTCAACGACCTGCTCTCGTACAACTACATCTTCATCAAGCGCACCGCCAGCGTCGGCGTCATCCCGCCGCACGTCGCGGTCGACTTCGGCTGCACCGGCCCCGTGCTGCGCGGCTCGGGGGTCAAGCGCGACACCCGCGTCGACGAGCCCTATTCGGTCTATCCGCGCCTGCGCTTCCAGATCCCCATCGGACGCGGCGAGAAGGGCACTGTCGGCGACTGCTGGGACCGCTACATGGTGCGCATCCACGAGATGGAGCAGTGCTGCAACATCGTCGAGCAGGCGCTCGCCCAGATGCCCGAAGCGGGCGACGTGCGCGCCAAGGTCCCGAAGCTCTTCAAGCCCCCCAAGGGCGAGATCTACGTACGCACCGAGAGCGCCAAGGGCGAGCTGGGTTTCTACCTCGTCTCCGATGGCACCGACAAGCCCTACCGGTGCAAGATGCGCTCTCCCAGCTACTCCAACCTGTCGGTCCTCCCGGCGATCTCCGAGGGAATGATGCTGGCCGATCTGGTGGCGACGCTGGGCAGCCTGGACGTGGTGATGGGTGAAATCGATCGTTAGCACCGAGCGCCCCCTCGCGGGGGCCTGGCCTCTTTTCCGGAGGAAACACTAGATGTACGAATACGGGGTTGGCCAACTGACCAGACATCTCTGGGCGCACTTTCCCATCGTTCACGCGCTGCCCCTCGAGTGGCTGGCCTTCCTGGTGCTGCTCGTGGCCGGCACCTGCGTGCTCCTCTTCATCATGTTCCTCGGGATCGTCGCCGTCTGGGCCGAGCGCAAGGTCGCCGGGCACATTCAGGACCGCCTCGGACCCATGCGAGCCGGCTGGCACGGCTGGCTCCAGACGGTGGCCGACGGCGTCAAGCTGATGCTCAAGGAAGAGACCCTTCACAGCGGGGTCGACCGCGTGCTCTTCTACCTGGCCCCGTGCCTCGCCTTCCAGGCCCCCTTCCTGGCGTTCCTGGTGCTGCCCTTCAGCTCCAGGGCCCAGATGGCCGACCTCGACGTGGGCGTTCTCTTCATCACGGCCATCGGCGGCCTGAGCGTGGTTGCCATCATCATGGCCGGCCTGGCCTCCAACTCGAAGTGGCCCCTCTACGGCGCCATGCGCTCGGCCGCGCTCGTGGTCAGCTACGGCGTGCCGCTCACCCTCTCCCTCATCCCATCCCTGATGCTCGCCGGCAGCCTCTCGATGCAGGACATCGTCCATAGCCAGACGGGCAGCCTCCTCAACTGGAACCTCTTCCGAGCCTGGCCCTTCATGCCGGCCGCCTTCCTCATCTTCTTCATCGCCGCCCTGGCCGAGACCAATCGCGTTCCCTTCGACATCGCCGAGGCCGAATCCGAACTCGTCGGCGGCTATCACACCGAGTACTCGGGAATCATGTGGAGCATCTTCTTCATGGGAGAGTACTCCGCGATGTTCCTCTCCTGCGGCGTCGCCACCACGCTCTTCCTGGGCGGCTTTCTCCCTCCGCACCTCGGTGCCCTTGGCCTGTGGGGCATCCCCCGATTTCTGGCCTGGCTCGGCGTCGTCCTGTTCCTGCTCTGGCGGTTCCGCACCTTCCGGGAGCGCCGTCAGGTCACCGAGGCGGTCTTCTTCGCGCTCCTCACCCTCTTCTGCCTGGTCGTCTGGGCGATCTGGCCCCACCTGTTCTGGTTCCTGCTCAAGACCACGTTGCTCTTCAACGTGATGCTCGTGCTGCGCTGGACCCTGCCTCGCCTGCGCATCGATCAGATGATGCACATGTGCTGGAAGGTCCTCATCCCCGCAGCCTTCGTCAACGTGCTGGGGACCGGTCTGTACTGGCTCTGGACCTACTCGACCCGGTGAGTTTCGGGACACACGCATGAACCCAAACTCTGGAGTTTGGGTTCATGCGTGTGTCCCGAATCAGGGCTGCCACTTGAGGTCGAAGAACCCGCCGCCGAGAGCGCTCTGCGGCGTGTCTTCCACGTAGCCGGGTCCCACCACCAGGTAGTCGGGCTTGCGCCAGTCGTGCCCGGCGAGCAACACCAGACCTGCCGGCGAGTTGCCCGTGACTGCCACGACGTACCGATCCGGCGCGGCCGGGTTGGGGCGAACCATCTGCAGGCCCAGGGCGCGGCCGTTGAAGCTCGTCTGGCCCACTTCGATGGCCATCGTGGTGATGCGCGCGGGCACCGCCGAGAGCACCGAGGCCAGTCTCGGCGACGAGCCGGGGAAACCGAAGAGCACCAGATTCCGCTCCTGCTCGTCCTTCCGGGTCAACTTCGACTCCGGCACGATAGTAACCTTGCCGTTATACTGCTGCTCCCACTGCCGGGCGCTCTCCCGGGCCACCTGCTCGGCCACTCCGGCGTCGGGCCCGGCGTCGGAGTAGACGTAGAGGAAGGGCCGCATGAAGGCGTGTTCGATCGGGCCCTCCACTCCGGGCCGCTTCCGCAGAGCGGTCGTGGCGGGCTCCGAACCGGCCACCGACCAGCTCTCGGCGGCGTGCCGGAGCCTCAGCCAGCCATCCCCGGGGACCTGGGCCTCGAGCGACTGGCCGTCGACGGTGAGCAACGCCTTGCTGCCGCTCGCCAGGGCCGTCCCGGCGACGGAAAGGTCGAACGCCGTCAGGTTCTGCACGTCGGCGTGGAACAGTCCGTCGGAGGAACGCTCCGCGCGGATCGCGTAGTCGAGGCCGTGCACCCGGGCCGTCTCGGCGCGCACCCACCAGGCGGTGTTGCGGCTGAGTCGCGAACTCGTGAACGAAATCGTGGCGGTCGGTCGCGGCCGGGTGTTGGCGTCGAAGAACGTCAGCATCGGCTCCCACAGCCCGGGCAGCGCCGTCCGGGCGGCGATCTGCTTACCGTCCCACAACGTGGCGCCGGCCTCCGTCAGGTCCCGCGGCAGGTTGTCCTGCAGAGCCTTGCCGGTGTCGTCCGGCTGACTCCGGAGGAACAGGGCCATTCCCGCGGCATTGCGGGCCCGCGGAAGGGCGCTCCTCGACTCCAGCAGGCTCGCCAGCCACGCGACCGGCTCCTTCCTCCACTCGCGGGCGAAGGCCGACAGTTCGTCGCCAACGGCGTTCACCGCGCCCAGCCCGCGGAACAGGTCCGGGCTCTGCAGCCCCAGCTCCAGCGCCGCGGTCCCGCCGGTCTCGCTACCCGCCACGTAGATCCGGGCCCGGTCGACCGGGAAGAGGGCGAGCACCTCGTTCAGCGCCTCGCTGACGTCCACCTCCGAAGGGCCTCGGTAGCTCGTTCCGAGGCCGCGTCCGAACGGCGAGAGCACCATGAATCCGTGCTCGAGGGCCGCCTCCTGGAGTTCGAGCGACGCCAGGAAGGCGCTGGGCGTCTCGTTCGTGTCCGGAAGGGCCACGAGTAGCGGCCTCGTGGTCCCCGGGGACGGCGCCGCGGGGACGAACAACGAGTAGGGCTGGAGCGTTCCGTCCAGGGTCGAACGGTGGGCGCAGTCGAGAAGACCAGCCTGGCCGTCCCAGGCTGTCTTGCCTCCCAGCAGGCGCCGGCTCACCCCCGCGAGGCTCTCGAGGTCGTCGAGACAACGCTTCGCCATCATGGCCGAGAGTCGCGGACGCTCCAGCAGCCCGGCGATCTCGCCCGCCAGATAGTCGGCCGAGGCGGCGCTGCGGGCGACCAGAGAGGGGGCCTGCGTTCTGTTCCACTGGCCGAGCTGCTGGTTCGCCACGGCCAGCCTGGCCGCCGCCGCCGCGCGATCGAGCACGACGATATCGAGTTCCTGCGGCGCCAGTCCCGGTATCGAGACCGTCAGACGATTCCGGCCCGGGCTCAGACTCAGACCCCGCATCCGGAAAGAGA
>JACQZL010000058.1 GCA_016213865.1 Candidatus Rifleibacteriota bacterium
GGAGACGGGGGGCGGCGGCGGCCGGCCGGGAAGCCGTCGATTGCAGCAGCGAAGCCACGGCTGCGGCGCTGGACGGGCGCTTCTCCGGCTCGAAGGCGAGCATCTGTCCGAGCAGACCGGCCCCGGCTCCGGCGACGCGCAGGGCCGTCTCCGATGCCCGGCCGGAGGGCTGTCCGGTGAGCAGTCTGCAGTAGAGCACTCCGAGCGAGTAGAGATCGGCGGCCTCGCTCGCCTCGGCCCCGGCCGCCACTTCCGGCGCCAGGTACGGCCGGGAAGCCGGACCGGGGGGCAGGAGCTGATCGAGGAGCTGCAACTCGCCCCGGACATCGAGCACGATGTTGCCGGCGCTCAGGTTGCCGTGGACCACGCCCGCCTCGTGCATCGCGGCGAGGGCGCTTGCCGTCCGGGCGATCAGGCGGGCGGCCTCGTCGGCCGGGAGAGCGCCCTTGCGTTCCAGGGTGGCCTCGAGCGACAGTCCCTCCCGGTACTCGCGCACGAGAAACCGGGCCACGCGGGCCTCGCTTCTGAGTTGCAGCAGTTCGATGGTCCGGGCCGTCTGCACGACGGGGCTGGCGGCGAGCCGCTTGACCGCATCGCGAAAGGCCTGGAGTTCCTGAGGCGACGCGAGGGTGTCACCGCGCAGACGCTTCAGGACGACCTGACGTCGATGGCTCTCGTCGTCAGCGAGAAAGCTGCCGGAGCCCGGCATCAACTCCGAGAGGATCCGGTAGTGCTTGAGCTTGCTGGGAAGCGCTGTCACGAAGGTTTCACCGACCCGGTCTGAATTGACAAGCATTGCGAGCAGTGCTACTCTGCTAAGACCTTCGACCCTTTCGGCGATTTCATCCATACCCACGACCTGGATTCTTCGCCGGAAGTGAAAACCTGGGACCACCGATGCTGTCGCACGATTTCATCCTCGTCTACGTTACTGTCCCGATGATCGCCATGGGGCTCCTGCTCTGGGCGAAACTGCGCCGGCTGATCCTCCTGCTGGAGGGTCTGAAGGACGCAAAGTCGGCACCCAGGCCCTGACGCGTTCGCGCGAGGGCGGGTCACCGCCGGCGACTGGCCGGCCGGTTTCTTGTTGCCTCCCTGAAGCTCAATCCTCGGCGAGAGGAGAGCGGGCCCGGACGGTCACGGTCACGCTGCGCGGTTCGACGCTCTGCAGGTCGAAGTAGCTCGGGACGATGGTCTCGATCGGCAGGTGCACCTCGCCGAGAGGGGAGCGCACGTTCCGCAGGTTGATGCCGACGTGAAGATGCTCCTGCTTGAAGATGAGGTCGCTCCGGCGGCCTCTCACCAGGGCGGTGACGTTCCTGGCCTCGGGCGGAATCTCGACCCTCAGGTTCTTGTCATCCAGATTGTAGAGCTGGACCGGGAGATGGAACGTCTCGGTCACCAGCTCCTGGCTGCTGAGGTTCACGTGGAACCACAGGGCGCAAGCGAGCAGGAGCGAGATACCCTTGAGCCCCAGGTTGTGGGTGCAGACGCCCAGCAGATAGGCGCCGAGTTCGCGAGCCATGGCCTTGCGCTTGGCCTTCAGCGCGACCGTGCGGGGATCTTGGGTCTCGGGGCTGTTCATCGGTGCGGAACGCCGGGCGTTCCCGGTGCGGATTCGCCGGGTTTCAGTCTAGCAGGTTCCCCGGAATGAGAGCCGGGACCCGGAGCGCTTTGCCAAATTCTTCCTTGTCTGGCAAAGGACTCCGGGTCCCGTCGATTCATCGTGGAGCCCGTCGCCGGGCGTTGCTTCTCAGAGACCGCCCAGGTCGCCACCCAGGTCGGCGCCCAGGTCGTCGCCAGCGGGGGGCTTGGTGCCGGTAGGCGGCTTGGCCGCGGCCGGCTTGGCGGCGCCCTTGCCGCCCTTGCCGTCGCCGAGCAGATCGTCCAGGCCAGGCTCGAAGTTGTCGCCCTCGGGGATGGAGGGGCCGCCGACGCCCGGGACGGCCGGAGCGGCCTCGCCCTCGCCCTCGCCCTGGGGAACCTGCTGCTTGACGACGCGCGGCGTGATCAGGATGACCAGCTCGCGGCTCTGCGGGGTGCTGCTCTTGAAGGTGAAGAAGTACTTGATGAGCGGGATGTCAGCCAGGAACGGGATCTTGTTCTGAGCGTTGGTGCTCGACTCCGATACCAGGCCGCCCACGAGGACTTCCTCGCTGTCACGCACCTGGACGGTGGTCTTGGAGCGGATCTGGTTGATGGTCGGGAAGCCCGCGGTGAAGCCCGACACGCTGCTCTGGGTGACCTCGATCTCCATCGTGATGAAGCCGTCGTTGTTGATGCGGGGCGTGATGTCGAGGTTGGTGCCGGTGTCGCGCTCCTCGGGGGGCTGCGACGGACCGCCGGAGAAGATGACCTTGTCGCCGATTCTCAGCTCGGCCTTGGCACCGTTGATGGCCAGCACGCGCGGGCTGGCAAGCGTCCGGCTGATGCTGGACGTCTCGAGCGCCTGGAAGGCCGCGTCGAAGAACCAGTTGCCCCGTTAGAAGTCGCCGAAGCTGAAGAACGGAGCGCCGGTGGCGCCGCCCTCGTAGAGGTTCGAGTTGAAGTTCTTCCTCTGGAACTCGGTGATGGCGAAGAGATTGCCGCCGCCCTGGGCATTCGCGGTCACGCCGTCGGCGCGGCCCGCGCCGCTGGCCTGAGTGCCCCAGTCCCAGCTGAAGCCGAGGTTCTTGATGTAGTTGGTCTGGACCTGGACCACCTTGCTGTCGATGATGACCTGCGGCACGGGGCGGTCGAGCTTCTTGATCAGGTCCATGACCTTCTCGATGACGTCCTTGGTGCCGTTGACGACGAGCGAGTTGGTGCGAGCGTCGACCTCCACGGTCACCTTGGCCGACTTGCCGAGCCCCTTGCTCAGGATGCCGGCCATCTCCTCGGCCTTGGCATAGCGCAGGCTCACGGTCTCGGAGTTGGCCTTGTCGAAGCCTTCCTCGATGATGCCGGCCTCGGCGATGACGTAGGTGTCGCGCTGGCCGCCGGCCTCGACTTTGCGGACCTTCAGCTTGTTGACCGAAGCGATGATCTTCATCGCTTCCAGAGCGTCGACGTTCTGCAGGTCCAGCGGGATCGACCCGCGAACTCCCTTGTCGAGGATGATGTTCACCTTGGCCTCCCGGGCAATCGCCTGGAACACCAGCTTGATGTCGATGTTCGGGCTCTTGAACGTGAAGGCCGACCCTGGAGCCGGGATGGCCAGGAGGAAAGCCAGGACGAAGACCAGGCTCGAGAAGGCTCGGTGGGCTCTCATGGGGTGTGTCTCCTTGGTTCGACTGAGAGTGGCCGCAGACATGCGTCCAGCAGACTTATCGACCTATCCGGTCATGAATCTGACTGCGAGTCAGGAATCGGCGGACTGAAACGCCCTTCTGAGTCTAAAAAAAGAACTGGCCGCCCTTTTCGGGGCAGCCAGTCGTCGTGGGTGCTCGAGGTTCGGCCTCAGGGAGGGGGCAGGCCGCCGGTATCGCCGCCGCCGCCTTCCATCCCGGCGCCGCCGGCGTCGCCGCCGCCGCCGTCGGTCCCGCCGTCGGTGCCGGTGCCGCCGGCTCCAGCGTCCATGCCGGTGCCGCCGGTGCCGCCGTCCATGCCTGTGCCTCCGCCGAGGCCTGCGTCGCCGCCGAGCCCTGCGTCGCCGCCGAGACCTGCGTCAGCGCCGGCGTCCGCCGCGGCCGGGGCCTCTCCACCGCTGGAGAATCCCGGGATCTTCGGCTCCTTGTAGGCCTTGTGGGCCAGCCGGTTGGTCTTCTTGTTGTAGACCTCCACCTCGATCTCGCCGGCCTTGTTGGGGCCGATCTTCTTCACGGTGAAGGCGTTGTCTTCGCTCTCCCAGCCTTCCTCCACGATGTAATCGTTGTTGTTGTAGTTGAGGACGGCGACGTAGTGCGGCGCCTCGCCCGCGATCGCCTTCACGCTGAACTGCAGCGGGGGCGGAGGTGGAGGGGGCGCCGGCGCGGCCGTCACGTTCGGCTGGATGATGGGCGGCGGCGGCGTCTCCTGCTTGATCAGCACCCGGAAGACGTCGAGGCTGGGCTTGCGATCGGGGTTGTTCTCGTCGCCGGTGGCCTCCACGGCGGGCCCGTTGTCCTGGGCGCGCGCGGGTCCCAGCGGGATCAGCACGACGGCCAGCAGAAGCGCCACGAGGATCTTGTTCATGACTGTCAGCCTCCTTGAACGGCTGGGGCTCGGGGAGATCGAGGCAGGAGGGTGGCGGCTCAGTCCGTGCCACCGGGCGCCGCGGCGTCGTCACACTTGGAGAGCGTGTCGGTTCGATACCGTTCCAGGTGAGAGTTGTCGATGATGACCATCTCGCCGTTCAACTCGACCCGGAGATTGGGGAAGGTGTCGGAGACCTGGTACTTGGTGTCCTTGGCGATGTACTTGAACAGGTTCTCGACCGGATCGGCCTTGGCCTCGGCCTGGATGGAGATGTAGCTGGTGCCGAAGTCGAGCTTGCCGCGATCCTGCACCCGCTTGATGAAGTCGTAGATCTTGAAGTAGGGGCCCGAGAGGTTCAGGTTCAGAGGGATCTTGCTGTACAGGTCCTTGATGATGACGCTCTCGATGCGGATGTTCTCGAGATCGATCTTGGACTCGTCGGCGTCCTCTTCCAGCTCCTTGAGGAAGCGCTCGATGCTGCGGCCGCGCGCCGCGCAGAGCATCTTGAAGATCTCCTGCTTGGTGTCGGTGATCTCCTTGTCCTTGTCCTTGATCTCGTTGGCCAGGCCCTGCAACTTCTTGATGCGGGACTTCGTGTCGCGGATCCGGTTCTCCTTCTCGTTGATCTCCTTGCGGAAGGGCTCTTCGATGAGGAACCAGAACACGATCACCGCCGCAGCGCAGATGATGATGACGCTGATTACGTAGGTCAGGAGGCGATTCATTGCTCGTGTCCTCTCCCGTCAGCGGATGAGCACGCAGTTCAATTCGAACTGGGCGACGTCTTCCTTCTTCTCTTTGGTCTTGGTGATGCGCTTGATCCGGGGGCTCTTGAACTTCGTCGGCCGCTTCGTGAGCTGGTTGAGCAGCTCGACGATGCCATCGAACTTCTTGCCCGACTTCTCGTTCTTCATCGACACGCCGTTGACGATCACCCGGCCGTCGCTGTCGATGCGCATGTCGCGGAACCAGACCGTCTTGGCTTCCTTCAACACGTCTTCCCAGAGCAGCAGCGTCGGGGTCCAGCCGCCCGTCTTGGCGGCCAGGAGCTTCTCGTACTCGATCTTGTTGTCCTTGACGCCGCCGAGTTCCTTCTCCTTGGCTTTCTTGATCGACTCCTGCTGCTTGAGGCTCGCCGCCTGCTTGGCAAACTTGTCCAGCTCCTTCTGCTTGTCCTCGAGCTGGGCCTGCCGGGTCATGTTGACCAGCAACAGACTTCCGAAGGCGACGATGGCCACGGCCACGACGGCGATCCAGCCGAAGGGGATCTCTATCGCCTTGCGCCTCTTGACCTTGAGAAGGTTTACACGAATCATCTTGCGGATCCTCTCACGGTATCGCGTGCCTGCTCTCGAGCGGCGCGGACTGCTGCCGGCCGCGGAGCCTGCTCAGCCCGCCGTCACTCCTCGCAACGCCAGACCGATGGCCGTCGTGAAATCCTGCAGGTACTCCTGGAGCAGTTCGGGGTTGCCCACGGCCACCTCGATCCCGGCCAGCGGGTCGGCCATCTCCACGTCGATGCCGAACTCGTTGGTCAGGAACATGTCCAGGTTCTTGAGCTTCGACGAGCCGCCGGTGAGGATGACCCGGTGGATGAGCGGCTCGCGCGTCTGCGCCTTGAAGTAGTCGAACGAGCGCCGGATCTCGCCCGCCAGTTCCTCGATGGTCGTCTGCACGACCTCCGTGAACTCCTGGTCGCCTTCCTCGCCGCCTTCCATCCCGAGCACGCCCTCCTCGATCTTGGTGCGCTCGGCCTCGGCGAACGATTCCTTGAACACGTTCTGGATCACCGCGGTGATGTTGTTCCCCGCAATCGGGATCGGACGCGTGAAGCGGAGGATGCCGTCCTTGAGGATGTTCACGTTGGTCGTGCGCGCCCCGATGCTGATGACCGCCAGCACCTCTCCCTTGCCGTCGGCGCCACCGCCGCCGCCTTCCATCCCCTCGCCGCCTTCGCCCTCGCCGCCGCCGCCGCGGGCGCCCATGTTCGCCTTGATACTGTTCTCCAGGGCGTTGAGCACCGCCAGCGTGTCGACGTCGACCGCGTCGAGCGAGATGCCCGCGTCCTTGAACACGCCCTCCAGCGTCCCGACGTATTCCTTCTGGGCCACCACCAGCAGCACCAGGTAGCGGCTCATGCCCTCTTCCTCGATCTGGGCCAGCCGCGAGAAGTCGATGTGAACCTCGTCGAGCGAGTACGGCACGTAGTGCTCCGCCTCGTTCCTCACCGCGATCTCCAGCTCGGGATCGGGCATCACGGGGAACGGCACGAAACGCAGGATCGCGTTCTGGGCCGCCAGCGCCGTCACGCAGTTGTCCGTGCGCAGGCCGTTGGCCCGGCGCAGGTTCTTGATGATGTCGCTGATGATCTTCGGGTCGCTGATCGACCCGTCGACCAAGGCGTTCTCCGGCACCGGCTCGATCGCCAGACCGGTCAACTGAGGACCGTTGGCGCCCTTCTTCATCTGCACGATCTTGATCGTGCTGTTGCCGATGTCGACGCCCAGGGATGTGTTCGATGTGCCGAACTTGAACATTCAGTCACCTCGGAAAGAACCGCAGAACTTCGTCCAATGCGTATTCGACCGTGGTTGTGCCCCCGGGTTCCCACGGTTCCTCACATTATACCTGTCGTATCCCGGCGCCTCCGGCTCGCCCGGCCCCATGGCCGGCATCCGGTCTCGCTTCACGGCGCCCTGTCCCGTTCCTGTCCGCATCATGCTCAGTAGGCCCTCGCCAGCCGCGTCCCCCGGAAGTAGAAGGCCAGGATCTCCCGGTAGCTCCGTCCCCGTTCGGCCTGCTCCTTCGCGCCCCACTGGCAGAGCCCGACTCCATGGCCGTAGCCCGTTCCCATCAGCCGCAGCCGGCCGCCCGAGGAGGCCCGCGTCGCCGACACCGTCTCGCGAACGTAGCTGTGGATGACCTCGCGGATCGCCGACTCGGACCGATCGTAGCCGTCGTCGTCCCGGGGCGCGTCGCCGGCCGACGCGAACTGCTGCACCAGCGCGAATCGCTGGCTCCTGACCTTCCGGTGGCCCATCGCCAGCCGGAACTTGTTGCCGTTCACCTCGACCTCGCCCCGCGTCGAGGAGAGGCGCACCGTCCGCACTCTTCCACCCGGGGTCTGCACCAGCTCCACGCGCTTGATCTGGCCCACCGGAACCCCGGCAGCCTTCAGCTTGCGAGCCATGTCGTCGAAGGTCAGCTCGGCCTGCCAGTGGAAGTTGGGACAGCCGCGGCAGAATCCGCACGCCACCGGCTGCAGGTAAGGCTCGGTCGTCCCGCCCCACACGACCTCGTTGCTCTCGGTCGCTCCGCCGCACATCGCGCTGTAGAACGTGCTGGCGAGCTGGCCGCTGTAGCTGAGCACGATGCCGCGGGTCGCGTCCACCGCCTGCCGGGATGCGGCGCTCTCGCCGCGCACGCCGACGTAGACCTGGGACTCCTCCGTGGCCTTCAGCCCGAAGCCCCGCTCGCTGAAGTTGTCCCGGTTCTTCAGGGCGAACGTGCGGCTGATGATCGCCTGAGTCTCGAGCGCCGCGAGCGGCGCTCCTCCCGGCATCTCAGACTTCACCACGCCGTAAAGATAGGATTCCACGTCCAGGATGTTCGCCACGCAGATCTTGCCGGTGGGATCTTCCCGGATCTCGAAGTAGCCTCGAAAAGCGTTGCCGTTGAGCTGCAGCAGGCTGCCCGCCACCGGGCGCACCACGAGCCGCAACAGCGTCATCTTGCCCCCGAACCCGATGCCCTTGCCCCGGCTGCGCAGCCGCACCCTGCCGCCCGGGCCGAAGTGACGGAGCGCGCGGTTCTTCGCGGGGTCGACGATGTCGAAGCCGCGAGTCGAACCGAGCACCACCTGGCGCTGGCCCAGCGTGACCGCCACCGACAGGAGCGGCACGGGCCTGCCCTCCGCCAGGGCCTGCCGGCCGGTCGCCAGGGACAGGAACAGAAGCGCAAACGCAAAGAGCCGCCGGAGACAGATGCTCACGATCCAGCCTATCGGCAAGAATGACCAGCGGCTCGACCGATTTTGGCGTTCGCCGGCGCGGGTCCGAGTCAGACCGCGCCCCCGTTCTTCCGATGGATACTGAGAGCCTATCAAAGAACCCCAGCCTACTGCGGCCGGCTGCAGGGCCACCATCCGGCGTTCTCGGCCCGAGTCGTCCTCGATGTAGCGCACTGCGGCTACACCTCCGGGCGCCTCGGGCCTGCGGCCTTGGCTGGCGGCCCTTCGCTCGGCCTCGTTACGGCCAGGGTCCCTTGATAGGCTCCCTGAAAACGGGAGGTCGTCATGAGCCGAATCATCCATCTGCGCCGGGAGAGCTGGGTCACACGCCTGTGGTGGAGTCTGTGGAGATGGATGCGGCCCGCCGGTCCGAAGCCCGACGGCGTCGCCGCAAAGGTCGAGGCGGCCACGGCCGTCCGTCCGCTCTCGCCCCAGATGGCGCACGATCTCCTCGCCAGCCAGAGGCGGGTCGTCGACGAGCTGCGCCGGCTCAACCAGATCCTGGCGCGGACCAACACCGACCTGGGCGTGACCAGCCGTCAGCCGGCCCGCCGCCACAATCGCAGCAACGTGCACGACCTGATGCCCCGGCTGCGTCCCAAGCTGCAGAGCTGAAGAGAGGCTCGAGGCTCGAGGCTCGAGGTGGCCGGGGCCCACCCGGCGCGCCGCTGACGGGTCGCGCGCCGGCCCGTCTTCGTGGTAACGTTTGTGGCATATGCTGAAGGCCTGCCCACGCTGCCAGGAACTCGTGCTGGACACGCTCGGCGAGTGCTGCAAGTGCCAGAAGAGATTCGCCCCGGATCGCCTGCCTCCGCTGACCCGCACCGAGGCGAGCAAGCTTCTGATGGATCGCCAGAAGGAGAAGGCCGTTCTCCTCGCGTCCAATCCGGCGGCGGCCAGACCCCGATTCGGGTGGTTGCGCTATCCGCTCAGGCTCGTGGGCTGGCTCACGGGTCTCGTGGCGAGCTTCCTGCTCCTGCACCTGATCGTGATGGATCCGGCGAGCGACCCCAAGCTCACGGCGGCCATCGGCGGCCTGACCCTGGCCGTGGGGCTGATCGCCTCGGCGGCGCTGGCCCGGTCCCGGCCCACGCTGGCCCGGGGCACCGGCAGGCTGGCGGAGGTCGAGCGAGCCATCGGGCTGCTCGAGGACGAGATCGGGAAGCTCAAGGCCGCCAAGTGAGCCGCCCATGCCCCGACCTGCCTTTCGGTTCCCGATCTCCGGCTTCACACTGGTCGACCTGATCATCACGGTGATGCTGCTGGTCAGCCTGGCCGGCATCGGGGGGTTCTACTACCAGGAATTCAAGGACTCGCAGCGCGTCGGGGTCGCCACCAACGAGCTGGACGCGCTCGCGAAGGCCGTGCAGGCCTACGAGCTGACGACCAGCAGCGCCGTCGACGACCGGCTGGTTTCGCGCTTCACCTCTCGGGGCTTCCCCCCGCTGCACTTCCTGGTCGAGGCGGGTTCCCTCCCGTCCATCCCATCCGATCCGTGGGGCCGCGATTACCAGATCGACCCGAGCCGGGGCATCCTGTACTCGATGGGGCCCAAGGGGCCGGCCGAGGGCGATCTCTCCGGCACCGACGACATCAAGCGCGCCTACAAGAAGGAGGTGGCGAGCGACCGCCGCTCGCTCCTCAAGCCCGAACAGGGGCTGCAGGTCGACGACCGGCAAGCCCCGGTGATCACCGTGGTCGAGCCGATCGGCACCCTCGATCGGGACAACCCTCCCATTCGCTGCGCCTACTACGACAATCCCGGCGGCTCCATCGTCGTCAGCACCGGCAGCTCCGCGCCCAAGAAGCCGAAGCTCTTCATCGACGGCGAGGACGCCGACGATCTGGTGCCGGCCCAGGGCCGGCTCACGCGCTCCATCAGCCAGATGGTCTACACCACGCTCGGCCACTTCTCCGAGGACGAGCACATCGTCGTCGCCCAGGTGGAGGATGGCAGCGGCAACATCGCCCGTCGTCAGTGGAAGTTCACCGTGGAGCTGTCGCGCATGAGCGTGAAGTGGCTGCAGCCGCTCGCCGCCCAGGTCCGGGGCGTCACCAACATCGCCGCGGCGATCGACAACGGGGGCCGTCAGATCGGCGGCTGGACGCTCTTCATGGACTCGCGAGAACTGGTCTCCGGAGGGAAAGACCAGGCCATGAACGGCTCCGAGGTGATGCTCATCCCCAGCGGCGGCCTGCCGGCCCTGGATACCAAGACCCTGGCCGACGGGGCCCACCCGCTGATGCTCCGCGTCTCCTCGCGCACCGGCCATGTCGAGGAATGGCGGACCAGCCTCAACGTCGACAACACGCCGCCATCCATCCGCCAGATCCTCAACAAGACGACGGCCGGGCAGTCCTGCCTCCAGGCCCAGCGCATCACCACGACCGTCCCCGACGTGGGAGGCCAGGCCTCGGACAACTTCAGTGTTCGTAACGTCACCTATCAGTATTTCAGCGTCGATCAGGCGACCGGCAGCACCGTCGGCGCGGTGATGACCGAACCGTCGACCGCCATCCCCTCGACCTGGTCGCCGAAGACCAACAAGACGCATCGCGAGGACAATCCCGGCGGGCTGTACAACTCCGCCGACGTGACGTTCTACACCGTCCCGAGGCCCAACTCGTCCGACGAGTTCAAGCCGGTGACGCTGCCGCAGGGGCTCTACCAGGTGAAGTTCCAGGCCTTCGACGAGGCCGGCAACGGTTCGACGGCGCGCACCACCTGCTTCTTCGTCGATCTGCAGAAGGGCGGCATCAAAGGACAGGCCTTCCTGGACGCGACCGCCGCGCGCTGCGGCCAGTCCTTCTCCGAAGACCAGAAACACATCCACGGCTCGATGGCCACGGCCGGTCTCGCGGTCACCCAGGAAACCAGCGGCCAGGTCGAGTTCTCCATCCTCGACGAGGGCAAGACCCCGATCTCCACCTGGGAGGTCATCATCGACGACAACGGAACGGGCGGGCGGCCCGACGGCCAGTTCCAGAAGAGCGCCAACCCGCGCGACTGGTCCACGAGCGGCAGCTTCCTCGGCAAGTCCGCGGGCACCCTCTACAAGACGGGGCTGTATGTACCCGACGGCTCGGCCGACAGTCTGCGGCGCGGGAACGACACGACCGCGTCGCCCATCCCCGAGGGGCCACTTGTCGCGCGTATTCGCTACGTCAGCGACACCGGCACGACCTACACGACGACGACGACCTTTCTCGTCGACAACTCGCTTCCTGTCCCCGCCGGGCTCTACGGCTTCGCGGCCAAGCAGAGCGGCACGGTGCAGGCGCTGCGGGAGGGCGACATCCTGTTGCAGTCGAGTCCGACCGGCGCCCCGCTCGACGGAGGCCTCGAGTTCGGAGGCATCTTCTCCGATCGCCCCACGCAGGGCGTGGTCCGCGAGATCCGCTGGTCGCTGCTCAAGGACGGCGCGCTGTTTCCCGGGCGCAACAACATCTCCTGCTTCCCGTTCCCGGGCAGCCCGTGCACGACCAATACCGCCTCGTTCGGCGTGGTTGCCGGTCTCGGACAGCTCGACTCCGGCAGCATGAACATCTCGACGGGGGTCGTGGGAGGGCTGGATGGCATCTACAAGCTCTCTCTCAGCGTCGCCGACGGCGCCGGCCTCACCACCCGGCCGGTCATCAACTTCTCGGTCGATCTGCTGCCCCCCGAGGTGCTCGCGCTGAGGATCTTCAAGGCGGGAGGGGCCGCCGAGGGCATCCTCGCGGAGGTGCCCTGCAGCCAGGGGCCCGGCACGCTGACCACCTGCGACGGCCAGGCGCTGCGGTTCACTCCGATCGTCCGGGACCAGTTCCCGGTGAGGGAGGTGCACTACTGGCTGGTCCCGGTCACCGATCCTCCGACCCTGAAGA
Organism: Candidatus Rifleibacteriota bacterium; assembly: GCA_016213865.1. The sequence continues at coordinate 12,032 of JACQZL010000058.1, forward strand.
GCGCGGCCGTGGTCATCCCGATCACGGGGACCTCCAGCTTCCCTGCGATCCCCGAGCAGGTGGTCGTCCGGGACACGAGGAACTCGCCGCTGCGGCCCCTGCCCCAGGTCTACGAGCTGCAGGTCGAAGCGGTTGGCACCCATCGCACCGATCCGGGGCCGCTGTGCAGCACTCGGGTCGCTTTCCGGTACTTGACGAACCTGGCCGTGTTTGCGCCGTTCGACGCCCAGAGCACGCTCGTGCAGGCGACCTTGCCCGCCGACCGGTCCACGGCCCGTACCTGGCTCTCCAGCCAGGAGCAGGCCGACCTCGCCAGCTACCTGAACTCGGCGTTCTCGGCCGGCTCCACGCAGATCTTCGACTACAGCGGACGCACCAGCCGCGTGGGCTCGCTACTGAAACTCACCGACTGGCTCAGCCAGAACTCGGGCAACGGCACGACCGACGTTCTGGTTCTGCTCGACTCCGCGCCGCGCGGCGCCATCA
>JACQZL010000033.1 GCA_016213865.1 Candidatus Rifleibacteriota bacterium
AGGAAGACCACAGGCTGCAGGCTGCAGGCTGCAGGTCGCTTGCGGCAGGGGCCGGGCGGAGGGCCCGTGGGGACCGCCGGCGCCGGGGCCCACGCCCAAAAGCGCGGCATCGCCCTGCTGATCGTGATGTCGATCATCGTGCTGCTGGCGACGATGGCGTTCAGTTTCCACGACATGGTCGCCTCGAACCTGGCGATCGCGAGGAAGGACGTGGATCGTTTCGCGGCCCTGCAACTGGCGCGAGCCGGCCTGAACCTGGCCATCATGCTCGTCAAGATGGACCAGAACTTCGTGCGGGGCGACTACACGTTCTTGCCCGACACGGCGTATGCCTCGCGGCAAGCGCAGAGCGGCGTCGAACTGACCAAGCTCGAGCAGGCGTACATGCTCCTGAGCGCGAGCGAGGCTTCGGGCATGCCGCTCGAGCATGGCACCGTGGCGGTCAAGATGCGCGACGAGATGGCGCGCGTCAACGTCAACACCACTGCAATCGAGGCTTCCCCGAAGCTCCTGGTCAACCTTCTGCGCACCTGCAACGTTCGCAAGCGAAAGAAGCTCGTCTTCTCGGACACCCATGCCGCCGACGACGTCAGCCTCCAGCTCGCGGCCTCCATCAAGGACTGGGTCGACACCGATGCCACCGTCACAGCCCCCGAAGGGGCCGAATCGACCTGGTATTCGGCCCAGACGCCCAAGTACCGGCCGCGCAACCGTCCCCTGGAGTCGATTGACGAGTTGATGCTGGTGCGGCACATGGATCGATCGATCATGAGCGGCGTTCCCGCCAATGACAGGGACCCGGGCTCGTTGGGAATCCGGGACTTCCTCACCGTCTACGGTTCGACCAAGGTGGTCAACGTCAACAGCGCCGAACCAGCGGTCCTCAAGTCGATCCCGGGGATCATGGAGAGCCCCAACCGCGAGAAGATCGTGGCGGATCTCGTGTCGCGCCGCCCGATCACGTCCGGGATGCTCAACGCCATCCTCAACGAGAACGACTCGAGCGCGACCGCCCAGGCCTCCCAGTACCTGACCACCCGCAGCAATATGCTGCGCATCCGGGTGACCGCCCACCTGGGCAGCTTCGACGGGACGCTGGAGACCGTCATCGTCCGCGAGCCATCGTTCATTCGCTTTCTCTACTGGAGAGAGATTTGAAAGTCCTGGGCGTCGATATCGGCACCTACGAGGTCAAGACCGTGCTCCTGGACGCGGGACTGGCGCGGACCCAGCTCACGGCGGCCGCGGCCTACGGCGTGGGGGACGGGCCGCTCGAGGCCCTGCTGACCGAGGCGACCCGGGGCAACTTCGACCTGGTGGCCGTGTCGGTCGACCGGCGCGCGGTGATGACGCGGACCCTCACGCTGCCCTTCCAGGATCCGGTCCAGCTCGCCAAGGTCGTCCCGTTCGAGGCCGAGAGCCAGCTCCCGTTCACGGCCGAGAAGGGCTACATCGATCACTTCGTCATCGAAGCCGGCAAACCGGAGGGCACCGAGGTCCTCGTCTTCGCCATCAGCCACAAGGACTTCGAACAGCAGCGCACGCTCTGGAGCGGCGTGCAGCACCCCGACGCCGTCCACCAGGTCGACAGCTTCGCCGGCGTCAACGCGCTGTTGACCCTGGGCGCCATCCCCGACGGCACAGTGGCCGTCGTCGACCTGGGCCACTCCAAAACCTGCGTCGAGATCCTGCGAGCCCGGCGGCTGGCCTTCTCGCGCTGCCTCTCGAACGGAGGCGAGAGCCTGACCAGGGCCCTGGCCGTCGCGAGAGGCCTCTCTCCGGCGGACGCGGACGCTCTGACATTGATCTCCTCGGCGCTGGAGAACAACCCCGACATCATGCTCAGCCGGTTCGACCCCGAGCTCAGCCACTACGACCGGCAGGGCGCGTACGGCGCCTTCGACCCGACCGCCTACGCGAACGTCAACGCAGCCTGTCACGCAGGTGCTTCTCACGGGCGGAGGAGGCGCCTCGGCCGGCCTCGCCGCCCAGCTCTCCGGCCGCCTGGGCCTACCGGTCACGCCCATCGGCAGCCTCAAGCTCGGCGGTCTGCCGGCGGAGGTCGCCTCGGACCTGGGCCGTTTCGTCACGGCCTACGGGGTCGCGCTGGCCGGCGCCAGTTGCATCAGCCCCCTTGGAGCGCCCAAGGGACACATCATCGCGGACTTTCTCAAGGAGGGCCGCTCGTTCTGGAAGTACCACCGGCGCAAGATCTCGGCGGCGGTGACGGGCATCCTGGTGCTCGCGCTCGCCTTCGCGGTCTGGCAGTTCGTCGGCATCCAGCGGCTCAAGTCGGAAGTGGCAGCGGTCGAGGCGCGAGTCAAGGGCGAGCTGGCCCAGGTGAACAAGGACAACGCGACCCGCGGCCGCAAGAAGATCGCCCCGGGCGAGCTGGAAGCCGCCGTGAAAGAGGCGCAACGGCGACTGGGACTGCTCAAGCGGCCCGTCACCAGCAACGTCGGGATTCTCAATGAAGTGAGCCGCCTGGTCCCGCGCACGCTCAGTTTTACCATCCGGGCGTTCGCGATCGAGAGTGGCCTCGTCACGCTCGAGGCCGAGACGGGCAGCAACGACAACGCCGACAGCATCACCGAGGCCCTGAAGCTGTCGAGGGTCTTCGAAGGCGTCCGCAAGACCGAGTCCGGGCCTCTGCCCGAGAACCCCGCCAGGGTCCTCTTCAAGATCCAGTTCAAGACCAAGGGCTGACCATGTCCCTCGAGTTCGAGCTCACGCGCCGCCACGCCGCAATCGCGGGAGGTTGCCTCTTCGGCATCTGGTTCTACTTTGCCGGGATCGCCGTGCCGCAAGGTCAGCAACTGGACGAGCTGCGCTCCAGCCTAGAGGCCGCCCGACGCCAGGAGCGTCAGGTCGGCGAGCTGCGGAAGCGTCTGGCCGATATCGATCGCCTCACGGGCGGTGCCGCAAAGGGCCAGTCGATCGAGACACGGGTCGAGCGCGTGGCTCGAGAGATCTCAGTGACACCCGAGATCCGCAAGGTCGGCGACGGTTCGATCACGGAAGCGAACAAGGTCGAGGTGCGTCTTCCCAACCTCTACCTCAAGGACCTGGTCGGCTTCCTGCTCAAGATCGAGCAGTTCCCGGTGACGATACAGGTCGTCAAACTGGAGATCCGCAAGCAGCAGAACGTGGCGACGGTGTCGCTGGTCCTGTCGGACCTGAACCTGTGACGGGGCAGTGAGCCGCAAGATCTACACTCGCACCGGCGACGGCGGCCAGACGGGCCTGCTGGGCGGCGGTCGCGTTCCCAAGAGCGCGCCGCGGGTCGAAGCCTACGGCCAACTCGACGAGCTGAACAGTTGCCTGGGCGTGGCCCGGGCGTGCGTCCTGCCGGTCCAGGTCGATGCCTGGCTGAGCAGGATTCAGTCCGAGCTCTTCTCCCTCGGCGCCGAGGTTGCGACGGCCCCCGGCCACGAGAAGTCCCTCTCGCGGCTGGAGCCGCTGGCCGACGAGGCCGCGGGATGGCTGGAATCGGTGATCGATAGTGCCCAGACCGAGCTGGCGCCGCTTCGGTCCTTCATCCTCCCGGGGGGATGCATCCAGGCGGCGGAGCTCCATCGGGCCCGGACCGTCTGCCGGCGGGCCGAGCGCGCGATTGTCGCCCTGGCCTCGAGCGAACCCGTCCGCCCAGGGGTCATCGTCTACTTGAACCGGCTGTCCGACTTGCTCTTCGTGCTGGCCCGGCTGACCAACTTCCGGGCAGGGGTCGCCGAGACCCGCTGGAGCTCGGGCCGCTAGGCAGGGGAGCCCAGCCCAATGGCATTAAATCCCTCACCGGGAGAGGCATGACAGAAGCCGGTAGGGTAGAAGCGGCATCTTGCCGCTTCCTCGGAGCCGGACGTGAGCCCGGCCGCCCAAGAAAGCGGCTGGAAGCCGCTTCTACCTTCAGGCGTGGCCATCGTTGCGGCCTCTCCGGCAAACCCATGGCAGGAGATGGCAAC
>JACQZL010000034.1 GCA_016213865.1 Candidatus Rifleibacteriota bacterium
CCTGCGGTTCGTGTCGTGGGCTCCGCTCGTTCGGGTCTCGGCGAAGACCGGCCGGGGGATGGCTCGCCTCGCGCCGGCGATCGCAGGCGCCCGCGATGCCTGGGAGCGGCGGGTCGCGACCGCCGGCCTCAACTCGTGGCTCCGAGGGATCGTGGGGACGGTGCCCCTGGGCCACGGCGGGGCCCGGCCCGCGAAGATCCGCTACGCGACCCAGGCCGGAACCCGCCCGCCCCGGATCGTGCTCTTCGGGAGCGGACGGCTCCCGGACTCGGCGGTCCGGGCGCTCGAGCGGCGTCTGCGCGAGCGCTTCGACTTCGCCGGGACCCCCATTCGCTTCTCGATGCGCTCGGGTCGCCGGTCGGGCTAGAATGCCGAGGCAACGGGACGTGGCGCAGTTTGGCTAGCGCACCAGGCTGGGGGTCTGGGGGTCGTGGGTTCAAGTCCCACCGTCCCGACCGTGGCAGCACGAGAGAGGGGGCCGGGTGACCCAGCCCCCTCCCCGATGCCGAGAAGACCCTAGGGCGTGACGTTGAACGTGAACCGGTACGGCCCTGCCGCCGCATCGACGCCCGCAAGCTGGATGTAGTACGTCTGGTCGGGCCCCACGATGAACTCCTTTGATGAGTCCGAGCAGCGAAGGCCCATCGGACTTGTCAGGCTCTCCATGTTGTCGCCCGCATAGACGGCGATCCGGGGTGTGAACCTCGTCGCCGTGCCGCTCGCGGTAGCCACTCCACGCGAAGGGGTCGTGTAGCGGAACCACACTGAGTTGTCGAGGTTCTCGTACCCCGCAGTTTGATCTAGAACGAGGAGATTGCACCCAGCCGCCAAGTGCGGCTCTCCCTCTTCGTTCTCCATGGTCGCCCCAGCCGTGTCTCCGTCGAAGCGGAAGGGCCTTGGGGTGATGGCCGCAGCGTCGGCGAAGTTGTCGTTTGGCGGCACGCTCACTTCCTGCAGGTTCACGACGATGGTCCCGTACCTGTACACCTTTCCCCCGGCCTGGATGTAGTAGTTGGTCCCGGAGGCGAAGTCGAAGACGACCTTCGACTGCCTAGTCCCCTCGGCGTTGTCGCGACAACCGACCGGATGGAGCTGTCCCGGTGTGCCGCTGTACACCGCGAGGATGGTGTCCAAGCTGGTCCCGAAGGTGTCTACTTGCGCCCTGCCGCTCGCCGTGGGCGCGAACAGGTACCATGCGGTTGCGTCGGTCTCCCCGCACGATGGCTGCGGCTCGCCGCCTTCGAGCGAGGCGGCCAACGTGTCCACCGCCGCACCCCAGTAGGGGGAGGAGATCGGGATGGCCTGGGCGATGTCGTCGTTCGACGGCTGGGGGTGGCCATCGAAACGGGGCGTCGAAACTGTACCAGATGGTTGAACCCATGTATCCGCACGGGCGCGGTTCCCCACCCTGGAGTGTCGCCCCGGAGGTATCGACAGCGTGCTGCTGGAAGGGCGACCAGGGGATGACGGTCGCTTTCTCGAAGGCGTCGTTCGTCCCACGCAACTCCACTTGGAGGGTTGTCTGCCCGGTGGAAGAACTGGAGCCGTAGGCGCCGATCCGAATGTGATACGTAGTGCCGGCCGTCGCGGCGACTGTGACTCTTAGGTCCCGGTAGTCCATATTCGAGCTGTAGGAGCAACCCTCGCCGGAGAGATTCCCCCACGTGCCCGTGAAGACTGCCAGGGTACCATCGAAGGTGGAGTCGAAGGTGCTCGCGACGAGCGTGCCCTTCGATGGTGCAGTGAAGCGGTACCAGACGCTTGCGTAGTCCCGGTTGCAAGTGGGCTCGCCGCCGTCCAAGGTTGCGTCCGTGTTGTCGACGCGCTCCTGGAAGGGAACATCCCCAATGACGGTCGCGGCGGGGAACTGGTCATTGGACGGTGGCGCCGCCACGGCTGCGCTGGGGATCCCGAGCACCGCGACTGCGAGCGCAAGAAGGATGCCCATTCTGAGCGGGCCTGATTGCCGCCGCGCCCCCCCGGCGCGACTCGGTTGCCGTGAAGCCACGTGCCGGTTTCTTGCCATGACTCCTCCGTTCTGCCTGGGGGTGGTGCATCGGGCGGGAACCCCCCACCTCCGCCGAAGGATGAAGCCGCGTCGCGCCTCGTCCCCCCACCAAGTACTTCGTCTGGGTCGCCCGGTATACGGCCCTCAGGTGGAGGATTCGGTGCCTGCGAGGCACTTTCCTCCCAGTTTTCTGAAAAATGTTGCGAGGCCGCTCTGGTTTTCGGTCTGCGATGGTAACCGGGTTTGGTTGACCCGACTACGCTGTCAGCGTAGTATGCTGTCCATGAGCCGGCTCGTCGGCTCCCATCACGCGATCAGGGTCGCGCTTGCCCTCGACCAGCGGCCCGAGGGGCTGCGGCTCGCCCAGCTCGCGGCCGTCTTGCAGGTCGGTCTTTCGAGCGCGCA
>JACQZL010000067.1 GCA_016213865.1 Candidatus Rifleibacteriota bacterium
GCTTGCTGTCGAACGCCGAAAGATCATGCGGCGCGCAAGCTCTCGAAAGCAACGCAAGGCTCTGCTTACGGAGTTCGAGCGGCGCCTGCGAACACAAGCCCATGAACAGGCATCCCGGGCCTCAGACCGCTCCCAGACTGAAATCGGGTCGTTGCTTTCCAAACAGGCGTGGGACCACCTACGAGACATGCACCCGAGAGCCTTCTTCCGTGGTGAAAGACCCTCCCTGTCTCCGCAACCGCCGCGACCTCACGTGCCTTCCGGCCCCGAGGGGCGGCGCTCGCGGTCCAGCGTGAGGAGGATCTGCCCGTTACGGAAGAGAGTCACTCTACCGGTCGACTCTGAAATCGCGATGGCCAGGGCCCCGGTGCTCGCGGTGATGGAGGCGGCGGCCTGATGCCGCGCGCCGAGCCCCGAGGGCAGGTCCTTGACCGGTCGGCCCGGCTTGAGATAGGCCCCGGCGGCCAGGAGCACGCCGTCCCCCTTGATGATGAAGGCCCCGTCTATGGTGCTGTACTCCTTGATCGTCTCCTCGAGGCTGGGGTCGATGACGTTCAGTTCTTCTTCTTGGTACCCGCGGAACGGGTTGAGCACCATTTGACGCGAGCGCTCGGCCACGCCGTCGGAATCGCCCAGCACGAACAGCGCCCCCACGGGCTTGCCTTCGCGGCCCTCCGCGGAGAGATCGTAGGCGATGTTGAGGACGCGTTCCAGCACCTCGGGCTTGAGGTCCGGCGGCAGAAACCCGTGCGCCTCGGGGCGGAAGAACATGTTGTACTCGCGGTCGATGTCGATCAGACAGATGCTGTCGAGCGTCCCCGACTTGGAATTGCCCGTCACGTAGGCAACGAGGTCCTTGGGCGTGACGTGTCCACGAGAGAGGGCGATCAGGATCGCCAGGTTAATCTGGCCGAATCGGGTCAGGTCGGCGGCGGGGAGGCGGATGTGGCCGCGGATCTTGCCGGCAAGGGCCTCGGGGATCTGGCCGGCGCTGACCAGGATGACGTCGTGGCCCATGCCGGCCCAGTCCTCGGGAAGGGAGTTCTCGACCGGATCGCTGTAGAGGAAGACGGCCGCGCAGCCGGTCTCCCGGGCGAGGCGTCGCCCGTGGCGGAGCACCACCTTGGTCCGGGTGACGTGACGGACCCTGGCGCGCCGGGGTGTGCGGCGGCCGGTGAGGACCCTGAGCACCTGGTGGGACGTGCGCGCCTTCAAGAGCGCTCGCCGGGTCTCGTCGTTTTCGAGCAACTCGGCCGCGGCGGCCAGGACGCTCAGAAACCCCTGCTCGTCGGTGTCGGGGGCCAGGATCACCATCATCAGGTGGACGAGGCCCTTGTCCGAGCTGGAGTAATCGACGCCCCGCTCGCTGCAACCGACGGCCAGCACGAACCGGCCCGGCTCGAGCGGCAGTCGCGCATGCGGGATGGCCAGCCCCGGGGCCACCCACGTGTTGGCCACCTCTTCGCGCTCCAGCAACGCTGCCAAGATCTGCTCGGGCTTGAAGGCCGGCACCGAGCGAGCCAGCGCTGCCGCCAGTTCCTCGAAGGCGCGCTCCTTGGTACGGCTCTTGAGCCACAGGACGCGGTCTTCCGAGAGAAACGATGTCAGCATCGGTCGCGACGGCTTGCTCTCGGCCGGAATGCTCAGTCCATCCCTGGGATCGTCGAGAAAGATGGCTCGTCTCCCTTCACGGCCCGGAGAGGGTTCGCGGATGATCCGCGACTCCCTCTCTGTCAACCATACTAACGCGCCGATCGTCGCGCGTCAGATCGTGTGGGCCCCGGGCCCCTCACGTTTGTTCTTCGTCGCGAGTCAGGCCGAAAAGTTCGTCGAGCGAGGGACTCGGGCCCCGGGTATGGACCACGCGCGGGTACTCGGCGGTCTCGTGCGAAAGGCCCCGCCCCCGGAGGTTCACCGTCAACTCGACGGTCTCGAGCATGGAGCCGAAGACATAGACCGCCGAGCGGTGCTTCTCGAGATCCAGCTCTCCGAGCAAGGTCGCAACCGGGTCGGCCGCCTCGCCGACATCCGCCTGGGAGTAGAAGCTGTTCCCGAACTGGAAGGTACACGGGACGCACAGGTTCCACCCGAAAGCGCACTGGATGGCCCGGTGCAGGTCCCGGAGCGACTGCGCCAGAGTCAGCTCCAGCGTCCTCGACGGCCGATCGTGGGCCGCGAGGACCACGTCGGCGAAGACCGTGGGAAGCCGCTCGGAGGAGGAGACGATGCCGGCCCGCTCCAACCCGGCCGCCAGCTCCTTGACCTCATCCTTGAACCGATCGGGATGCTCCCGGATCGTCTCGATGGCCCAGGGCAGATCCGGCCCGGCTGCTCGCAGATCGTCGGGTTCCCAGGTCTGCCTGACGCGGTCGACGACGGAGGTCAGGGGCCGGCCCAACGCCGTCAGGCTGCGGGCGGCCGCCACCCTGAGGCCCGGGGCCGGCGCGCGGTTCACCCGGCTGACAACCCAGGGCAACTCCGGGAACATCAGGAGCGTCGCTCGCGGCGACAGCTCGAAGGGCTCGTCGGTGGCCAGCACTTGGCGCGCCGCCTCGAGCTCGGTCGCGAGCAGCTCGGTCCCGGCGTCGTCGAGCGCGGCCAGTTCCGCGAAGGGCAGCCGCTGTTGCGGCACGAACCGGAAGTCCACCAGGCCGATCACGTAGCTGATGCAGTCCTGGAACAGGGTCTCCAGCTCGGGCGAGATTCCGAAGACACCCGAGAAGGTGCC
>JACQZL010000062.1 GCA_016213865.1 Candidatus Rifleibacteriota bacterium
CGCCGGTCGACGTCGACGCGTTTACCCCCGCCGCCGACTCCGTGGGCGAGTACTTCCTCCTGGTCAGTGCCATGGTCCCATACAAACGCGACGACCTGGCCGTTCAGGTGCTGACCGAGCGCGGTCTTCCGCTGGTGGTCGTGGGCGACGGCCCGGAGCGCCGCCGGCTGCAGCGGCTGGCCAACGGCCGCGCGAAGTTCCTGGGGCGCCTGGACGGAACGGGCCTGATCGACTGCTACCGGCGCGCCCGCGCCCTCCTCTACCCCGGCGAGGAGGACTTCGGCATCACTCCGGTCGAGGCCAACGCCTGCGGCCGCCCCGTCATCGCCTTCAAGGCCGGTGGAGTACTGGAGACCCAGATCGATGGTCAGACGGCAGTCTTGTTCGACCGTCAGGACGCCGCAGGTCTCTCGGAGGCACTCGACCGCTTCGAGAAGTCCGACTGGAAGGCTGCCGCGATCCGAGAGCATGCGGTACGGTTCTCTCGAACCCGGTTCCAGGAGGCGATCGGTGCCCATATCCTGGAGACCTGGGAGGATTTCGTCAGCAACGGCCGCGAGCGTCCCGACCTGGTACCATGATGGGGCTCGAGGCCGTGGCCGGACTCGGGTCAGATCGACCCGTAGCCCGCGACCTGTAACCTCCGGCAGCGAGCTGTACGGCCTCGGCCTACCGAGGCGTGCCCTGAAGTAGCGATTTACCTGGGAGCTGGCAGTGTCACGCGAGAGCCTCTGGAAAGCTGTAGCCATCGTCTTCGTTCTCTGGACGGGCGGCTTCACGGTCTACTGGCTCGTTCACCTCGCGCAGATCTGCACGCCCATGGTCTTCCTGGTGGTGGCGCTGGCGCTGGCCTTCGACTTCAGCAACGGCATCCACGACGCGGCCAACGCGATCGCCACGGTCGTCTCGACCCGCGTCCTCAGCCCGCTGCAGGCGGTCGTCTGGGCGGCCTTCTTCAACTTCGTCGCGGCCTGGTTCTTCGGCGTCCATGTCGCCATGACGATCGGCAAGGGCGTGGTCAAGACGGAGGTGGTCGACTCCCACGTGATCCTCGCGGGCCTGATCGGCGCCATCGGGTGGAACCTCTTCACGTGGTACCTCGGCCTGCCGACCAGTTCCTCTCACGCGCTGGTGGGCGGGTTTGCCGGCGCGGCGATCGCGGCCGCGGGCCTCGACGCCGTCATCGCTTCCGGCATCACGCGCATCGTGGTCTTTATCGTCGTGTCGCCCCTGGTGGGCTTCGTGCTCGGTCTGGGGGCGACCATCGGCATGACGTGGCTGTTCCGGCAGTCGCTGCCCAGCCGGGTGGACTCCCTGTTCCGCAAGGGCCAGCTCGTCTCCGCGGCGCTCTACAGCATCGGCCACGGCACCAACGACGCCCAGAAGACGATGGGGATCATCGCGATCGCGCTCTACACCAGCGTCTGGAAGGGCCAGAGGTTCGAGGACATCCCGTTCTGGATCGTGCTGCTCTGCCACGCGGCGATGGGGCTCGGCACGATGCTCGGCGGCTGGCGGATCGTCAAGACGATGGGTACGAAGATCACGCAACTCAAGCCGTTCGGTGGGTTCTGCGCCGAGACGGGAGCCGCCGTCACTCTCTTTGCGACGGCCATGGCGGGCATCCCGGTCAGCACGACTCACACGATCACGGGCTCCATCATCGGGGTCGGGGTGACGCGCCGCGTCTCGGCCGTCCGCTGGGGCGTCGCGCGGGAGATCGTCTGGGCCTGGGTCCTGACCATCCCCGTCGCCGCCTGCATCGGGGCCGGGACTCACTTGCTCATCCGCGCGGTGACGGGGCTGTTCGCGTGAGCTCCGTCTACCGCCCGCGCAGCCCCAGCAGTCCCGAGATGCGCTTCTTGCGCCCGATGCTGCCCAGGGCCTTTTCGGCGCTGTAGCGGACGAGCTCGTCGCCGTCCTCGGCCAGCTCCTTGAGCGGAGTGATCGCCTTGTCGCTGGCCAGGACCGCCAGCGTCATGGCCGCCGAGGATCGGACGAACCGGTTGCGGTCCCTGAGCGCCAAAATGAGCGCGTCGACGCACTCTTCCGAACCGTGAACAGCCAGGATCTCGGCGGCGGTGTAGCGGACCATCGCGTGCTCGTCTCGCAGCAACTCCTGGACGCGCCAGCCGATGCCGGGATGGCGGAAGACGAGCAGGTTCTTGAGCGCGTGGTAGCGGTTGGCCACCTGCTGCTCCGGGTCGGCCGCGAGTTGGAGCAGCATGTCGAGGATCTCGCTCTCCGGGCGCGTCCGGATGTCATGGGGCGTGAAGCGGTCGAAGACGCGGTAGTTGCTCTTGGCCAGGGGTGGCAGGATCTTCTGCCAGGCAGGTTGGGAAGAGCTGAAGGGCGGAGCAGCGGATGGCTCGGGGGCCGACAGGTCCATCGTCGCGGAGAGCTCCATCTCGAGCGCGGAGGCAGCGCTCTCGAGGTAGGTCAGCGCGGCGGGATCGCCGATATTGCCGAGGCTGTCGGCGGCCTCGGAGGCAACCAGCGGGTCCTTCGACGCGAGGAGCCTGCCCAGGACCGGCAGCGCCTGACGGGCCTTGCGTTCGCCCAGCGAGCGGATGGCCGCGAGCTGCACCTCGCGGCTCGGGGCCCTCTCGGCCAGCGTGATCAGCTCTCCTAGGTCCTGGGACGCCACGGCAAGCGTCTCCTTGCCCGGGCTCCGGCGTCGTCTGCGCGACCCATGACGCGCCGCGAGCTTGAGGCAGACGAAGGCCATCGCCAGGACGGCGAAGATGCTCGGGAAGTTCTCTGCGCTGGCCAGGGAATCGAGCATGACAAAGCAACACGGCCGCGGCCGCGTGAGCGCCGATGATAGCACGGCGACCGGCCCGCGTCAGCTTCGTCCGGACTGTCGGGAGCGTTCGCGAGACGCGGGGATCCGCATCACCACGAGGCTCGAGAGGTCATCATTCAACACGGAGACACAGAGATGGAATGAGAAGGCCAACCTCCTGGAGGGGTGGCATCATGTGCCCCCCCCTGAATACAGGGGCAACGGGCTGGAAGCCCAAAGGAGGTTGGCCGTGGAAGTAGGTACCAC
>JACQZL010000035.1 GCA_016213865.1 Candidatus Rifleibacteriota bacterium
CGTCGTCGACGGGATCGACCTGAACCTGCGGGCGGCCTGAGCCGTGAAGCCGGTCTCCCGCCTGGATTTGATTCGCCGGCTGCGGGCTCTGGGATTCGCGGGCCCCTTCTCCGGGGGGCACCACCAGTTCATGGTCCGGTACCAGCGCAAGCTGCGCATCCCCAACCCGCACCAGGGCACTGTCTCGGGTCCGCTGCTGCAGCGCATCCTGAAGCAAGCCGGGGTAGCGGAGAGCGAGTGGGACGGGACCCGGTAGGCGCAGCGCGGCGAGCATCCGAGGCTGTTCGCGATATCTGCCTCCTCGGGCCGTTGACAACCCTCGACCCCTCGGGATATGAGTAGGCCGTAGATTCTCGGTAGGGCCCCGTCCAGGGAGCCGCCGGCCGGAAGAGGAGAGAGAACGGCTGGACGTGCCGCGGCAAGGGAGCGGTTCACTGTCTGGCGGGAGAGCACCGTGTCCCGAAGCGAGCGCGCCATCATCAAGTCCGAGCTGCTCGTCTGGGCTCGTGAATCAGCCGGGATGGACCGAGATGATGCGGCCCACCGTCTGTCCGTGCAGCCCGGGCGGCTGCAGGCGTGGGAGGCCGGTTCCGGGAGCCCTACTGTCAACCAGCTCCGCACGGCGGCGCACATCTACCGGGTGCCACTGGCCGCCTTCTTCCTGCCTGCGGCGCCGCCGGTCTTCCACCCCCCCGTCGAGGACTTCCGCAAGCTGCCTGGAACGTTGTCCCAGGGACTGTCGTCGACCCTCCAGTTGCACGTGCGCTGGGCGCTGCAGCGCCGGCAGATCTGCCTGGACCTGCACGAGGCCCTGCACGAGCCGCCGCCGGTCTTCGACCTCATCACCCAGCCCGATCGGGACGCGGAGACCGTCGCCGGCGTTGTGCGGGGCAGGCTGGGCATCGGCATGGAAGCGCAGCGACGGTGGCATCAGCCCGACGTGGCGCTCAGGAATTGGGTGGCTGCCGTCGAGGGAATCGGCGTCCTCATCTTGCAGACCAGGGGAGTGGCCGTCGACGAGATGCGTGGCTACTCGATCGCCGATACCCCGCTGCCGATCATCGTGCTCAACGGACAGGACACGCCGGCTGGCCGGACCTTCACGCTCTTCCACGAACTGGCGCATCTTCTCCTCCGGAAGAGCGGGGTCTGCGAACTCGACGTCACGGGGCCGAGGCAGGCCGGAACCGAAGTCTTCTGCAACCGACTGGCAGGGGCGATTCTGGTCCCCTGCTCGGAGCTTCTGGCCGATCCGGCGGTGAAGCAGCACCGAGGCATGGCGTGGACGGATGCCGAGCTTGGAGCCCTGGCCCGGCAGTTTGGCGTTAGTCGCGAGGTCATGCTGAGGCGCCTGCTGCTGGCGGGGAAGACCACGGCCGAGGTGTACGGCGCGGCTCGTAGCCGGCTGCTGGCGCAGTACGAGAAGCGGAAGCCCATCAAGGAAGGGAAACCGCTGTCCCCGGCCATCGGCGTCGTCAAGTCCGTGGGGAAGAGGTTCGCCCGCTTGGTGCTGGGCGCCTACCACTCTGAGCACATCACCGGAAACGACTTGGCGGACTACCTGGGCATCAGGCTGAAGCACCTCGCGAAGGTCGAAGCGCTGGTGGGCATGTGACGGCGCCGTGTCCGGCAGTGCCCAGGTACAGCATCGACACGTGCTCCCTCGGGGATCTCCGCCGGCACTACCCCAGGGACGTCTTTCCCGGCGTGTGGGGCACGGTGTCCGAGTTGGCGCACGGCGGCATCGTGGTGGCTTCCGAAGAGGTATTCCGCGAGCTGGAGGTCTTCGACGATGAGGTGTTCGCGTGGGCGAAGGGGCTCCGCCAGATGTTCTTGCCCACCGACGCGGCTGTCCAGGCGGAGGTCACGAAGATACTCGCGGCCCACCAGTCGCTCGTCGACTTCAAGAAGAAGCACGCCGCGGATCCGTTCGTCATCGCCGTGGCCGTGATCCACGGCTGCACCGTCGTCTCGCAGGAGACCCCGAGTGGCAACCCTAATCGCCAGATGATCCCGGACGTCTGCAAGCAGCGTAAGCTCTCCTGCATCAAGCTGCTGGAGATGTTGCGCCGGGAGGGTCTGCGGTTCTGACGGCTGACGTCCGTCCATCCCGCGAGGCCGGCGACCCCTGGTGGCTGGCCGTCCATCACAACCGCGGCAGGTACACGTAGACGCCGAGCACGTCGGGCGGGAGCTGGGGCTCCACGCGGTGAGTGACCCCCTTGAGGGCTGCGGCGCGGCGGACGCGCTGGTGGGCTTCCAGCACCTCGGAGCCGTGGCGCACGGCCAGGGCCTCGAGCTGGGGGAGCAGGAGGTCGAAGCCGTCCAGGATCTTGCGCAGCGCGTCGGTCGCCTGGTCGGGACCGATGTTACCCTCGGGCTGGGCGGCCAGCAGCTTCTCGGCCGCGGCCGGGTCGAGCCACTCGGGCGCCTGGGGGCTGCCGGCGAAGGCGGCCAGCAGGCAGTCCTCGGCGAGCTGGGGGCGCTCTTCGTCACCGCGGCGGGTCACGAGGTGGTAGCGGGCGCGCAGCAGGAGCAGCGTCGTGCGCTTCGAGACCTGCGACGTGCGGATGACGCCCGAGCGGCGAGCGATGGCCTTCGACTGTGGGTCGAGCGCGGTGTCCAGGACGTGGGTGGCCAGGGCCTCCACTACGGGATGGGTGCGGCTCAGGTGCAGCTCGCCCGGGTTCACGGGTAGCTCGAAGCGGCCGAGCAACCGGTCGACCCCGCCGACGGCCTCCTTCAGCGCGGCCGGGACGCCGGTGAGGTGCACCTCCACGGCCTTGTCGCGGCGGGTCACCCCGGCCCCCAGCATCTGGAAGGCCCGGCAGGCGAACCACTCCACGTCCACCCCGGAGCCGATGGCGCCGTGGACGGCAGCCAGCTCCTGGGCCACCTCCTCGACCTTGATGGTCTCCTGCGCGAAGACGGTGCGCGAGCGCTTCTCACGTTCGGCGGCCGATTCCCAGGCCTGGTGGACGGCCTGCTTCTTCGGCGCCAGCAACTCCTCCATCTCGGGCAGTGAGGGCTGCAGCTCGTCGCGGTCCCGGCCCTGGCGCAGCAGCACCCCCTCCAGGATGGCCTCCATCACCTGCTCCGTGTTGACCGGCACCGGCACCGAGACCCCCAGCATGCTGCGGATGGCGCGGTGTTTCCGCAGCAGCACGTCGAGCACCAAGCCGTCGATGCGGTTGTCCATGCCGTAGTAGGTCACCACCCGGACCCGCGGCCGGCCGTTGAAGCGATCCACCCGGCCGTCCCTCTGCTCGTGGCGGGTCGGGTTCCAGGACAGGTCGTAGTGGAAGACCGCGTCGAACCACTCCTGCAGGTTGATGCCCTCGCTCAGGCAGTCGGTCGCCACCAGGATCCGCTTGGGCGCCTCGGCTAGCTCGTGGATGCGCTCCAGGCGCCCCTCCGGGGGCAGCTCGCCCGTGACGGCCCGGACCGTGACGCCCTTCAGCCGCTGGCCGAGTTCGCTCTCGAGGTACCTGGCCGTCGGGATGTAGCGGCAGAACACGATGGGGCTGAAGCCCTCGTCGAGCAACTGGTGAAGCAGCTTCACCGCCCCCAGCAGCTTCTCGTCCTTGGTCAGCTGAAGCAGGTACTCGCTCTGGATGATCAACGACGACAACGAAGCGCCGAGGCCGTCATGGATCTCTCGGGCGAGGCGGTTTCGTTCCTCCACCACGGCAAGGTCCTTGAGATTCGCCTGCAGCGCAGTCACCTCTCGGTGCGCGGTGAGCTCTCGTTCGTTCAGATAGACGATCACATAGATGATGATGAAGTTGAGCGCCGAGTACCACAGCAGCGTGAGTAGCTCGACCGCCGTGGGCGAGCGGTTGAGTATCTGATCCAACCGGGTGGTGACCGGAAGGGCGAGCAGCGGCGGAACGATCGCCAGTGGCTTGGGAAAGAGGATCGCAAAGAGCGTGGTGAAGAGCAGCTGAGTGGCCAGAAGTGGGCTCTGCAGGCCAGCACCAGACTGGGGCTTGGCGATCAACACCACGGTGATCATCAAGTCCATGCAGAGAGTGACGTAGGTGACGATTCGACCCGCCCGCCGGTTGTCGATCACCAGGTAGTTGGCGACGCTGTAGAGCAGCATCAGCAAGTAGCCAGCGAAGGCAACGGGGCTGCGTAGACCGAAGTAGTGAGACCATTCC
>JACQZL010000063.1 GCA_016213865.1 Candidatus Rifleibacteriota bacterium
ACGAGTTCGAGATCGGCAACCTCGATTCGATCACCGAGATCCCGGACACCAAGTACGAGCCGATCCGGGCGACGCCCAATTATCCTGGGATCATCCAGGAGATGCCCACACTCTACATCGCCAGCATGGGGTTCAACTGCACCCGGAAGCCCTTCGACGACAAGCGCGTGCGCCAGGCCTTCAACCACGCCATCCGTCGCGACGTGATCCTCAACGTGATCCGCCGAGGCCGCGGCATCCTGGCGCGCGGGATCTTGCCGCCCGGCCTCCCGGCCTACGACCCGACCTTGCCGGGCTACGACTACAATCCCGCCCGGGCCCGCGAGCTCCTGAAGGAGGCCGGCTACGACGACCCGGCCAAGCTGGGCCCCATCGAGTACTGGTACAACGCCACCGGCCCGAACGATCCGAACTCCAAGCTGGCCGAGGTCATCCAGCAGAACCTGCGGGAGCTCGGCGTCGAGGTGAAGCTGCAGAGCACCGAGTGGGGGACCTACCTCAAGAAGATGGAGCGGGGCGAGCTGGCCTTCCTCAAGACCGGCTGGGTCGCCGACTACCCGGACCCGGACAACTTCCTCTACGTCCTCTTCCACACTTCGATGCGCGGTGCGGCGGGCAACCACTCCTACTACACGAACCCCGAGGTCGACGCGCTGCTCGAGCGCGGGCGCACCAGCATGGACCCGAAGGTGCGCCTGGAGGTCTACCGCAAGACCGAACGGCTCATCGTCGCCGATGCCCCCTGGCTGCCGCTCTACCACCCCAAGCAGGTCTACATGCACCAGAGGTACGTGAAGGACGCGAAGCTCTCGGCGATGGGGCCCGACGCGATGAGGCTGCGGCATGTCTGGTTGGACCGCTCGCAGATGCCCAAGGGGAACTGACCTCCGCCCTTGTTCGTCTACACGCTTCGGCGGCTGGTCTTCGCGGTGGGCGTCATCTGGGCCGTCTACACGCTGACGTTCTGCCTGGCGCACATCGAGATCTTCAACCCGGCGCTCAACACCGTGCAGGGCTGGCTGGGAGTCCCCGAAGCTCGCCACACCAAGCTGGGGATGGCCGACCCGGTCCGGCTGATGCTGGGCCAGCACGGCGACGTGAACACGGTCGAGCGCATCCGCGAGGAGTACGGGCTGAACGACCCCATCCTCCTGAACACGCGGGCGTTCCGCACCGGGGCGTTCTTCGCGGCCGCCACGTGGGGCCAGTTCCTCTCCGACCAGCGCCACAAGACCCAGTACTTCCGCCACCTCCTGAATGCCGTCCTCGACTTCGACCTGGGCAAGACCTTCCGCAAGCGCGAATCGGTGGCCGAGATCATCGCCACCGGCGCGCTCAACACGGTCCGGCTGGCGCTGGCGGCCATCGTCATAGCGGCCGTCCTGGGCCTGGCGCTCGGCATCCTCTCGGCGGTCTACCAGGACACCTGGATCGACCGGACGGCGATGGTCGGGGCGATCCTCGGCATTTCGGTGCCGGTCTACCTGGTCGGTCTCCTGATGATCCTGGTCTTCATCAAGCAGTTGCGGTGGATTCCCGGCATCGGCATGGAGGAGTCGCTCCTCCCCTGGCTGGTGATCGACTTCCCGTGGTTCCTCGTGCCTCCCGGCTGGACGCTGGAGGTGCAACTGCCCACGTACCTGGTGCTGCCGGCGCTGGCGCTGGGCGTGCGGCCGGGCGCGGCCCTGGCTCGAATGATGCGCACGACCATGCTCGAGGTCATCCGCCAGGACTACGTGCGCACGGCCCGGGCCAAGGGCCTCAGCGAGTGGAAGGTCGTGATGAAACACGCGGTGCGCAACGCCCTCATCCCCGTCGTCACCATCCTGGGGCTCGAGCTGGCGGGCCTCCTGACAGGCGCCATCCTTACCGAGACGGTCTTCGCCTACCCGGGCCTGGGCTTCCAGGCCTGGAACGCCCTCAAGGACTTCGACGTGCCCCTCATCATGGGCACGGTCCTCTTCGTCTCGATCATCTATGTCGTGGCCAACCTCCTCGTCGACCTCTCCTATGCCTTCCTCGATCCGCGCATCCGCTACAGTTGACCGCCGCCGACACCCGATACCACCGTCACACCCGCACGGACCCGAACGCGCCGGACGTGGGAACGACCGCTCGTCGTGCGATTCCAAGGTCCGGTCGTGGATGGACCCGAACGCGCCGGACGTGGGAACGACCGCTCGCTGACGCTCGCGGCTAACTAACACGTGACACCTGACACCTCCCAATGACCGTCACCATCGACTACTCCAGCCCCCTCACGTGGCTGCGCCTTGCGCTGGCGTTTCTGGCCGTCCTGGCCATACTGGCGCCGCTCGTGCCCACCCCGCGGGCCACCAGTCTCTGGATGGACGCCTGGAAGCGGCTCAAGCGCAACCGCAACGCAATGGCCGGCTACTTGATCGTGCTGGGGCTGGTGCTGGTGGCGTGCCTGGCCAACTGGATCGGCCGCTACACACCGTCGTACCAGGACTATGACGCGCTTCAGGCGCGTGCCGTCGCCATTCGCGAGGCGGCGACCCAGCCCGGGCTCCGGGCGCCCGATATGACCGCCCGCCACTGGCTCGGCGTCGACAACCTGGGTCGCGACAACTACGCGCGGATGGTCCACGGCAGCGTCATCAGCCTCGAGGTGGCGCTCATCAGCCAGGGGGTCGCGATCCTCATCGGGATGCTGCTGGGGCTCGTGGCCGGCTTCTACGGAGGCTGGATCGATGCGCTGTTGATGGGGTTCACCGAGGTCATCCTGGCTTTCCCGTTCCTGCTGCTGGTGATGACAGTCATCGCCGTCTTCGGCATCCCCAGCATCGAGATGATCTTCGTCATCATCGGCCTGGTCGGCTGGCCGTCGGTGGCGCGCGTCATCCGCGCCCAGGTGCTCAGTCTCAAGCAGAAGGAGTTCGTCGAGGCGGCGCGCGCTCTGGGGGCCTCGGATTTGCGGATCCTCTTCCAGCACCTGACGCCGAATGTCCTGGCGCCCGTCATCGTCCAGGCCAGCCTGGGAATGGCCGGCGCGATCCTCTCCGAGGCGAGCCTCTCGTTCCTGGGCTTCGGCGCGCAGGAGCCGACCCCCTCCTGGGGACTGATGGTCGCCAAGGCCCAGGGGGACCTCGACCCGCTCTGGTGGCTGTCGATCTTTCCGGGCCTGTGCATCATGCTGGCCGTCTTCGGCTTCAACCTGCTGGGCGACGGCCTGCGCGACGCGCTCGATCCCCGGATGAAGAGCTGATGACTGCGCCGGACCCGCGCACCGTTGCCCGGTGCTCCGTGCGGCCAACAAGGAAGCTGGGCGCGGCCCTGGCGGCCGCCCTGCTCCTGCAACTGGCTGAGGCCTCCGCGCTCGAGCCGGCGGGCGAGCCTCAACTGGCCCGTTATCTCGTCGGGGCCGCCGGGGATGCGGCGGTCGCGCGCGGAGGCGGGGTGCTGCTGGTCGGCGGGGGCGACCCTCCTACCGAATCGCTCCGGTGGATGCTCGAGCAAGCCTCGGCGGGCGACGTCGTCGTCCTCGGGGCCTCCGGCGGGCGCGGTTTCGACGCGGAACTGCAAAAGAGCGGCCCGCTCCACTCGGTGCGGTCGTTCGTCTTGAACGGCCGGGGGCGGCCTCCGATCCGGCGCTGCTGCGGGCCCTCCGTGGCGCGCAAGTGTGGGAGGAGGTTCGACCCATCTGGTCGGTGCCGAGATCCACTGCCAGGTCAGGGACATGCACCCACCCACCGCCGGAGCTGACTTGGCAACCGCGCCGTGCGAAGGTACTCTGAGCATGGTATGTGAATCACGTAGTCTGGAGAGGACTCGTCTCTTCGAAATGAAACGCAACTTGACCCTGGCAATCGACGAAGAGGTACTGATCCGCGCCCGCGTGGCCGCGATACGGCAGCATCAGTCGGTCACAGCCCTGGTCCGCCAGTTCCTGGTGCAGCTTGCCGGCGGAGACCGCCAGCACTCCGGTGCCTTGCGGCGCCTGGCCCGGCTGATGGACCGCAGGCCGCTCGAGGTCGGCCGGAAGCGCTGGACGCGCGACGAGCTCCATGAGCGCTGACTCGTTCTTCGACACCAACGTCCTGGTCTACGCGTTCGATCGAGGTGAGCCCAGGAAGCAGGCCCTCGCGGCCGCCCTCGTCCAGGAGGCCGGCAAGGCCGGGACTGCCGTCCTCAGCACCCAGGTCCTTCAGGAGTTCTTCGTCACCGTTACGCGGAAGCTAGCGGTCCCGATGGAGGTGTCCGACGCTCGCGCCGCCGTCGCGGACTTTGCTCAGCTCCGCGTGGTGGAGATCGACGTCCCACTCATTCTCGAAGCCATCGACCGGGCGTCGACCCTTCGGATTTCCTTCTGGGATGCGCTGATCGTCACAGCCGCCCTGGCCGCGGGATGCCGGACCCTGTACACGGAGGACCTATCAGACAACACCGTGCTCGAGGGACTGCGGTTCGCGAACCCGTTCAAGTCCGCGGCGCTACCGGTCGGTACGAAGTCCAGGCCACGGAAGTGAGCCCTCGGTTGCTCGCCAGCTTGCCGAACAGGTGGCCGGCGACGGGGTCGACCTGGCCAACGCGGCGGGCTTTCGAACCAGGCAGGCGGTGCTGCCCGCGGGCGCTTGCGTCAGGGTCCACTCGAAGGCCACGACCCCGGTCGTCGCTGCGGTGCTGCTCTTCCCCGGGGTCGGCGCGGAGGGAGCCGTCCAGGTCGATCGGGTGACCTGTCAGGAACGAGACTCCCGTCGTCACGGCCGTGGGACGGACGAGAGGCGGCTGGTTCTCGGTGGCCAGGCGGGTCCGTGCGGTCGTTACGGCCCGACCGGCGCCCCCGACTTCGCCGCCGCGCCGAGGTATCATGCAGGCATGACCGTGGCATCAGCAGAGGCTCGAGCAGGCATCCGCGCGGACTTCGACACCCCCTGGAAAGAGGCGCTCGAACGGTACTTCCGGGAGTTCCTGGCG
This sequence comes from Candidatus Rifleibacteriota bacterium, assembly GCA_016213865.1. The sequence goes on from JACQZL010000063.1 coordinate 4,939, forward strand.
CTGTTCTTCCCAGCGGCCCACGACGGCATCGACTGGGCGAGGGGCCACGAGTTCCTCGACAAGGAACTGGAGAAAGTCGTGCGTGATGCCGAGCTGGGACGCCGGCTGCTCGACAAGCTGGCGCACGTCTGGCGCCAGGACGGGGAAGAAGAGCTCGTCCTCGTCCACGTCGAAGTCCAGGGCCAGAAGGACGACGACTTCGCACAGCGGATGTACGTGTACAACTACCGGCTCTTCGACCGATAATCCCGCAAGGTCGCCAGCCTGGCAGTCCTGACGGATGGCGACCCGGCCTGGCGCCCCGATCGCTACGAATACGAGCTGTGGGGCAGCCGGGCCGGGCTCAGCTTCCCCGTCGTGAAGTTCCTGGACTTCGCCCCTCGCTGGGGGATGCTCCAAGAGAGCCGCAACCCGTTCGCCGTGGTCGTGATGGCGCACCTCAAGGCACTGGAA
>JACQZL010000064.1 GCA_016213865.1 Candidatus Rifleibacteriota bacterium
CGCCATGAGAGATGAACCTCCTTGGGCTCGGAAGACTTGTGAGGGGCACGAACCGAGGAATGGGATCCGCGACACACGGACTGCCGGAGAGCAGACCGTCCCTCGCACCGGGCGGGCTTGCTCTCCGATCAGAAGCTACCACGGACCGGGTCGTCGTGGCGAGAGGGGAAGCCGTACCCCCGCAGGTCCTTTGGGGGCACCACCAGGGGAGCGTGATTGGCACTGGGATCATCCGTACCGACCTGGGGCTCAGCGTCCTGGTCCCGCCCGACGCCGGCAACCTCCATTTGACGATCCGGTGGGGAGAGTCTGGCGTCGCTTCCAGCTCGCCTTCTTGCTGAGGACGCGTGATCCGGGCGGAGCTGCGACGGCTTGCGTGGGCCGGTGCTGCAGCCACTGCGTTTGGCGCCCGCTCGAGGAGCGGGGACCGGCGTCCCTGCCGGTCCCGGCCCCGCACGCCTCACTTGAACGGAGGAGCAGGTGGCGGGGTCGCTGGCGCAAGCAGGCCTGGCTGGACCGGTTGATTGGCCGCCAGCTCACGCAACTCGGCCTCCAGCTCCGAGACTCGACTCCGCGCATCCTCCAGATCTCGCTGGAGCTTGTGCATACGAAGCGTGTGCTTCAGCGAGTCAACCGACTCTGACATGGGCGCCGCGGCCGCGCGCTGAGCGCTCGACGCCGGAGGCGGCTCCGGCCCTGACAGCAACGACCCCAACCGCTGGAGTGTCTGCGAGTCCATCTGGAGGGCGGCCAACCGCTGCTCCAGGCGCTGCAGACGTGGCCGGTCGTTGGCTCTCCGGGCCTCCTGGAGCGCTTCGTTCGTCCGCGTCATCGCCTCACCCATCTCGAGCTCGGTGAGGCGGAGGGCGTTCAGCTCCTGGCGTCGCTTCAATTGACGCTGTTCTTCCTGCAGACGCGTCGTCTCCACGGCGTGAGACGAGGCCGCTCCCTTTCGATCACCCGCGGCCGGCGCCAACACCTGCATCGGGCCGCTGGGCGCAGCCGGAAGGTAACCGGATGGCGCGGCTCCCGCTGGTCCAATCGTCTGGGGCGTCGACGCCGTCTGCGCAAACGCAACTGCCGCCGCTGACAACAGGGCAAGAGTGCCGCAAAGCAAACCCTTCATGATGCTCCCTTTCGCACGTGCAAGGCTGGGTGGTACTTGTCGGAAGACAGAACCCGCCTGGTCCCGGCCCGTGCCCTTGCGGGCGCTGGCCGGGACCAGGAAACTCGGGATCAGATCAGGTCAGGATAGCGGGCTGCTGGACCACGCTCGCCGTCGCCGGCCAGAGCGGTTCCACGCCACCAGCGCGACCGGCGCGAGCAGCAACAGCGCATCCGGCCAGCGACTCCCGGTGGCCGGCTGAGATTGGCAGCCGCCGCCGTAGATGATGTCGGATCCAGAGGCGCTGCTAGCACCTGCGATGGCGATGGGAGGAAGCTTGATCTTCGTCATGTCTTGGCCGTCGTCGATGACGACCTCGAACTCGAAGACGCCGCGTGTGGTCACGGTCAGGCGCTGGACCGCGGCAGTCGTGAGCTGGCTGGCTACCGACTCCGGCCCGCTGAGCTGCGACCAGTTGTAGGTCACGTGGCCGCCGTTGTCGAGGTCGAACGAGCCGCTGGCATCGAGTACGATTGTGTCGGTCGGAGTGGCTGTCAGGTCGATCGAGAACTCGTCCCGGAGGATCTCCGAGTTGACCGCGGAAGTCACGACCCCCGCCATCACCGACACGCGCGGCACCACGCCCGCGTTGCCAACGGCACGGCCGTCAGAGGCGCGGGTCCTCATGTCGTCCACGGCGACCAGCAACCTGGCGCTCGCCGACAACTGGCCGTCCGACACCGAGAACTCGAAGGCATAGGTGCCCGAATTGCGAGGCTGGAAGGTCGCCTGCGCTGTCTCCGCATTCTGGATCGCCACTTGTGGAGCTGTCGACTCGTTGCGCAACTGCTGCCACCGGAAGGACAGGGGCCCTACCTGCCCGTCGTCCGTGGCGGCCCCAAGGAGTCGCACCGTGGGCGTCGTGGTGTTCACATCCGTCCCCGTGATCCGCACGCGGTTGGTTGTCAGAGAGGCCAACAGGTCGGCCCCCAAGGTCGTGGTCCAGCGGGCCTGCAGGCTGGTGATGGAGGGAGCGGTGTTGGTGGGGGAGCGGAAGGTGACGTGTACGACGTTGCTGGGCACTCCTTCGCGGCGGTTCGTATTCTCGGCAGCACCTTCGGGCGTAGGCCGCCCATCGTCCGTGACCCGGACCTGGAACGAGTACTTGCCGAACGCGCCCACGGGTGGGGTGAACGACGGTCGGGCCGCATTCGGATTCGACAGCTCGATGGTCGGGACTCGCGCCAGCCGGCTATCGGCTTGCACCTGACTCCAGAAGAAGGCGAGCTGGCTGGTTGGGGTCTCTCTATCGGAGGACCCGTCCGGCGGCAGTCCGTCAGCCGCCAAGGTGATCTGCGGCATCACGGCACTCGTGGCGAGGTCGAGTCGCGTGAGGAGTTGACCTGCCTGCAGATCGCCCGCCGGAGCAATCACTCGGGCCACGGAACGCGGCGGCGTGTTGGGTGACTGCGGCCGGTCGTGCACGACCTCCACGGTGACGAAGGCCGTCGTGCTGCCGAGCTGGTCGGCCGAGGCCTCGGTCACCTGCAGGCTGAACTGGTAGCGACCGGCGCCGCGCAGGCGGACCCGCGGGTCGACGTAGCCGTTGGTTGCCCCGTTGCCATCGAGCTGTGCCAGGAACCGGCTGCTGTCCGCCGGATCACGGAACTGGACTCCCGGCGCGCCGGGAGGCAACGAGACCGCGCGCCAGTGGAAGTCGAGGTTGGGGCGAATCGGCTGCCCGGCCCCGTCAATCTGGCGCGACGGGCTCTCGGGATCGGCCGAATCGCGCCCGAAGAGCTGGACGAGCACATCGACGGCCTCGGCCCTGACCGGTACGACTTGGTCCATACCGGCGCTGGCAGAGGGCGGCTGGTTGACGGTGTCCATCACCGAGATGGCCACCAGGTCACTGGAGGTCAGGGTCGTTCCCGCGGCGCTCACCGTGAGAACCACGACCACCAGTCCGGAGTGATTGACCACGAGCGTCGGGGTCGAAGACGAGGCGTTCTGCAAGACCGCCCCGGGGCTGGTCGAACCCGCGAGCTGCCACGTGAACCCGAGTTGTCTGCTGGCGGGATCGCTCGAGTGGGTGCCGTCCAACGTCAGGGACCGCAGCGTTCCCCGAGCACCGATGTCGACGACCTGGTCGTCACCCGCATCGGCCACGGGCGCCTGCTCGGCCAGGACGCGTGCCGACAGGGCTACCTGGAAGGAAGCGGTCGTCGGATCGTTGCTGGCAATGGTCACCGTGGCGGCGATCGTCTCGGCGGTGGCCGTGGCCTGGAAGAGGACCAGCACGTCCACCGACCCTCCGGGGCGGATGGTGAAGGGTCCCGCGGGCATTGCGCTGAAACGGGAATCCGACACCGTGAGCGCACTGACCTGGAGATCGCCCTGGCCCAGATTGGAGAGCCGCAGGGTCTTGGACGTGATGCCCCGTGGCGACAGCGTGCCGAACGCCAACGAGGTCGGGTTCACAGCCAGTTGCGGCTGCGGAGCGGCGCTACCACTGCCGCTCAGGGCCAGCGTGGCCGTCGGGAGGTTCGTGGCATTGCTGAGGACCGTCAAGCTGCCTTGATACTGCGTCGTTGCGGTCGGGCTGAAGCGGACGGTGAGCGCCAGCGAGCTTCCGCTGGCCACGGTCGTTCCGGGCGCCACAGGCTGCACCAGCGTGAACGCTGCGCCCGTGACCTCGACAGTCTGGAGCCTCAGCACGCCGCCTCCGGTATTGCGGAGGCGCAGCGTGACGTCCTTGGTCTGATTGACCGTCATCGAACCCAGGTCGCCATTGCCCTCGATGGTTATCAGCGCCGGATAGACGCCCGCACCGCCAAGGGCCGCCGACGTGGTCGGCGCGTTGGCGGCGTTGCTGGCGATCGTCAAGGCGCCGGTGGCACTGCCACCCACGGTCGGAGCGAACCTCACACGCAGGTCGAGAGACGCACCGGGTGCCACGGCCTGGTTCGGGGTCACGGCAGTTAGCAGGCTGAAGCCGGCCCCGGTGACCGTGACGCTCGATAGGGTCAGCGCCGCGCCACCTGTGTTGGACACGCTCAGGACGCGCTCTCCGCTCTCGCCGACGAACACGTCGCCGAACGCACCCGAACCGGTGACCGCGATGCCGGGCGGATTGACGCCGGTGCCAGAAAGGGCGGTGGCGGTCGTCGGGAAGTTGGCCGCGTCGCTGACAACCGTTAGCGTTCCGTTCTGGGTTCCGGCCGCCGCCGGAGTGAATCGGACCCGCAGCGGAAGGCTGGCCGCGACGGCAAGTGTCTGTCCCGCAGGTACGCTGTTGACCAGCGAGAAGCCGGCGCCGGCGACCGTCACGCTCGACAACGTCAGAGTTGACTGGCCGCTGTTGGATACGGACAGAGTGAGGTCCTTCGACTCGCCGAGCGTGACTGTGCCGAAAGCAGCCGTGGCTGCCAGGGTGATGGCCGGGCGCAGCGGAGGTTCGACCCCGGTTCCAGAGAGGGCTGCGCCGGTCGTCGCCGCGTTGGCCGCGTTGCTGGCGATCGTCACGGACCCGGTCGCCTGCGCTGCGGTCGCCGGGGCGAAGCGCACCCCGAAGTCATAGCTGGCTCCCGGAGCCACGGTCTGGTTGGCCGGCACGGCCGCCACCAGGGCGAAGCCGTTGCCCGTAACCGTCACACTCGACAGCACCAGGTTCGCGCCGCCCGTGTTGGACACCGACAGGGTCAGGTCCCTCGACTCGCCCAGCGTCACGTTTCCGAAGGCCAGTGAGCCAGCCATCACGATGTTGGCGACCTCCACCCCGGTGCCCGTGAGAGCAGCGCTCGTGGTCGGCGTGTTGGCCGCGTCGCTCACGATCGTCAGTGAGCCGCTGGCCGCCCCGCCGGCAGCCGGCGTGAAGCGAACTCGCAGCGATACCGAGGACCCGATGGCCACCTGCTGGCCCTGGGTCACGGCATCGAGCAAGCTGAAGCCCGTCCCCGTCACGGCGGCACTGCTCAAGGTGAGCACCGCGGTGCCGGTGTTCTGGACCGTGAACGTCCGGTCCAGCGACTGCCCCCGGTTCACATTGCCGAAGGCGCCGTCACCCGAGACGACGATGTTGGACGCCACGCCGGTTCCCGAGAGAGCCGCCGTGCGGGCCCCGTTGACTGCATCCGAGGCGACCGTCACCGTGGCCGTCTGGAGGCCCAAGGCCGTCGGCGCGAATCGGACCGTGATGGAAACGCTGTTGCCGGCCGTCACGGTCAGCGGCAGCGTGGTCGGTGATACCCGCGTGAACGGCCCCGCGGGGGCGAGGTCGATCGCGGTCACGGTGAGCGTCGTGTTCCCCGTGTTGGACAACTGCAGGGTCTGGTCACCCGTTTGCCCCGTTCGCACGTTGCCGAAAGAGGCCGACTCGGTCAACGCGGCCAGGGCCCCCAGCCCGGTACCCGAGAGGGCCACGTTCTGGGGCGCATTCGTGGCATTGCCGCTCAAGACGAGCGTCGCGGTGATGTTGCCCACGGCGGCCGGCGCGAAGCGCACCTGCAGGGACCGAGTCGCCTGTGAGGCCAGAGTGATGGGCGTCACGGCTGTCGTGACGCCGCTCGACACCAGGGACATGACCCCCGCGCCGGGGCCGGCAAAGGACGCGTTGCCCACGAAATCGGTCGTGCCGGTGTTCGTCACGACGATGGTCTGGTCGCCCACCGCACCCACTGCCACGTTTCCGAAGGTCAGGCTGCTGGCGCCAAGCGCGAGGGTGGAGCCTGCGATCGTGGCCTGCAACGAAACCGTTTGGGTCCCATTGGAGTCGGCATTGCCGGTGACGGTCAGTTGGGCCGTCACCTCGGCCGGCGTCGCCCCCGCGGTGAAACGCAGGTTCAGAGTCTGGGTACTTCCGGCCGCCACCGTGAGAGGAACCGCCGGAGAGACCAGGGTGAAGCGTGGGTCGCCGGAGGTCACCCCGGTGACCGTCAGGTCGACGTTCCCGGTATTGGTGATGGCCAAGGTGCGGTCTGCGGTTGCGCCGGGCGCGACCGAACCGAAGCTGAGGGTCGTCGTGCTCAGGCCCATCACCGCCTGGGTCCCGGTGCCGGTCAGAGAAACGGCCTGGGCGCCGGCACCCGTGGCGTTGGTAGCCGTGACCGTCAAGGTCCCGGTCTGCGCTCCCTGGACGGTGGGCAGATACTTGGCTGTCAAGGCGAGAGACGCGCCGGCGGCCAGCGTCTGCGGGAAGCTCGGAGGTGCCACGAGTGAGAAGCCGGCGCCCGCGAGGCTTGCCGTCACTCCCTGGAGCGGCACATTCCCGTCATTGCGGATGGTCAGCGGCTGAGTGGCCCCGGCGGTATTGGACAGCCGCACGCTGCCGAACGCCAGGCTGTTGGTGCTCACGGCCAGGACCGCGCCCGTTCCCGTGCCGCTCAACACGATCGATGGGATCGGCAAGAGCGCGTCGGTGGTAACGAAGGTCAGCGAGCCGGAGTATCCCTGGACGGCTGTTGGCGCGAAACGCAACGTCAGGGTCGTCTGGCCACTGGCCGCGAGGGCCACCGGGGCCGTGGGCACCGTGACCTGGAAGGCCGACGGAGTGACCGCGAAACTGGTGACGTGGACCGTGCTGTTGCCGGTGTTTTGAACGACGCACGACGCCGTCCCGGACGAACCCGCCGAGATGTTTCCGAACGTCACTGTCGTGGGTGCGGACAGGCGCCCGCCGAGGCCCTGGCCCTGGAGCGTCACGATCTGGACGGGGGCAAACGGGAAGAGGTTGTCTGCCGTGAAGAAGAGAGTCGCGATGACCGTGCCCGTGGTGCTGGGCGCGAACTGAAGGCTCGCCGTCGTGCTCGCTCCGGGTGCCAGACTGAGCGGAAGCGCAGGTACCAGCCGAGAGAACGCCGCGTCGCTGAAGGCAAAGGCCGTCAGCGTGAGGGCCGCGTTGCCGCTGTTGGTCAACGTCAGCGTGCGAGTGGCGTTGCCCGGGTAGGTGACCGAACCGAAGTCGAGCGAAGGAGCGCCGGCCGTCAACTGGCCCCCACTTCCCGTACCGGTCAACCCAATCCCCGTGGTGGGAGCGCGCGGATCATCGCTGGCGATCACCACGCCCGCGGTCCGGGCCCCCAGCGCCGACGGCGCGAACCCGACGGTCAACGTGATCGAGCCACCCTCGGGAATCGTGGCCGGGGTCGTGGGGCTGGTGAGGCTGAAGTCAGCGACGTCGGTGCCCTGCAAGCTGATGCTGGTAATCTGGAGAGGGCCGAGGCCGGTGTTCTGGATGGCCCGGCTCTGACTGGCCTGCGTCAGGACGTTTCCGAAGTCGATGGTACTCGGCACCACGATGATGGGCTGGGTCCCACGGCCGGAGAGCGCCACCGTCGGCGAAACTCCGAGGGTCAGGTTGGTGTTGGAGACGAAGGCGAGCGTCGCACTGGCTGCGCCCGAGGCGACGGGGGCGAATCGGAGCGAAACGGCCCCCGCCTGGCCGACCGGGACGCTGAGCGGGAAAGTGGTGAGGCTGGAGAACCCCGTCCCCGACAGGCCGTCCACGGCGGTCACCGTCAGAGCAACGTTTCCGGCGTTGGTGATGGGGACGGAGAGGTCGTTCGTGAGCCCGACCCTCACGTCGCCGAAGGCCAGCGGCCCGCCGGCCGTCAGGAAGGCGCCCGTGCCCTGGCCGGAAAGCAACACGGTGGCCGTCCCGACCGACGGAGCGTCGATCAGGAGCGAAGCGCTCTTGGCAAGCAAGTCGGAGGTCTGGAAGGTGACGGAGACGGTCTGGACCTGACCCGAATCGAGGGGGCCGAAGGAGGTCGGTGCGACCGTGAAGCTCGAGGCCCCTGTTCCGGACTTGGCGATGGTGCCGCTGACGGTTCCGGAGTTGCCGGCGTTCGACACGGCGAAGGTCAGGATCTGGCTTTGCCCGGCCGCGGTCGTGAAGCCCAGATTCGCAGCAGAGACGCCCAGCGCGGGCGCGGCCACGAACCCGGTGCCGGAGAGCTGGACCGTGCGGGGGCCCAGGTAGGAGTCGCCGGTGAACGTAACGGTGCCGGAGTGCGAGCCGGCCGTCGCTGGGGTGAAGGAGATGGTGCGGACCACGTTCGACCCCGTCGTCAGCGTGAACGGCGTCTGTGACAGCGAGAACGCGCCGGTGGGCGACGAAAGGGCCACGGTGACCGCGGTGCTGGCGGTCCCCGTGTTGGTGAGCGTCACGTTGGCCGAGGTCGTGGTGTTGGTTGCCAGCGTGCCGAAGGCGACGGTCGACGGAGTGGCTTCCATCAACTTCAGCAACGCGACGTGCTGCCCTATGTCGGTGACGAACTCCGTGCGACCGCTGGTGGTCATGGTCGTGGTGAAGTCGACCCGACCGGCAGTGAGCCCGCCGTTGGCCGAGAGGTTCACGAGGTCGCCCGCGACCCACGCCATGTAGGAGGCCAGGTTGGAGCGGCGCAGGGCCCCGACGTCGATGCCGAAGGTGCCGTCGTCGAGAGCGAGCACCACGGCCGAGGACGAAGTCGTGGCCCCCGAGCTGACCAGGTCGACGTACACCAGCGCGAAGGGCACCGGCAGTCCGCGGCTGTCGACGACGGCCCCCGTGAACATGAACTGGTTCAGGTCCGGAGGCAATCCGATGTCCGCGCCCGTGCGCGTCACAAAGTGCAACCCGCCGTTGTCGTTGGCCGTCGAATCGGAGAGTACGTCGAAGTAGTAAGTCGTGTTGGCCGCGAGGCCCGAGACCTGCACGACGTGCGTTCGCCGCGGAGCCAGGATGTCCTGTTCGAGAACGGGTGTTGCTGTCGAGACCTGGCCCGGAGCTGCGGCGAAGCGGACACTGCCGACAGCCGGCGAGGTGGAGACCCAGGACACCACGAACTGGTTGTCCGTGACATTCGTCACCCGCAGGTAGGAACTGTCGAAGGTGTCGCCGCTCACCGGCATCGGCGTAGTGAGAGCCACACCGACTACGAGTAGGGCTAGAGCACTTCGAAGAGAGAATCTCATCATCGACCTTCCATTTGTCCAGAAGGCTGGCGTCTCGCCAGCAGGCGTAGTTGGAAACGTGTCGTGGAGGCTAGCGTGGGCGAAGGGTCACCGCGAGTTGGACGCAGGCGGTGTGAAGACCTCGGGCCCCGGTTGCAGCTCGAAATTCGATTCTCGAGTCGCTTCAGCCGCCGTAGTATACCTCAGGTTGCACCTGGCCCCGGCCGCGACATCGAAATACGCGTCCAGGGACTTGCCACGAATCGTGCCCAGAGGAAAATCCCACTGGCCGCCGTTCGAGGCGACTGCCGACAGGAGCTGGGATTCCCCGCCTGCGGAACTGATGGTTGCGAACACCAGGCAGTCCGTTGCCGCTGCGGTGCCCTTGGCTGGACCAGCCGTGCCGACGAGGTCCTGAGCGACCATTCGGGGCGTGAGGAGGCTCGGCGTCTTCACCCGATAGGGCCCGCCCTGATCGGCGTGGGCCTGACCTCCCGACACGATCTCGAGAAAGTACTCCGTGTCCGGCGACAGCGAGCCTTCGCCGCCATCCTGGTGATTGGCCGAGCGAGCGGGTCCCAGGGTGACATGATGGACGCGGCTGCGCGTCCCCGGACCGCGGTCGTCTTCCGCGATCCGGAACGTCCCCTTTCGGCCCTGCAACTCCTCGCGACTGGCCGCGAAGAGCACCTGGCCCTCCTCGGCCGTGGCCGAGCACCAGGTGACCGTGAACGAGACGGCGTCCAGATTGGCCACGAGGACTTCAGTCGGAGGCCCGGCCAGGAGCCCACCGGTGGAGGCCACCAACCCTAGGGCTATGACGAGAGAGGTTCTGATGTGCATCGCGTGGCTCCTCTTCTGAATCAGCGCACCAACGTAATGTCGTCGAGTACCTGGAAGTCCAGACTCGTGTCCAGCACCAGCGGATTACCACCCGTATTGTAGGAACCGTCCGAGGCACCGCGGATATCGATGCTCAGCAGGTCCCCCGTGTGGATATCGAACAGGGCCGAGGCGTCTTGCCGGTAGATGGACCTCAGGTCGAAGGCGAACTGCCCGGCGCTGTCGGCCAGCACGGCCCAGGTCTGCGACACGTTCACCCCGCTGGTCACCTGCAGGTACACGAGGACGTGGGACGCTTCGATGCCGGCGGAGGTCTTGACCCGCCCGGCCACGGTGAACGTGTTGGGCGAGCCCGTCTGAGCGACGCCGGTCCTCTGGAGGAAGTGCGCGCCGCCGTTGTTCACGATCGTCGTCCCGCTCTGGATGTCGAAGACGTAGTCCGTGGTCTCGCTCAACCCCGTCAACTCGACGTAGTGCTTGTCGTCGCTCACCTCCATGCCCGACTCGACCTCACGAGCATCGTAGTAGACCTGGAAGGTGCCCGTCCTGTTGGCCAGATCGGAGGCAGTCCGGGCTGCCAGCACGAACCCGCGCTCCGAAGCCGCCGAGACCCAACTGACCACGATGCTGTTGCCGGTGACATTGGAGATCCGGACCTTGTTCGAGTCGAACTAGACCATGGCGTTCGACGTGCTCTTCGCGAAGTACCCTCGACCCTTCTCGATCGCGAAGTTGTTGAAGGTCGGGAAGCTCAGGTTGAAGGTCACGTACGCGCTGCCCGTCCACTTCAACAACCTCGTGACGCTGCCGCCCTCCCGGTTGATGTACTCGACCACCTCGCGGGCCGTGTTCAAGTTCATGCGCTTGAACGCGATCCCGTTGACGAAGTTGAATCCAGTGCTCAGAGTCAGTGAGTTGACCTGGGCCTCCGGACCCTCCATCGCCACCGATGTGTTCGTCGAGCTCTTCAGGAAGTAGCCGTCGACTGGCCTGACGGTGAAGTTGTTGAACGTGGGAGTGGCCCGATTGAAGGTCTGGTAGGCGCTGCCCGTCCAGCGGACGGCACGGCTCACGCCGGCTCCGGCCGTGGCGAAGAAGTCCACCAGCCCGATCGCCTTCGTGATGGCTGGCGTCGGGTCGACCGCCAGAGCCACGGAGTTGAACCCGGTGCTGATCGTGTGGATGAACTGTCCCTCCGATTCGGTCGGAGCGAAGTTCGCCGTCACGGTCGTCGACTGCTCGATCGTCAGGGTTGCCGTCGGGCTGGTCCCGGTCACACCGCCTGACCAGTTGTGGAAGACGAATCCCGTGTTCGAGTTGGCCTGCAGGAACACGACCGTGCCACGGGCATATCGCCCGTCGGCGCTGCTCGGGACCCGCGACACGGTGCCGCTGCCGGCCGGCGAGACAGCCAGGGTCAGCACGCACGTTTCAGTCCGGAAGTTCGCGGTAACCGTCGTGTCGGACTGGACCATCACGGTCGTCGTCGTGGCTGTGCCGTCCGACACCGAGCCGGTCCACCCGTTGAACTCGTAGCCCGCGGCCGGTGTCGCCAGCAGGGTCACCACGGTTCCGGGAGCGTACAAACCGTCCGCCGAGACAGGCTGCGCGCTCACGCTGCCTGCCGCCGCCGGGTTGACCACCACTGCCAGCCTCGGATTGCGGACCGTCAGGGTGCTCGCCGACGCCACCACGTTGTTCTCGACGTTCTGCTCGTTGCCTGGGCTGATGCGCATCAGCAGGTAGTAACTGCCCGTCGCGATCGTGCCGGGCAAGTTGAAGCTCGCCGTGGCGCGCCGCGTGGAGCCCGGGGCGATGTCCGAGACGAGCACGTTGCCCACGAGCAGGTCGCTGCTCGGGGACAGCGCCGTGTCCACGGACAGGTAGAAGAGCACCGTCGTCGTGAGGTTCCCGGTCGTCTGGCTGTCGCGACGCAACTGGTACGTCAGGGGCAGCGTCGCGCCCAGGGAGACCCCGGAGAGGCCCGGCAACACCGCTTCGGCGATCAGGTCCGGCTTGAGGACCGTCGTCGCACCCGTACCGGATGCGCTCACGGCCGAGATCGGCGTCAGGGCATCGGACGTCAGCGTGAGTGCTCCGCTGACGGGTCCGGCGGCAAGCGGGGTGAACCGTACCGTGAGGGCCTGGCTGCCTCCGGCCGGCACACTCACGGGCAGCGCAGAGACCAGCACGAACCTGGAGTTGTTGCTCGAGCACGAGGCCACGCTCAAGGCCACGTTTCCGCTGTTGGAGACGGTCAGACTGCGTTCGGCACTGGTCCCGACGGGCACGGTCCCGAAGGTCAGGCTGGCCGGGCTCACCACTGCCACCGCGCCGATCCCGCGGCCCGACACGGCCACGGTCGGCACGGGGGCCAGCGCGTTGCTCCCGAAGGTCAGCGTTCCACTACTGGCGCCCAGCGCCGCCGGCGAGTACCGCACGTACACCGTTCGCGTGGCTCGGGGAGCCAGGGTCAGCGGCAAGGTCGGCGTCGTCACCGCAAACCGCGCCGAAGAGGACGCGAGCGTGTTCACGTTCAGGTTGACATTCCCCGTGTTGGTCACCAGGAACGTCCGCGTCGCCGAGTTGCCCACCCGAACATCGCCAAAGCCGACGGAGCTGGCACTGACCGCCAGCACCGCGCCCGTCCCGGTGCCGCTGAAGGCGACCGTCTGAGTGCCGTTGACGCCGTTCGATCCGATGGTCAGAGCCCCGGCGACCGCGCCCACTGCCGCTGGCGAGAAGACCACCGTCAGAGCGGTCTCGCCTCCGGGCTCGACCGTCTTGGGGAGCGCGGGCGGGTTCGCCAAACTGAACCGCGCCCCATCGACGAGGAGGGTCTGGAGAACCAGGTCCTGTCCGCCGACGTTCGAGACAGTCAGCACGAGCTGCCTCGTGCCGTTGACTGCCACGTTGCCGAAGTCCAGCGCCGCGGCGCTGAGCTGGATTGTCGGACCGGCCACCGGCTCGGTGATCAGAACCGGACCCGAGGACGCACGGTTGTTCGACTCGTCGCTCTCGTCCAGGGCCCCGCTCGAATCGGCCACCAGCACCACCCGGTACTGGCCTATCGGTAGCGTCTCCGGGATGCGGTACGCAGCCGAGACCGTCGTCACCGCGCCCGGGGCCAGACCGTGGGTCCACACCTGACCCAGCCTGAGCTGCCCCTGCTGGGTGGATGCCGGCGCCAGCCACAACTCGCTCGCGAAGGTCACCGGTGTGCTGTTGGCGTCAGACGCGGCCAGCGTGAAGCTGAGCGGCAGCGTCGTTCCGCGGGTCGTCGCGGCTGCGGCGTTCACCGAGACGGCCGCGACGTCGGGACGCACCAGCGTCACGAGGATCACGTCGTCGAGCGCAACGCCCGAATCGACTGTCGTGTCGTTGGCATCGTTGACCTCGAACCGCAGCACGATCTGCCTGCCCGCAAACCGTGACACTTCCACCGAGGCCCGACGCCAGCCCGTGTGCCGGGCAAAGCCCGTCCCGGGAGCCGACGCCTCGAACCCCGCATAGGAGTCCACCGGAGCAGGTAGCACGTCCTCGCCGTTGATCCGTACCCGGAAGTCGTCGTTGTAGGACGACTGGTTCGGCGCCTCATTGGTGAGGAAGTCGTACGCGAAGTCCACGTACCGCGCCGAGGCCGGGAGCAGCATGGCCTGCTCGAGGGCCCCGCAGCCCGTGGTGGCGTTGGTGACGAGGGCCACCTGGCCACCCGTCGTCGACGTCGTCGTGGCCGTCCCGAGAACCGACCAGTAGTCCAGCTCATGCCTGAAGTCACCGTTGACCGGCACCTCCTCGCGGGCCGGCAACAGCGCGGTGACCGCTATCCGCTGCGAGGAGGTTGCTCCAGCCGGATCGCGCGCCAGGAACGTGAACCAGTAGGTCGCGGGCGTCGTCGGCATGAAGCCGGTCAGCGACTCCCCGCGGGCGCCCACCCGAGCGCGCCCCAGCCGCACCAGTGGGCCCGGCTCATCGGCAAACCACTCGGTTGCCAGGGTCTGGCCCTCGGGATCGGTGGCTACTCCGGTCAGCATCACAGGTTCGTTGACCAAGGCTGGCCCGCCGACGGACGCGACCACGCTGTCGATGAGCGGCGGCGAGTTGCCCGCGACTGTCACTTGAACCGTGCTGGTGGCGCTGGCTCCCGCGGGATCCACCACCGCGAGCTGGAACTCGTAGGTGCCGGCGGCCGCCAGGACGACTGTCGTCACCGGGCTCGTGGCGTTGCCCAGAACCACCTCGAGACCGGCAGTCTGGGTCCACGCGTAGGTCAGCGGGTCGCCGTCGGGATCGGAGCTGGCGCTTCCGTCGAGGACAGCCACGCCACCCTGTTCGGAAGCGAGGGTTGCGTGCGCCACTGCCACCGGCGGCGAGTTGATCTGGATCGCCACGTCTCTCGAGTTGTTCTCCTCGACGTACTCCGCCACTTGCCCGTAGGGATCGAGGCTGAGCCGGAACACGTGCACGCCGCTCGCATAACCCGGCAGCGTGGTGGAGAACAGCTCGCGGCCGGTCTCGGCCCCGAGCAGACCCAGGTGCACATAGCCGGTGGCGACGATCGTGCCGTCCACCGACAGGAGCCAGCCAAACGCCCCTGTCTGGGCCCCGCCCAGGTTGGACACGGTGGCCTGGATCTGGAGCGACTCATTTGCGGCCGGACGGGAAGGCGTGACCACGAGACTCGCCACCTGCAGGTCGGGCCACGACTGGGCTTCCTCGGGCAGGCTGGTGCCGGACGTCAGCTCGTACCAGCCCGCGTAGCCACTGACCTGGACCAGGACCTCGGCTGCCGCGGGGAGGTTCTCGAGGACCAGCACGGAGCTTCCGTCGGCCGCGGCCTGGGCCTGGCCCAGGAACCTCAACTCGGTTCCGGACAGGCTGAAGCACTGCACGGCCGGCGGCCTCACGCCGCTGGTCGTACTGCTTGCCCTGAGCGACAGCAGACCGCCGGCGACCGCCGGCAAGCGGTACCAGTCGTCGTCGCCGGTCCGGTCGATGGTCAGCTTGTCGAGTCGTCCAAACGGTGCCGTGGCAGCCGCCTGGACCGTGTCGTTTTGCTCGAAGCGGTCAGGTGGCGGCGTGCCCTCGACGGTCAGGAAGTAGGCCCCGACCTGGCCGGCCGACGAACTGATCGCGAAGAGCTGAGTGCCGTCGCTCTGGGGCGTGAACTCGACCCGCCCGCGGCTCGAGTAGCCGATTGTCGCTGCCTGGAACGTCACGTCGAGCGAATCGAAGACGGACGAGTAGGTCAGGATGTACGGAACCCCACCCAGGACCTCCACCCGGAACCAGTCGACGTCCGTGGAGGTGCCCAGTTCGCCGCGGCCCGAGCCCATCCCGACGAACACCTCGTCTTCAGGCGAGCGGGTCGCGGAAGCGGTGTCCGGATGGTCGTCCGGCGGCGGTGGGCGCACGACGATGGTGCCCACCTGGGTCCGCACGTTCACGGGGAGTGCGTCCGGAGTGGACGCCGCGGCATTGAGCGGCGTCAAGGCCAACGTGGTGTTCGCCGTGGCCGCCGCGCCGACGCGGAAGAAGAGCTGCGCCAGCTCACCGTCTGCGAACGCCTGGCCGGCGCTGCCGGTGGCTACCAGGCGAACCGTATCGGTCGCCACGAGGCCGAAGGTGACGCTGCCACCGCCCAGGCTCGAACCGCGCTGGCCATCCTCGAAGGTGAGCCCCGAGGTCCCGGCCCGGAATCGAACGTCCATCTGCAGGGTCCCTACCCCGAGCGGGCCGGTGTTCAGCAAGGAGACCGCCACGGACTTGCGCTCACCTGCATGTGCAGTCTCGTTCGAGATGCAAACGAGCGGCCCT
Organism: Candidatus Rifleibacteriota bacterium; assembly: GCA_016213865.1. The sequence continues at coordinate 15,701 of JACQZL010000064.1, forward strand.
GGCACCTCGACCGACACGGAGCCCGTCGACGTCGCCTGGTTGTTCGACTCGTCGTACTCCCAGAAGATGTCGCCCGCGTCCAGCGCCACGGCCACGCGGTAGCTGCCCGTCCGCAGGCCGTGCGGCACGGGGAGCATGACCGACTTGGTGTGAGTGCCAGCGGCCGCGTTCGGGAAGGTCGCAGTACCCAGGAAGACCGCCGTCGTGAGGCCGTCCTGGGCCGAAGAGACCAGATAGAGGTTCGCTCCGAAGGTCGCCTGGGTCGACACGGGGCTGTCGCAGCGTGCCGTCAGGCTGACGGCAATCGTCCCCTCGGCGGCCGCGGTGGCATTGAGCGGCACCGGTGCCAGGGCCACCAGGTCGAGCGGTGGCGTCCGGATGAACCGGACGTCGTCCAGGACGACGGCCGTGTCGCCGGTCGCCGACTTGTCGTCACTCACGGCGAAGCGCACGGTCGCCGTCTGCCCGGCCAGGTGCGCCACGGAAAGGGCCGCAAAGCGGGTCCCCGTGTGCCTCGCGAACCCGAACTGGTTGAAGCTCGTGAGGCCGGACCTGGTATCGACCATGAGGCTGGCGTCGCCGGCATAGGCCGTGAACCGGTCGTTGAAGAAGCTGTTCGCACCTTCGTTGGTCTGGAAGTCGTAACGGAAAGCCAGCCATCGGGCCGAGGAGGGGACCCGGCTCGACTGGCTCAGGCTCGACGTGGTCACCGCGCTGCCCGTGTTACTGATACGAGCCGAGAGGTTCGTCGCGGGCCCGAACGCGACCGGATAGGAGACCACCCGGGTGTCGCCAACGCTGCTCCAGGCTGCCAGATCGGCGTTCTGGAAGTTGCCGTTCACGGGTCGCTCGGAACCCGGAGCGGGACTCACCCTGCGCACTCGGCCGCGTCCCCACTCTGCCAGGTACGTCCGGCCCGCGGCGTCGAAGCTGAGGTCCCACGTTTCGCTCAGGGCCATCTCCGTCGGGCGGCTCCCGTCACCGGGATCGGCCGTCCCGCCGCCGACCACGATCTCCGGGGAGGACAAGTCGAGAGGCGGCTGCAACCTGCGGACGCTGTCGCTGAAGCTGCCGCTGGTGTAGTAGAGGCTACCCTGGTTCCACTCCAGGGCGCCCACCCGCTCGCCGGGCAGGAGCGACGAAAGCGCCGAGCCGGCGGCGTCGTAACGGAGGATGCCGTTGCCGAACGTCGCGGCATAGAAGACGCCGCCGTCGTAAGCCATGTAGTTGAACACGGGGATGTCCC
>JACQZL010000065.1 GCA_016213865.1 Candidatus Rifleibacteriota bacterium
CCCCACTAAGGGCTTGCGGCCCGCGAACATCTCGAAGAGGATGACGCCGAGCGCGTACAGGTCCGCGGCACACGTCGCCGTGGCGCCGCAGAGGACCTCGGGAGCGAGATACCCAGGCGTCCCCATGATTCGATCGGCTGCCGTCTTGAGGGTCTGGTTCCCCTCCATCGACCGCGCCAGGCCGAAGTCGGCGACCTTTGCGGTGCCACCCGCCGTGAGAAGGACGTTCTCGGGCTTGAGATCGCGATGGACGATGCCGGCCTCGTGCGCGTGCGTCAAGCCGGCTGCAATCTCCTGCGCCAGACGCAGCGCGTGCTGGAGCGGGAGTGCGGCAGGCCGGCCGAGCAGACGCCGCAGCGTGCCTCCGTCGACGTACTCGGTGGCCAGGTAGGCCTGCTCGCCCACGATACCGGCATCGAAGAGCGCGACCAGGTTGCCGTGGGCCAGACGGGCCTGGAGCCTCGCTTCGCGAAGGAACCGGGCCCGCGTCTCCTCGGCATCGAAGAGCCCTGGAGCCAGGATCTTGAGGGCCACCTGCCGGCCAAGGTCCGACTGCAGCGCGCGATAGACGGTCCCCGAAGACCCGGCCCCCAACTGGGCCAGGATGCGGTAGCCGGGGATTCGAGGGAGGTCTATTCGCACTTCTTGGGGAGTCCGCGGGAAAGCTCGAGTCTCGGGGCCCGTAGCACGGAGCGCGCGCGTCGCGACGGCTCCCGGGCACGGCGGCTCAGTGCCGGTGCAGATCCTTGTGCATGATCTTACGCGTCTCGTGCAGGCGATCGTCCGCGGGAAGGTCGGCCAGGTGGCCGTTCATGTTCTCGTCGTTCTCGGCCTGCAGGAGGCGCGCAACGTAGTCGATGACGGCGGGAGGGAAGACCTTTTCGCGCTCGTACAGCGCTCGTTTCTCGAGGAGCACGCGGGCCGACTCGACACAGCTCCTCGGCAGCTTGCCGAGCCGGCGCAGGACCTGCTCGTCCTGGAAGATGTTGCCGGTGACGTAGAGCGATTCGGCGGTCTGGGCAGCCTCGTCGCTCCCCAGGCCCAACTCGGCGGCCAGGGTCATGCCGGCGAGCAGCAGATGGACCATCGCGCTTCCGTCGGGGCTGCGAAGCTCGACCGTTTGGCGGCCGCCGTCGTCGGCGACCGGGGCTTCCTGCTGCGGGTTGACGCGCCGGGCCAGATCGACGCCACCGGTCCAGGCGAGGGGCACGCGGATCATGGCACTTCGGTTCATGTCGCTCCAGCAGACGCAGGTCGGGGCCTCCTGGTGCGGGACCAGACGAAGGTAGGCCGAAGAGACCGTGTTTCCGAAGGCGGTGAGCGAATCGGCGTACGCGCAGAGGCCACCGATGAGCCTGCGAGCCGGGGCCGACAGCTTGCCCTCGGGGCCGGTCATCACGTTCCGATCGGCGTCGCGAAGCTCCACGTGGACGTGAAGTCCGTTGCCCGCGACGCCCTCCTCGAGCTTTGGGGTGAAGGTCGCAACGCAGCCGTGGCGGTAGGCGACGTTGCGGATGATCCACCGAGCCAGAGACAGGTACGTGCCCATGTCCTCCACGGGGGCCGGCAGGAACTCGACCTCGAGCTGTTCGGCCGTGCGCCCGGCCAGTTCCTCCAGGTCGCTACGGACGCTCTCGATGAAGCCGACCTCGCTGTGCCCGTACTTGACGCTCCCGGTGATCCGCGTGATGAGGCGCAACATCTCGTCCAGAAGGTGGGCCGTCTTCGCGAACGGGGGGGCGTTGTGGTAACCGTGCTGCCGCGGGCATGCGTAGAGGCGCCGCTGCGGATCGGAGAGGAGAAAGAACTCCAGTTCGCCCAGGGCGTGCAGCTCGACATGTCGCGTCTTGCGCAGGAGGTCGTGGGCAGAGCGCAAGATGTTGTCGGGGGCGAAGGGCGCCGGCGAACCGTCCGCGGTCAGGTAGCGGCAGACGAAATCGAGCGACTGCTCGGTGAAGGGATTGAAGAACGCCGATCTGTAGACAGGCACGACGTACAGGTCCGAGAGGGCTGTTTCGACCAGGCCCTTGAAGAGCGAGGAGCCATCCACGCGCTCGCCGCATGCGAGCACCCGATCGGCTTGCTTCCTGTTGGCCACGGGTAGCCGCAGCTCCTTGAGCTTGCCGTCCAGGGCGGTGTAGTGGAAAGTCAGGCATACCTCCGGATTCTGGAAGAGCCCCTGGAGATAGCACACTTCCGGGCAACCGTCCAGTCAACCCCGCGGCGCGGGAGCATGTCCCTGGCCTGGGAACCGTGCAGGGGCGGCACTTGTAGCCACCCGATACGCGGGCGGGGGCAAGCCCCGCCCCTACGTTTTCCCGGTGTTGTCGGTGGCTTACCAGGCTACCGACATGCTCCCCCGCAGCGCCAGCATCCGGTCGAGGAAATCCGCCACGGCGATCGGATAGAGGCCCACGGCCGTCTCGTCGGAGAGGACGATGCCGGCCCAGCCACGCCCGGGCAGCCCGTGCAGGTGAACCACCTCCGAGCGGGTCGGAGACGGGAAATGGGTCATGTGCTCGAGCACCTGGCCGCCCAGCAAGGCAGGCTTTCCGAGCGCGGCCAGCGTCGACTCGAAGCTCTCCTGAAGCGGTCCCAGACGTTGAAAGCCACATTGCTCGCAGAGATCGCCGCGACCCATCCAGAGCTCGTCGAAGGCGGCGGCGAGGCGGCCGGCGTTCTCCAGCGCTTCGACGCGCTCGACCTTGGCGATCAAGCGAGTCGCCTTGGCCCCCCGGAGCAGCGCCGCCTCCGAGCCGTCCAGGGCGAACGAGTAGGCAAGCTCCAGCCGGGGAAATCCGGCGATCGCCTTCAGCATCGCCTCGTCGGAGAGCGACAAACGTCCGACGGGGATCGGATGGGCGGCTCGGTTGATGCCCTTCCTGGAATCGAGCGGTCCACCCTGGAGCACTCTGGCCGAGAGCCGCTCGTCGTGAACGGTCTCCACGAGAAGTTCGACCCGGCCGTCGTTGAGGGTGAGGCGCTCGCCGGGCTGGACATGCCAGAACAGCTCCGGGTGTGGAACGGGAAGGCGACCCGGGCTGGACGACTCCGCAGCCAGGACCAACTCGAGCCGTCCGGCACCGACCTCGCAGGCCGGCAGACGGCCCAGACGCATCTTGGCGCCCTGCAGGTCGACCGCGACGGGATGGGCAAGGCCCGTGGAGGCCGCGAGCGCGTCCAGCCGGTCCAGCCACCGAGTGCAGTCCTCGGGCGAAAGGTGCGAGGCGTTGAGACGAAAGCGCCCTGCGGTCCGAGCGAGCCGGGTCAGAACGGAGTCGGTCTCGCTCGAGGGACCGAGGGTCATCACGATCTCGAAAGCCACGCGGACAGGATAGCGGAAGCGTCCGGTAAATCGAGGCGCCCCGGCCAGCCAGGGCGCCCCGTCGAGAAGGAACTCTCCGCAGTGGGAGGCGCGCCCTCTCTGAAGGCCTACCGCAGGGTCGCTCCTGGGACCGCGACCCCGGTGAGGTTACGGCTGGTAGCCACCCGTCGGCACGCTGCCGTCCGCGTCCATCCCGGAACCGGCGATCGCCACGAGCGGGCCCGTGTCGACCGTCTGGCCAGTGCCCGCCGCGGACGGAAGGCGAAACCCGCGAGCTGCCTGCTCGATGAGGGCCAGTCGAATCGGTGCCGGATCGGACTCGCGCGGCAGCGGTTCAGCGCGCCAGCGGGAACTTCGGATCGATATCGACCGGAATCTCCGAGACCCGGCGGATCGCCTGCGTCACTTCCGGCCTCATGACCGCGTACTTGTCGAAGAGCGCCTTGCCCTTCTGGTAGGAACCTTCCGCCTCGATCGTGAGGATCTGCCCGGCGAGGTCGGTGACCGCGGGCCGCACCTGCTTCTCGTCGATCGCGAAGGTACCGGACTTCTCGTCGTACAAGAAGGCGCCCTTGTCCCGCAGGAAGTTGAACTGGACCGCGATCGCCTTGCCATGGGCTTCGTTCAGACCATAGCGAAGCGAGCGGAAGCAGCTTGCCAGGAACGTCGGGAAGAGCGTCCGCGACAGCTCGGGGCCGACGACGCCCTTGTCCGCCAGGTAGAGCATCGCCCAGAGCCCCGTGATGTCGGCCTTGGCCTCTTCCATGGCGGAATAGAGCTCGCGCAGCTCCTGTCGCGGCGTGGTCTTCTGCCCGTTGACCGTGATCTGCTGCGGACCGATCCCGTGGACCAATTCGTGGGCCAGCACGAACGTGAAGAACGCCTCGAAGTTGAGCTTCCCGCGCGCGTCCGGGGCCAGCAGCTTCTTGGCGATCGGCACCAAGATCCGGTCGAACTTGGCCTCCTGCACGTTCCGGATCATCACGCGCTTGGAGCCCTTTTCGCGAACCACCCGCTCGTCGTTGGGGAGGTTGAAGGCGGACACCTGGTACCCCCGGTTGGCGTCGCCGGAAACGAAGACCTCCAAAACGACGCGGATCGGAGCGCCGGAGCCGATCTTCGGGTTTCGGTACTTGGGCTCGAAGGGCAGATGGTCTTCCAGCTCTTGCAGATACGTGGCGAACTTGGACAGACGGGTCGTCTCGGCGTCGTCGCGGATCGTCACGTAGGCCTCGAAAGCAGCCTTGTAGCCGAGCAGCGTGTCCTCGTAGGTTTCGTAGGGGCCGATGCTGGGCTCGATTGGAGAATCCAGTTCCATCCAGGCCACGTCGCTGGCGTAGTAGTCGTTGCCGAGGAAATCCGCCGCGCGAGTCGTCAGGTACTTCTTGAGCGAGGCGTTGTCCGTCAGCTCGGCGGCCTCGAGGAGGAGCTTGGCGGCCGGTGCCAGGAACTCCCGATACTCCTCGCTGTAAGGGACCGCCCGGAGCTTGCCGTCGGGTCCGCGTCGGATCACGTGGAAGTAGCCGGTCGCCTTGGCGCGCTCGGCCTCGCTGAGGCCCTTGACCCACGCGTCGAACTCCTCCTTGGTCATGTCCTCGGGGTAGTAGGCGGCCCCGGGAGGCTTCACCTTCGGAACGCCGTCGAGGAACGGCTCGTTCTCGTCCAGACGGGACCAGGGCCCCTGGTTGATGCGGAAGTAGTGCAGGCGCCTGCGACCTTCGCGCGACGAGTCCGTGACCAGCTTCTTCTCCAGTTCCGCATTCTTGCTCCAGACCTGGCGGAGGAAGATCGGGTCCATCAGCTTGGCTGCCTCGAGGATCTTGGCCAGCGCTTTCTTGTTCGCCTCGGACAGGCCTGCAGTCGACGCCGTGATCTCGAAGGGAACGAACCGCTCGACCATCTGCGCGAGGCTTGCCGGCGCATGGAGAGAATCCCCGGCTACCGAGGGTGTGGCTCCGGCCAGCAACGCCAGGCCGAGCGACATGAGGAGGATGCGACTCGCAACGACGTTCTTCATGGGTATCGGGCGTCCTTTCGGCTCGAGGGTTCGAGTGGGCCCTCCGCGGGCGTCGCGAGTTTAACACACTGCGTCACGACGGGACCGGGGCTGGCGTCACGGAACCTGAACGCGGTCAGCGCTCAACGAGGCTCGAGGGGACTCAGCTATTGACGAACAGCGCCAGCTCGGCCCGCCGCCATCGCAGCGTCACTCCACCGGTGCTGACGATCGTCAGTCGGTTCGTGCGCCGCCCGTCGACGAACCGCCGCACCGGCTCGGTGGCATCCAGGAGGACGCAGTCGGGACCGACGGCCGGTGGCGCCGGCCGCGCGATTCGCCCCAGGAAGTGCGGATTCTCGGCCACCGCGTCCGCGGCCCGCACCTCGTCCTGATCGAGAAACGCCAGCGCTTCCAGGGGCACGTTGGCCCCGTCGCCGGCCGCCGGGTCCACGAGCCGCAGCTCGGCGTGGTCGAGCCGGGCCACGTCCAGCTCCTTGCGCCCGCGCGTCATCGGGCAAACGGGCGCAACGCAGGTCGGAGCGGCCGGCCGGGCCACGCCGCCGGGAAAATGGACTGTAAAGATGCTTTGCCTTTGCTCTCCGGCAAGGTCGAGCTGCATCAGGTCGCCGGCGCGCCTCGGGTCTGACTCTCCACCCAGGACGACGCACATCTTGGTCAAGGCCGCCTCGGGTGTCATGTCGAGGCCACTGACGACGCCGCGCGCCAGCAATCCGCTCGAGACGTCGTAGAGTCCCAGTTCCACGGAGCCCGACGGACACTGGCTGACATTGACGATCGTGATGCCGCGGTCGATGGCCGACCCGATGGCGTCCAGGAAATCGGGAGTGGAAGGAGCGTTTCCGGTCCCGAAGGTCTGCAAGACCACGCCTCTCCGGGCCTCCAGCTTGCCGGCCACCTCCAGTGGACCGTGCGCCGGTGCGACGATCAGGAGCCGGTCGACGACGATGTGCTCGCCGGCGCGTGCCAGCGGAGGGACCTTGGGGCTCGAGAAGGCACGGTACCCCGTGGCGTCGAGCTTGCGCGCCCTACAGCCGCGCAGCAGCTCGTCGTGGAAGAAGATACACACCTCGGGGACGACGGTGGCCCCGAGCGTGGCCGCGGCGGCAAGTTCGATCGAGGTCACGAGGTTCTGGACGGCGTCGGACCTGACCTCGCCGATGGGCCGCTGAGACCCGGTCAGGATGACGGGCTTGGCCAGATTCCGAAGGATGAACGACAGCGCCGAGGCCGAGTAGGCCAGCGTGTCGGTGCCGTGGAGGATGACGAAGCCCTCGTGCCCATCGTAGTGCTCGGCCACGACCTGAGCCAGTCGCCTCCAGTCGTCGAGCGTGACGTTCGAGGAATCGAGCGGCTCGTCCCACGAGACGGTGTCGATGGGGACCCACGTCCGGTGGATCCGGACCGCTCTCTTCCGCTTGTCGTACGACGGCAGCGCGGTCAGGATCTCGTCGATCCGGCCGGGCACGAGGGGGCTGCGCGGGTCGTCGCGGTACTTGGGCAGACTGCCAATGGTGCCGCCGGTGTGGATCAGGAGCACACCGCGGCCTTCCGGGCGACTCATCGGCGACCAGGATAGCGCGTCCGCGCTCACCGGTGGGCGACCGCGGGGGATTGGGGAGCGATGCTGACAGATGGGAGCCCGCATCGCCACGATGCCCGGAGGGTCGTCATTCAACACAGCTACGACGGGCCGCCAGCACGCCCCCAGAAGTGAAAACGGGCCGTAGGGCTCTGGACCGTGGGGTAGACCGCACCTTCCTTCGCGTCTTCGCGTCTTCGCGTGAGGTCCGTGTTCATACCAGAGACAGAGAGGCACAGAAACACGGAGGAGCTGATTTGATGAGACTCATCTCTGTGTCTCCGTGTCTTTGTGTCTCTGTGTTTACTTGCGAATTCCAGGGAGTTGGCGTCGCTCCCGGAGCGGGCCCCGAACCCGCTGTACGCGCCGATCTCGTGCTATCCTGCGGCCCATGTCGGATCTCGTCAAGGCCGTGCTCCTGGGCATCGTCGAGGGCATCACCGAGTTCCTGCCCATCTCGCCGACGGGCCACATGATCTTGGTGGGGCACTGGCTCGAGTTCCCTCAACCCCTGGCCAAGACTTTCGAGATCTTCATCCAGCTCGGGGCCATCCTGGCTGTCGTGGTCTTCTTCTGGGGCCGGCTCGTGGGTCTGTGCCGCAGCCTCGAGTTGCGAAGGGCCCCCGGGCATCCTGCGGGGCTCGTGCTGATCGCCTTCGTCCCGGCCGCCGCCGTGGGGTTCGCGGTTCACCACTACGTCGAGGAGCACCTCGAGACGCCTGCCGTGGTGGCCGCGGCGCTGATTGTCGGAGGGGTGGCCATCGAGGTCATCGAGCGGCGCTTCCGCTCGCCCACAACGCAGTCACTGGAGTCCGTCACCTTGCGGCAGGCGGTCCTGATAGGGCTGGCGCAGTGCGCCGCGCTCATCCCGGGCGTGTCGCGCTCGGCGGCGACGATCATGGGCGGCCTGATGGCCGGGCTGTCGCTGCCGGTCGCGGCCGAGTTCAGCTTCTTCCTGGCGATACCGACGATGGCCGCCGCCAGTTGTTACTCCCTCCTCAAGGCCCTGCCCACGCTGCACGGGGCCGACTTCCAGTTGCTGGCGGTCGGGTTCGTGACGGCCTTCGTCGTGGCCTGGCTGGTGGTCGCCGCGTTCATGCGGTTCATCCAAACGCACAGCTTCAGGGTCTTTGCGGTCTACCGCGTGATCCTGGGCCTCCTGGTGCTGGCTCTCGTTGCCGGCCGGTAGCCCCGCAGTCCGGGGCCGGTCATGGGGACTTCAGCTTCCCGCGGAAGACCTCTCGGAACTTCTCGACCTTCGGCCCGATGACCAGGCGGCAGTAGGGCCGCTCGCCGTTCAGCCGGAAGTAGTCCTGGTGGTAGTCCTCGGCCCGGTAGAACCCGCGGAAGGGTTCCACGGCGGTGACCACCGGCGCTGAGAACGCTCCCGAGGCATCAAGCTTCTTTCGGTATTCCTCGGCCAGTTGGCGCTGGCGGTCGGAGTGGAAGAAGACGACCGAGCGGTACTGGCTGCCCACGTCGCTTCCTTGGCGGTCGGGTGTCGTGGGGTCGTGAGTCTTCCAGAACACTTCCAGGAGGTCCTCGAAGCGCAGGCGGGCCGGATCGTAGCGGATCTGGCAGACTTCGGCGTGGCCCGTGCGGCCCGTGCACACATCCTCGTAGGTCGGGTCGGCGGTGCGTCCGCCGCTGTAGCCGCTCTCGACCGAGAGCACACCGTCCAGTTCGGCGAAGACGGCCTCGACGCACCAGAAGCAGCCGGCGCCTTCGACGTCATGGGAGTGGTCACCTCGCCGGCAATGGGCGGGTCTGCCCGGACGGCCCGGAGGCCAACGGCCACCACGGCCGAGGCCGCCAGGGCCGCCAGGAACCGCCTCGCCGCGATGGACTGCGAGACCGACATCGAACGTCAAGGTACCGCCGTCCCTGGAGCCTGCTACCTCCCTCGCCGCCACTGACCCAGGAGCCAGGCCGCGTTGGCTGCGAAGGCCGCCGGAAGCAGCCAGCCCACGATCGACACGTACCACCAGCCGAACGGCTCCCACGTCACCGAATAACCGCCGCCGAACATCGTCTCGAACAGGTGGGGCGTGATCATCGCACTGAAGGGACCGATGCCCGCCGGGCCCCAGGACGACGAGGCTTTTTCGAGGCCGAGGCCGGCAATCGCGCCGAGGACGGCCGCCGCGACCATGGCGGCCCCGGCCAGGGCCGCACCCCTGAGGAACGGCTTGAACCCGGGCAGGGCCAACGCCAGCAGATGGCGAGCCACGAATCGCACCAACGGCTCCCGCGGTCGCTCGAGGAACTCCTCGTCGTCCCAGGCGGGCTCCAGTCCCTCCAGACCGGACCTCGAAGGCCGTTGCTCCGAGGCGATGGCGGTCGTTTCGGCCGCCGGGGCGCGCCTCCCCAGCAACCCCGGCACGCTGACGCCGCACACCCACAGGCAGAAGAGCACCCAGGCCAACAGCAGATCCGAACTGTGCGACCCACGGAGCGAGCTGTCGAGGCACCGCCAGAAGTGCCGCAAGCCGCCCCACGGCGACCGGGCCAGCTCGCCCCGAACAGCCGTGACCACCCGCTCCCGCCCCGGCGGGATGGCCAGCTCGCCCTTTCGAGCGTGGGCCGCAATCTGGCCGATGGCGTCATCGGTTGTCACGCCCGCCGGCAGAAGGCCATCCAGGTTGTAGTCGGCCCAGGGCTGCCCGAGCTCGCGGGCTCGCCTCCAGCTATTGCGGGCCTCCTCGAGCTTGCCGGCGCGAGCCAGGGCCGTTCCCAGGTTGAACCAGGCCTCTCCGTCCGAGCGGAACGGGCCTTCCGGAGCCACCAGGCTCTGGAACCCCGTGACGGCCTTGCCGGCCTGCCCACTTCGCAGCCACCCGAACGCCTCCAGGTAACCGATCGCCGCGCCCTGCTCCCCGTGGCGCGGGCGGGACGCGAAGAACTCCAGCGCGTCGGGCCTGTCGAGCTGTCCCATGAAGGCTGCAGCGGGGATCTCCCACTCACGCATCAGGATGCCGACTGTGCCCACGACCCAGACGAAGCCGAGCCAGCTCGCAGTGGCACAAACCATGAGCGCCAGGGCCTGGCGAGGCGACACCCAGGCAAAGCGAGGGCTGTGGAGCCATCGCAGTCGAGCCAGAGCAGCGCCATCAGGAGCAGCATCGCGCAAGTGGCCCCGAGTCCGACCACCAGCCCGAGGTCGACCGAGTAGATGGTCGCCCGAGCATCGAGGGCCCAGGGCCCGTCGAAGGCGTCCTCGGCCCGGGCTCGCGCCCTCGCCGCCTCGGCAGGCCGTCCGGTCGCCTCGAAGTGGTGCGCGGCCTTCGTGTGCAGGACGTAGAGTTCCTCGGAAGCGGGGCCCAGCGTCATCATCCAGCGGTAGAGCTGCTCCACTCGCTGAACGCGGCCTGCTCGCTGGTGGCTTTCGGCAGCCGCGCCAAGGAAGAGGGCAGGCGACGTGACGATGGGCCAGGCCGTGTCCATCCGATAACCGGCCCGGGCGAACTCGGTCTTGGCCCTGCTGTACCACCGCTCGGCAAGCTCGGGCAAGTTGGCGATATCGAACCGGCACCCTGCCCATACCAGCCGCCAGGGGAAGAAACTCGTTCGGCAGTCGGCGGCCTCGATTGCAGCCACGGCCGCCGCCGGTTGGTCCCACCGCAGCATCGCCAGGCCGTAACTTCGCAAGAAGGTCTCGGGGCCCCGATAGGTCGAAAGGCGCGACGCGAGTCTCTCCCGAACGGCCGGGGCCGCCGTCACGGCGCCGGCGGCTTGCTTGCCCGAACACCCGATGAGGTCGGCGAACTGCTTTTCGGGCATCGCCAGAAACGCAGCCAGCCTGGCGGTCTCGTCGAGCCGCAGGGCCCGGAGCGACTTGAGCCACCCGCCCACGGTCTGCGGCGGAGTCGTCGAGGCGGCCGGCTCTCCGGCGAGGAGAGCGGCCGTGCCCAGGAGAAGACAGGCCAGGCCAAGACCGAGCCGGCTCATCCGGCGGTACGAGTCCTGCGGAACACGGGTCAGGGACATCTGGAGGTCCTCCTCTTGGAAACGTCACGAATCGGGGAAGTTCGGAGCTCAGCCAAGGCGGTCGACGCCGCCCAGCCAGGAGGGCCAACCTTGCGGTAAGCTCTCCCAGACGGACAGGCTGGACACCGCCAGCATCAGGGCCAACGCCAGCAGTGCCGCCGGCGCCAGCTCGAGGTTGGGTGGTAGACACCAGGACGCCAGCCGCACGTACCACGATGCAGTCGGCAGGGACGGTAGCAATCGATCCCACAGAGGCGGCGAAACAGCGGCCGTGGCAGCCACCTCGCGGTTCAAGCGCCCCACGAAGTCGAACAGCTCGCGGCAGGAGGGGCAGGCGGCCACGTGGGCCCTGGCGGCCACCGGGTCGCCCGCCTGCCCGTCGGCAAGGGCACACACGGCTTCTCCCCAGGAACACTCGGACGGGGTGCCGTTGGCTACCATTTGAGAAACTCCTTCAGTCTGCAGCGGGCCCTGTAGAGGCGCCCGCGGATCTCGTCTCGGGTGGCCCGGAACACGCGTCCCAGGTCTTCGTAGGAGGTGTCTTGCTGGGCCGCCATGACGACCAGCGCGCGTTCGGCGGGAGCGAGCCTGGCCAGACCCCGCTCCAGATCCGAGGCGCCCTCGCGGTCCTGGGGCTGGGCCTGGGTCCCAGCCAGGGCGTCGTCGAGGCCCTCCAGGCTGACCGTCCTCCCGGGCCGCTCCAGCACATTGAGACACCGGTTCACGGCTATCCGACGGATCCAGGTTGCCAGAGAGGCATCCTTTCGAAATCTATGGAGGTTCAGGAACACGCGTTCGAACACCTCTTGGGCAACGTCGTCGGCTCCGTGGTCGTCCCGCAGCATCCGTCGGGCAACGCCGCGGACCATGGGGCAGTAAGTCTCGAATAGTTCGCGGCAGGCGTCGGGTTGTCCTTCCACGCACTGCCGGATGAGGTTGGCTTCGTCCAGGGTCGTCTCACCTGCTGTCATCTCATCTGACAGGTTCGGGAGTGAACCGTCACGCAAAAAGTCGTCGGCACCGGGGGGCATACTCTGCGCATGGGTAGTCTAATGGCCCATCCAGAGCCGGAACCGGTGGCCGGTGACAGGCAACCGGTTGCCAGTAGCCAGTAGTCGGTGATGCCGGATCGCCGGCAGGCTGCGGACGGTTGCCAAGGGGATCGTCATCCAGCGGCAGTCTCGCGCTCGTGTGGTCCCATCTGCGGGCTCGTTCGGCGTCCTCTGCGAACCAACCAGCAGCCCATCTGGAGCCCTGCAACGAGCCCTCGCTACCGGCTACCGGCTACTTGTTCCGGCCGCACTCGGAAAACTACCCACGCGTGAAGCATGCACCCCCGGCACCGCCCGACCTTGCAGGGAGGCGGCAACTGCGGTAGGGTTCACGATCGCGGGAGCATCCCGGGTGGTATGGATTCGAGTTCTCGAAAAAGACGCCTGCTCCGGACCGCCTTGGTGGCGGGGGGCATGAGCGTCGCGGTGATCCTCATGAAGTCCGCTATCCCAAGCCAGGCCACGCCTCCTGGCGCCGTGGCAGGAGAGTTGCCTTCGAAGCTGGACCCGGTTTGGGCCAACCGGCCGGAGTCCGAGTGGCGTCGCGGCCTGACCGACGAGCAGTATCGGGTCCTCCGGCAGAAGGCCACGGAGCGCCCGTTCACGGGCAAGTACTGGAACCACCACGACCGCGGCTTCTATCGCTGCGCGGCATGCGGCCTGGTCCTCTTCGATTCCGAGTGCAAGTTCGATTCGGGAACGGGGTGGCCCAGCTTCTACAAGGCCACCCGCATGGACGCGGTCGCCGAGGAGCCCGACGACAGCCTGTTGTCGAGCCGGATCGAGGTGCACTGCTCTCGCTGCGGAGGCCATCTGGGCCATCTCTTCAAGGACGGCCCTCCCCCGACCGGCCTGCGGTACTGCGTGAACTCGGCTTCCCTGGTCTTCGAGTCGTCGAAGTAGCGTAAGCGCCTGGCCGAGCAGTCCCGGCGGCCCTTTCAGAGGTGCTCCCGGGAGGTCCTGCAGCGGTCCGCTCGAGTGGTCAGATGAACTCGTAAGACGAGGCCAGGTCTCGCGACCTGGCCTCGGGTATCGTCTATCGGGTGGGCTTACTTGTTGGTGGTCGTTGCCGTCGTGGGGGCCGTGGACTGCGCGGCCGGGGCGGCGGGGACGAGCCCCCTGCGATAGGTCGTGAGGGCGTTGATGGCGGCCTGGTAGGCCTCGAAAGCGGCCTGTCGCTTGCCGGCATCGGCGGGCACGGCCTTCATCGCATCCATGTAGGCCTGGTAGGCAGCCTTGTAGGCGGCCTCGAGCTTCGCACCGTCCTGCGGGTTGGGCCCGGTCTTGGCGGGGGCCGCGGCGCCCGTGGTGGAGCCGGTCCCGCCGGTCGACGTGGTGGCGGTGGTCGGGCTGGCGGCGCCGGTGGACGTGTTCAGCGTGCGGTCGTGTCCACGGTCGTAACGCCCGTAGCGGTCGTATCCGCGCCGGTTGAACCCCTGGCGGTCGAAGCCGTTGCGGTCGAAGCCGTCGCGATCATAGCCCTGGCGATCGAAGCCCTGGCGGTCGCGACCCGTGCGATCGAACCCGGCGCGATCGAAGCCGTCCTTGCCAAAGCCGGTCTTGTCGAAACCGTCGCGGGTGAACCCGTCATGGTTGTAGCCCTGCGGGTTGTAGCCTTCGCGGTTGTAGCCTTGCCGGTCGTAGCCAAGCTTGTCATAGCCTTGGCGGTCGTAGCCCTGGGCGTCGAAACCCTGTCGGTCGTACCCCTCCCGGTCGTAGACCGGCGGCTGGGCGATGGAACCGTCGTAGCCGCCAGGCCCGCCCTGGCCGGGGCCGCCACCCGTGCCGCCCGTGTCCTGGGACGACCCGCCGCACCCGGCCAGCAGCAGTGGGACTGCCAGTGCCAGTGCCACCAGGATCGATGTGCGCGCCATTTTCGGTTCCTCCTTCACTTGCTCCGTCCGGACTGCCGCGACTGACCCAAACCAGTGAAGCCGGGCAGATTCCGCCGGATCTTTTGAGATCGGTTTCGATTCCTTCTACCGCCATGACCGCGTCGAGGTTGCACGCGGGTCACATTTTGGGCCGCAACGGCAGCGTGATACGATGAGCGCCATGTCCAGCCGCAATCGAAAGGGCCGCAATCCTCCCAAGGACCGCCTCGAGGCCACCGACCCCGGCGGGTCGCAGGACGGCCCCGGCGTACTGGGTGCGCACGTCCCGGGCCTGACCCGTCTGCGCTGGCTGTTCAGTCTCAGCGGGTTCGTCATGGTCTGCCTGGCGATGGTGCTGGTGCCGGTTTCTCTGGGCATCGTGGAGATGCTCTTCAAGAGCGTCAGCGACGCCGACGCTTCGCGCACGTTCCTGCACGCCGCCCTGGGGCTCTGTGCCGTGCTTCTCGAACTGGCCATCATCTTCAAGCTGTATGCAGGGTCCATCGACCTCGAGATCTCCGCCGCCACGGTTCCCGGTCAGGACGTCGCATGGATGAAGCCGTCCCGGACGCGCTTGCCCAAGCTCTGCGCCATGGCCTTCATCACCATCGCCATGATCCTGGTGATCTGGGGCATGCTGGCCCCGGCCGCTGCCGCCGGCCTCCCGGTCGCGACTCTCCGCATCGGTCAGGAGATCCACGCCGTCGACCACGTGCGAAGCGCCCTGTTCGAGAAGTCGCACCAGCTTGCCCAGTTGGCCCTTCTGATGGCCATCGTCTCCCTCATTTACGCGAACGAGGTGCGGCGCCAGGAGCTCCGACCCGCACCCGACGAGCCCTGACCCCGACGAGGATTCCTTGCCCGCCCTTCGCCCCATCCACATCCAGACCCCCGATCCCTCGTCGCCCTCGCTCGCCCACATCCTGGTCCCCACCTTCGGCCTCGAGGAGGCCTATGATTGGCGCAAGGAGTTCGGGCGCCCCGGTCCCATCAGGCTCGAGATCGGCCCGGGAAAGGGCCTGTGGCTGACGAAGGTCGCGGGCGCGGACCCAGATTCCTGCTGGATCGGCGTCGAGTACCTCGAGAAGCGGGCGCGCTGGATCGCGCAGAAGGTCAGCCGCGCGGGGTTGACCAACGTCCGCGTCATCTGGCACGAGGCCCGCGAAGCCCTGTCCGAGCTCTTCGCACCCGGCTCGGTCGATGCCATCACCGTCAACTTCCCGGACCCTTGGCCCAAGCGGCGCCACCGGCGAAGGCGTCTCATCCAGCCCCCCTTCTGCGCTCTGATGGCCCGGGCCCTCCGCCCAGGCGGAGAAACCCTGCTGGTCACCGACGTCCTCGACTACGCCCGCGAGATGGTGGACTTCATGGACGCGACACCCGGCCTGCAGAACGTCCTCGGTCCCGGCGGTTACGCCCCGGACCTCCAGGGCTACATCCCGTCCATCCACTACGAGAAGTTCGCCGCCGCCGGCAGGCGCTTTGCCTTCATTCGCCACAGCAAGGCGCGCTGAACCTGGGCGCGATCCGCGCTCCTGACGATAACTGGATCGGGCCCCTTCGTGGCGGGCTCAGGTCATGGCCTGCGAACTGATACCCGACAACAACCTTCGTCCGCGCCTGCGTCTCAACTCGCCGGTTCCTCTCGGGCCTCTGCTGGCGGCGCTCTGTTCGGCGCTGCTCGGGGCCCTGGGCCTCGTGGCGGGTTGCGCGGCGGGTCCCGAGCTGTTCAAAGACACGCCTGCGCCGGGTTCGGCCGCGGTCACGCCGGCGACCGGCTCCGTCGAGGGCTTCGTCTTCGACCAGGACACGAACCCGGTGACACCGGTGATCGGCGCCCGGATCTACACGCTGCCCCATCCGGACCCGGGTGCCACCAGCAACGCCGCCGGGTTCTATCGGCTGGACGGCGTCAACCCGGGCACGTACTTCGTCGTCAGCCGCGACAGGTCGGGTCGGACCATCTTTTCGGAGGCGACCGTCCGGGCGGGGCAACTCACGTCGGTCGATCTCGTCTACGGCGTCGGGCCCGAGAACAACCGCCAGGAGATTGGCTTTCTCACTCAGTTCTTCACGCCGGGCGCCGCACAATTCGCGACCGTCGGCCCCGCGGGGGCGTTCCTGCGCTCGCGTCCGCTGGCGCAGTTGGGCGGGACCTTGCGCTCGGTCCGTTTCAGCCGTGCCAACACGGATGAGGTGGTCGTCGTCTCGGACTTCGATAGTCCCGCGGGCGAGGTCTACCTCAGCAACCTGCGAACCTCGACCACTCGCCGGCTCACCTCGAACGGCTTCCAGGAGGACACGGCCGACCTGTCGCCCGACGGTCAGCGGGTCCTGGTCGCCGTCGACGCCAATGCCAACGGACGGTTCGAGATCGCCACGTCTCGCCTCGACGGGACTCGGCAGGTTACCCTCGTCCCGGACGTGGACGCGGTGACGGGCTTTCTGCGGGATAGCCGCGATCCGGTCTGGTCCCACGACGGAACCGCCGTCGCCTTCGTCACGCGCCGGCGCGATGCGGCCGCATCTCCGTTCGTCGCGGAGTACAACGTGGCCTTGTTGGCCGTCACCCAGGTCGTCGACACGGCCAGCTCGCAGTTCGACAGCGTCATTGCGGTGGGACAGTCGCAGCTCTTGAACCAGGACGTCTTCGCCGATCGGAACCCCGCCTGGGACAACACGGGCGGGAACCTGTACTACGACAAGCTCGTCAACGGCCGCCATCAGATCCACACGGTCGGCGCCACACCGGGCAGCGTCGAGCTGGCACTGACAGCCGACTCGTTCGAGAACACGCACCCCAGCGTCAGCTTCGACGGGCGCTACCTCGCGTGGGTCTCGAACACCACCGTGGGCGGACTGAATCCGGACGGCGGGCCCGAGGTCTTCCTGGGCGAGTTCAGGCGCCGCCTCGACCAGGTCGGCGGTCTCACGAACCTCCGGCAGGTCACGCAGACGCCGGCCAGCGCCGGCAATGACTGGGCAGAGTTCCGGCCGCTCTTTCCGGGCCGTGCCCGCTGGATCGACGGTGTGGTACAGCCCTGAGCGACGACACCCCGCCTGCATCACGCTCGGCCTCCATCGGGCGCCGTAGCCGAACCGCGAGCCCGCGGCGCCTGGCGGCTGGCTGCAAGAAAGGGCTCGCAAAGGCCCGCCCGCTTTCAGTATTCTCCCACACATGCCCGAACCGCCCGTCAAGCCTATCCAGCTCTTTGTTCCGACCTTCGACGTCGAAGCCTGCCTGAGCGAAATCCGAGAGTGCCTGGAGATCGGTTGGACTGGGCTGGGCTTCAAGACCACCCAGTTCGAGCAAGGCTGGCGCACCTACACGGGTCTGCCCAACGCGCATTTCGTCAATTCCAATACCGCCGGCCTTCATCTGGCGGTGAAGATCCTCAAGGACGCCTGCGGCTGGGCCGACGGAGACGAGATCATCTCGACCACGCTGACGTTCGTGTCGACCAATCATGTCATCCTTTACGAGCGACTGCGGCCGGTCTTCGCAGACGTCGACGATAGTCTGTGCCTGGATCCCGACTCGATTGCGGCCAGGGTGACCCCCCGAACCAGGGCGGTCATGTATGTGGGCTTCGGGGGCACGGCGGGTCGACTGGCCGAGGTCAGCGAGCTGTGCCGGCGGTTGGGTCTCAAGCTCATCCTCGATGCGGCCCACATGTCCGGCACCCGCGTCCGGGACAAGCACGTGGGCCACGAGGCGGAGGTCGCGGTCTTTTCGTTCCAGGCGGTCAAGAACCTCCCGACGGCGGACTCGGGAATGATCTGCTTTCGAGACAGCGAGCTGGACCAGGTCGCCCGGAAGATGAGCTGGCTCGGAATCGACGCGGATACCTACGCCCGGTCCAGCGGCGAGAACAAGGGCAAGTACAAGTGGCTCTACGAAGTCGACCACGTCGGGCTCAAGGCGCACGGCAACTCCATCGTCGCGGCCATCGCCATCGCTCAGCTCAAGCACCTCGACAGCGACAATGACCAGCGAAGGGCGCTGGCGGCGCTCTACCGCTCCAGGCTGAAGGATGTGCCGGGGATTGGATTCGTCAGCAACCCGCCGGACTGCACGACGTCCCAGCATCTGTTCCAGATCCGAGTGAGCCAGGCCTTGCGCGACTCGCTGATCGTCCACCTGAACTCCCGAGGTATCTTCCCTGGCGTTCACTACAAATCGAACCTCGAGTTCAAGATGTACAGGGAGGCCAGGGGCACGTGCCCGAGAGCGGAGAAGGCCTCTCTCGAGCTCGTGAGTCTCCCCCTCCACCTCCGATTGACGCCCGGCGACGTCGAGCGCGTGGGGGGCGAGATCGAGGCGTATCTGGGCCAGTCGCGAGTCGGATGAAGCTCCTGTTCGTGACGATCGGCACGGACGTCGTGGCCAGCAGCCGGACGCGCGCCTATCAGTGGATTCCTCATTTGAACAAGGGCGGCGTCGAGGTGAAGGTCGTACCGCTGGCCCTGTCGTCGTTGCGCAACCAGCTCCGGCTGGACGTCCTGGCAGCGTCGCCGCGGCCCTCCGTGCGAGCGCTTCACAGGCCGGTCCTGGCAGTCTGCAAGCTGTTGGAGGCGCTCCACACGTCTGTGCGGCTCGCGCAGGTCCTTCTGCTGGCCCGCTCTCATGACGCCATCTACCTGCAGAAGACACTCCTGTCGAGACGGTTCATGCGGACCCTGCAGGTGCGCAACCCGAGACTGGTCTATGACTTCGACGACGCAATCCAGGAGGTCTCCGAGGACAGCCGGGAGATTCTGATCGACACGTTGCGCCGCTGTCGCCTGGTCACGGTCGAGAATGCCTTCAATGCCGCCTTTGTGAAGGACTCGACGGGCCTCGAGGCCCTTCGCATCCTGGGTCCGATTGACTGCGAGCGGTACCGCCCATCCAGGCGAGAGACCCACTCACCCGTCGTGCTCGGCTGGGTAGGGAGCTCCTCGACGGTCCCTTATCTGACCGAGAGGGCCGAGAGCCTGCTGGGCGTGCTGGAGCGACATCCCAACTGCGAGCTGCACGTGATCGGCGCAACCCGCAGGCCGATCGAGCATTCGAGATGCCTCGCGAAGCCCTGGACCCTGGCGACGGAGTGCAACGATCTGGCAGCCTTCGACATCGGGATCATGCCTCTGCCGGACACGCCGTTCGCTCGGGGAAAGGGCGGTTACAAGATCCTCCAGTACATGGCGCTCGGAATCCCGAGCGTTGCCTCACCCGTCGGAGTCAACTCGGAGCTGATCGAGGACGGAACGACCGGTTTCCTCGCGTCGAGTCCGGAGGACTGGAGCTCGGTCCTGAGCACGCTCGTCGAGAACGCCGGACTGCGTCGAGACCTCGGCATGAAGGCGCGGGCCAGGGCGGTCGCGAGCTACTCGTTCGAGAGCTATGCCCCGACGTTGCTCGGCCATCTGGAGAAGCTGACGGCGGCTTCTCGAAGTCGCCCGTGAGCGTCATCCGCTCCACGTTCGTTGTCACCGCCTTCAATCTGTTCGGGATGGCCCTGAGCTTCCTGAGCAACGTCCAGATTGCCGCCACCTTCGGGGCAAGTGCAGAGATGGACGTCTACGTCGCGGTCGCGGCGGCGCCGCTCTTTCTGGTCGGGATGCTGGCAAGCGCCATCTCGTTCACCATGATCCCCGTGTTCACGGAGTATCGCTCCAAGGGAACAGAAGAGCACGGGGCGTTGCTCAGCGACCTGATCAACCTGACCCTCGCCCTGACCGGGGTCATGACCGCAATCGCGTTGTTCCATGCTCGTCCGCTGATTGCGTTCCTCACGCCGGGCTTTTCTCCGGCCCAATGGTTGGTGGGCGAGAACCTGCTGAGATGGCTTTTCCCGACCGTCATCCCACTGGCCCTCAACGAGCTACTGTCGAACGTCTTCTACCTCGACAACCGCTTTCTCGTGCCCTCCTTGAACCGGCTCGTGCAGCCGACCTGCGTTTGCCTCTCCGTCTGGACCCTGCACCAGTCTCACGGCACCACGAGCATAGCGGTGGCGACGCTCCTGGGCAGCATGCTGCAACTGGCAGTCCTGGCGGTGGGCATCGTCTGCACGGAGGGTCTGCGGTTCAAGTATCGCCTCGGGTTGCCGGCAGTCTGGACGGGCGTGCTCCGGCTATTGAGGCTCATGGCACCGTTGCTGGCAGGTATGTTGATCTACCGCTCTCTGCCTTTGTTCGATCGCAACATGCTCTCCTTGCTGCCGGTCGGGAGCGTGTCGGTGCTCGGTTATGCGGAGAGACTGTTCCAGATTCTGGTCGGGGTCCTCGTGGGCGGCATTTCCATCGCTGCCTTCGCCAATCTGTCAAAGGACTACTGCGAGAAGGACTACGACGCCTTCAAGCGCAAGGTGGAGCGACTGCTCTTGGCACTCACCGTTGCGGCCATTCCTGTCATCGCGTTCCTCCCCGCCTATTCGAGGCAGTTCGTGGGACTGGTGTTCCAGTACGGGACGTTCACCTCCGAGGTGACGGAGAGAGTGGCGGCAGTACTGCCCGTTCTGGCGCTCACGCTCCTTCCCGCCGTCACCGGGACCATCCTGGGGCAGAGCTTCTATGTGGCCCAGAGGACCGATCTGGCATCGGGCTTCGGGGTGGTCGAGATGATCGTCTACGTTTGTGTCGCCGTGCCGCTGACAAAGGCGTTCGGCTTGTCGGGCCTCATCTGGGCAAAGGTCGTTTACTGGTACTTCTCGTTGGCCCTGTCGCTCACCGTTCTTTCGCACCTGCTCGCGTGGCGCGTGTGGCCGGTGCTGGGGAGCGCGCTCAAGGCGATCATGCTCGGGGTGCTGGCATGCGCGTTGAGCTTCGGCCTGGCGTACGCGGGCGTCCACGTCGTCGCCGCCGCGGCGATCGTGGGCTGCTGCTATCTCCTGGCGGCGCGCCGCCTGGAAGTGACCCCGGATCTCGGGGCCCTCGAGCGGTTCCTGTGGCAAAAGCTAGGGGCTTCGTTCGAGGTCTGACCGACTGGCGGCGCGCAAGAGAGGAAAGCCCATGGGCAAAGTGAAAATCGACCTCGCCTCGCATCTCCGGTCAGGAGCGCCGGTGATCGTCGAGCTTGGTTGCGGCCCCAACAAGAGGGCGGGGCGCATCGGGATCGACCGGCTGGAGCTTCCCGGCGTCGACCTCGTGGCGGATGTGGTCGAAGGGCTTCGCCTCTTTCCCGAGCGCTCCGTGGATGAAGTCCACTCGAAGAGCCTGCTGGAGCATGTCGACGACCTCGTGGCCGTGATGCGCGAGATCGTACGCGTGCTGAAACCGGAGGGGCGGAGCTTCCATTCGGTCCCACACTTCTCGAACCCGTACTTCTACTCCGACTACACGCACACGCGCTTCATGGGGCTGTACACCTTCTACTACTTCGTGGATGAGGAGTTCCAACTGCGCCGCAAGGTGCCGACCTTCTACTCGGGTGTTCGCATTCGGGTCATCTCCCAGCGACTCGTCTTCGCGTCCTCGTTCTCGTTGCTCAACAGGCTCAAGAAGCTGGTCGAGAGGCTCGTGAATGCGACGACCTGGACGCAGGAGCTCTATGAAGAGACACTCTGCTATCTCCTTCCCTGCTACAACCTGGAGGTCGTATTCCGCGCGGCGCCGGAGGATCTCCGCCCTGCCAGCGGAGCGTGACCGCGGCGCTCTGACGGTTGGAACCGTGCGGGCCTGTCCTCTGGCCCGCGGCCCCGCACCCTTCAGCCCTGGATCTCTCCGACCCTGTGCAGCTTCATCAGGTTCGTGGCACCGGTGCGGTTGAGCGGGCTGCCGAGGATGAGGACGATGCGGTCGGCCGTGTTCGCGTAATCGCTCGCCAGCAGGACGGAGTCCAGCTCTTCGACGAGGGCGTCGGTGTGGACCTGCGGCTTCATGAGGAAGGGCGCCACTCCCCAGTGGAGCATGAGCTGGCGTTGCACCGCCGGGTCGGGCGTGAAAGCGATGATCGGCTGTCGAGGTCTCAGCCTCGAAATGGTGCGAGCCGTGCTTCCCGTCCTCGTGAAGGCCACGACCAGCTTGGCCTTCACCGCCTGGGCCGCGTCTCGGGCGGCCTGGCAGGTTGCCTCGGCGAAGCTGTAGGGCTCGCTGGTGCAGCCGGTCCCGTGCGTCACGAAATGACGCGGGCTGGCTTCGGCGGCGCGAGCGATGCGGGCCATCATCTTGACCGCCTCGACCGGGTAGTCCCCTGTGGCCGTCTCCGCGCTCAGCATGATCGCGTCCGTCCCGTCGAAGATGGCGTTCGCCACGTCCGAGGCCTCGGCGCGGGTCGGCCGCGGGTGCCCGGTCATCGACTCGAGCATCTGGGTGGCCGTGATGACCGGGACACCGGCGACATGCGCCCGGTCGAGGATCTGCTTCTGGACGACCGGAACTCGCTCGGGCGGCAGCTCGACCCCCATGTCGCCCCGCGCAATCATCACGCCGTCGGAGGCTTCCATGATGGCGTGAAGGTGCTCGAGTGCTTCCGGCTTCTCGAGCTTGGCGATGAGCGGGACCTTCTTGTTCTCCGCGCGCATGACGCGTCGGACCTCCTCGAGGTCCTCGGGGCGCCGCACGAAGGAGAGCGCGACGAAATCGACGTCGTGGCGAAGGCCGAAGCCGAGGTCATCCCGGTCCTTGGCGGTCAGCGAAGGGGCCGAGACGGCCGTTCCCGGCAGGTTGATCCCCTTCTTCTGTTTGAGCAGGCCGCCTGTCACGACCTTGCAGACGACGTCGGTCTCGTCGACGGACACGGCCTCCAGCTCGATCAGGCCGTCGTCCAGAAGCAAGACCGCCCCGGGTCGCACGTCTCGAGGCAACTCGGCATAGGTGGTGGAAACGACCTGGGCCGACCCGGGCACGCTTCGGGTCGTGAGGGTGAAGGTGGCACCCGATTCCAGGGTGACCGCGCCGTCGGCAAGGATGCCGACTCGGATCTTGGGCCCCTGCAGGTCTTGCAGCACTGCGATGGGCTTGCCCAGGCGAGCGGAAGCCTCTCGGATGGCCAGGAGGACGGCAGCGTGTTCCTCGTGGGTCCCATGGCTGAAGTTGAGGCGGGCCACGTCCATCCCGGCCCGGATCAGCTTTTCGAGGACCGCGGGGCTTCGCGAAGCGGGCCCGATCGTGCAAACGATCTTGGTTCTGCGCATGGAATCCACCTGGACCAGACCTCCCGTCACGATGCCGGCCGTCATGGCCCGGGGTGCCCTCGCACGAACACCCCGCCAGAAGAGCCGGGCGATCTCCTGCGATCTGCAGGGCCTGTGGCGCACGTTAGGCGCCTCTCGGTGTCAGATGGTACCATAGTGCGATGTCCTCGATGGACCCGGTTCCCTGGAGACCTCCGGGCTGGATTGCACCGCGGTTTTCGAACGGGGACGCCTCCTCCGGCCCAGGACCGGAGGCCCGAAATGCTCCGAAGAGCCATCGCCAAGCTGATCGAGGGCACCGACCTCGAGTCCGATGAAGTGACGTTCGCCCTGGAGGCGATCATGGAGGGCCAGGCCACGCCGGCCCAGATCGCCGGGTTCCTCGTGGCGATGAGGATGAAAGGGGAACTGCCCCACGAGGTTGCTGCTGCCGCGATGGCAATGCGGGCGCGTGCGGTCAAGCTCGACGTGGATCTGCCCGTGCTCGTCGACACCTGCGGGACGGGTGGGGACGGGCTCTCGACGTTCAACATCTCGACCGTCGCGGCCTTCGTGGTCGCCGGGGCGGGAGTCGCCGTGGCCAAGCACGGGAACCGCAAGGTCTCGTCCCATGCGGGCAGCGCCGATCTGCTCGAGACCCTGGGGGTCCGTCTCGATATCGAGCCTCGTTGCGTGGCCGCCGCGGTGAAGGAAGCCGGCATCGGCTTTCTCTTCGCCCCCAGCTTCCACCCGGCCCTCAAGCATGCCGCCGCCGTGCGCAGGGACCTGGGGATCCGGACGCTCTTCAACATGCTCGGACCGCTCACCAATCCGGCCGGAGCTCGCTACCAGTTGCTGGGAGTCTACGACCGCGGCGTGCTCGAGGTCATGGCTCGGGCCCTGGGAACACTCGGCAGTCACTGTGCCCTCGTCGTCCACGGCTCGGACGGCATGGACGAGCTCACGCTGACCGGCGAGACCTACGCGGCTTTCCTCCAGGACAACTGCGTCGAGGAGTGGACTATCCGCCCTGCGGACCTCGGCTTCGAGGTCTGCCGCCCCGAGGATCTGGCGACCACCAGCATGGAGGAGAACGCGAAGATCGCCCGCGAGGTCCTGGCGGGTACCGAGCGCGGCCCACGGCGCCAGATCGTCTGCGCCAATGCAGGGGCGGCCCTCTTCGTCGCCGGCAAGGTCCGCTCGCTGGCAGACGGAGCGCGAGCGGCCGAGAGGTCGATCGACTCGGGAGCCGCCCAGGAACGCCTCCAGCGCCTCGTGGAGCTCACGCGGGCCGCATCCCGGCCCAACGGCGGCCCCTCGACCGGCTGACGAAGCTGCGGGCCGCCTCAGTGAGGGGCGCTCTCGTCGCCGGAAGCCGGCGCCGCCAAACGGCGCAGAAGCTGCTCCAGCCCGCCACGCCCGGGCGTCAGCTCCAGGAGTTGCCAGCCGGCGTCGAGGATCGAGCGCGCCACCGCCGTCGAATCGGCGCCGCTGCCGAGCTCGGCCGTGAGGGTGCCCTCCGGCGACTCGAGCACGGCGGGTTGCTGCCCCGGTGCGACGGCTTCCAGACGCTCGCGCAGGGTCGCGGCGGTCCCCCCGCGCACGCGCACGCGCAGCGCCCCGGACCTGAGCCGGAGCTCGTCGGGTGAGGTGTCGGCGACCAGACGCCCGTCGACGAGGGCCAGGATGCGGCGGCAGATGTCCTCCACCTCGCCGAGCTGGTGGGAGCTGAAGAGGACGGCCCGCCGTGCACCCTCGGCGGCAATGGTCTGCAGGACTTCGGAGCGCTGCAGCGGGTCGAGGTGCGAAGTCGGCTCGTCGAGCAAGAGGAGCGGCGGGTCCGGCAACAGGGCCGCCGCAAGCCCCGCTCGCTGCCTGAAGCCGGCCGACAGGCCCCCCAACCGCAGCCGTCTCTGCCCGGCCAGGCCGCACCGTTCGAGCACGTCGTCGGTCCGGCCCGGAAGCTGGGTCCGCGGAACGCGCTTGAGCTGGCCGACCAGGGTCAGATACTCGATGACGCTCAGCTCCGGATACAGAGGAGGCCGCTCGGGCAAGTACCCAATCCGGCTCTTGACGAAGCACTCGTCCGTTTCGAAGAGCCGGCCCGCCACGCGCACGGTCCCGGAGGTCGCCTGGAAGAAGCCGGCAGCCAACCGCAGGGTG
>JACQZL010000066.1 GCA_016213865.1 Candidatus Rifleibacteriota bacterium
TCCGGAGCGGAGGCTGGCCGTCGGAGGCCCGTGTCGGCGATCAGGAAGCGACCTCCTCGAAGGGCGGCCGAGAGTGGTTTGTGCGCTCCCGTGACACAGTCGACGAACGAGGCGCCAGGATGCTGGGCCTGCGCGATCACGGCCGGGCCGGCCAGCGAGCTGGCGTGTCCGATGAAACCCAGTTGTCCCTCGTGGCAGAGCTGCGCCAGGTTCTGCGGGGGGACCTGGAAGCCGAAGAGGGCCCCGAGCGCCAGGGCTGCTGCCACCTCGAGCGAAGCGCCGGCCCAGAACCCGGCCCCGTCCGGGACCTCCACGCTGGCGAGGAGCTCAAAGCCTCCCAGACGCAGCCCATGTCGTTCCAGGCTCCAGACGACCGCGGCGACGGGGTCGGTCCACTCCCAGGTGCGCTCCAGCCGATCCAGCGCCAGAGCCGTCTCGCCGCCCGCTGACATCGTTCGCAGGAAGGCCCGCCGATCGCGGCGCTTCGCCGCGGCGACCCAGGTGCGAGGGCCGACCGCGAGCGACAGCATTGGCCCCGTGCCGTTTCCCAGCAGGTGGACGCAGCCGGGAGCGCTGGCCAGCACCTCCGGAGGTCTCCGAAAGTGCCGGCCGAAGCTCTCCTGGACCGGGGCCGTCACTGGCTGCAGGTCGGCAGGGTCAGCACGCCGCTCGACGGGGCAGACAGCAGATAGGCGCGCCCCGCCTCGATGGGGAAGGCAGTCATCCCCGTGTCGGGCAGGTAGACCTCGAGCTTGCCCGTGGCCGGATTGACCCTCGCCACGAACGTCGCGCCAGCCCGCTGGGCCAGGCTGGCCGCCGTCTCGTACTCGGGGAACCCTCGCGGGTAGCTGACCAGGTTCACGCCCGAACCGGCCCTGACGACGATCGGCGACGACGTGAAGGTCGCCAGGTCCGCGGCCGTGTAGGACGCCGGCAACGCCGGGTCCACGGGCAGCGAGATGAGGTCCAGCCCGCGGGCCAGGGCGCATTGCAGCCCGGTCCCGGTCCAGCAGCTTCCCATGAGCTGCGGGAAGACGACCTGCTGCCCGGCGACCGCCGGTTGGCGGCTGGCCACGAAGTACCCGTGGTTGCCCTCGATGGCGAAGGGCGTTCCGCCGAGCCCGGGGCCCCACACCTCGAACCGCCCGGTGCCGCCGGACGAGCCGGCCCTGATGACGATGGGCGACGAGGTGAAGGTAGCCAGATCGGCGGCCGTGTAGGTCGCGGGCAACACCGGGTCCACGGGCAACGAGATCAGGTCCAGGCCTCGCGACAGGGCGACCTGTTCAGACTGAACCGTGGTCGGGTCGAGGACGACGCTGATATTGGCCGGCTCCGACTGGTCGTTGCCGTCGTCCACGATGAGCGAGAACCAGACCTCGCGAGGCTCATCGGAACCGAGGTCCGGGGTGACGAAGGTGGTCTGGGCCGAGTAGGGATTGGACAGGACCACCTGCGGGCCGGCGACCTGGGTCCAGCGGTAGACCACGGAAGGCGTATCCGGGTCGTAGGACCCCGTGGCGTCCAGGCTCACGGGCTGGCAGAGGCCGACGGGCGCCTTGCTGGAGAGCAGCACCCTTGCCTGGGCGAAGGGCACCTTGTTTCGCGGGGAATTGACGCGCACGCGCAGGTAGCGCCGGACCTCGACTCCGGTGGGGTTCCCGTTGAGGTACTGCTTGAGGACCCTGCCCTCGAACATCAGCACCCTGGAGGTCGTGGGCGCGAACTGCACCTGGCTGGACAGCTCGAAGGTGTCGGCTGTCGCCGTGGTCAGCGCCACCGTCGGGCCCGAGACCTGTCTGAACACATAGGTTAGCTTGCGGCGGCGGGCGGTCACGTCCGGATCGGTCACGTGGGCCGTCAGCAAGACAGTGGTCGGCCGTAGCGGGTCCGCGGAGACGGTCACGGTCAGCGACCGGGTCGTGCTCTCGGTCAACTCGTCGCCAAAATCGGCGCCCACGTCTCCCCCGGCAAGCCGTTGCACCTCGAGCCGCAGGCGCGGGACGGTCTCTCCCGTGGTGGTCACCAGCAGGCGTCCGCGGCTGGGCTGGCTCCTGGCGCCCTTCGGGTCGGTGACCACCAGCTCGAACTCATAGACGCCCGGCGTCGTGGGCGTGAAGGACGGCGTCGACTCGGTGTCGGACGGCGCCAGCGCCACGCGGCTGCCGGCCGTCTGCGTCCACAGGTACTTGAGCTGGTTGACGTCGTCGGCATCGGTGCTGAGGGTGCCGTCGAGCGTGACCAGATCGTCCACGGCGAAGGTCAGCACGGGCGTGGCGATCGTCGACACCCGGCCGTTGGCGCCGCGCACCCGGAAGTCCGCTGTCGGAGGGGCGTTCTGCTTGCGAACGGTCACCAGGACGTTCACCAGATCCGGCGGGCTGTCGAAGATGCCATTGTTGACGACGAGCTGGAAGGTGTAGAGGCCCGGATGATCCGGGTAGAAACGCGCCAGCGCCGTCGTGGCCTCGAGCGGGAAGGCGGGCGAGGTGACGACGGAACCGGCCGGTGCGCCGGCGACGGTCCACTGGTACTTGAGCGGCCTGGGCAGCGCCCCCGGACGCGGCGAATCGGCGCTCTCCCGGCCGTCCAGACGAACGAAGGCCACCTTGTTCGGGCTCACCGGGTCGGAGATGTTATCCACGATATCGGTCAAGGTCGCGCTGCGTCGCGTGATGGCGACGGCGCGATCGAGGCCCGCGTTGGCGTTCGGTACCAGGTTCTTGGGGTCGATCGCCAGGACCTTCACCGAGCGCTTGTCGGTCAGGCTGCCGTCCGACACCTCCAGCTCGAACTGGTGGAGGCCCGCATCCAGCAAGGCGCCGTCCTTCTTGTCCTCGCTGAACTTCACTCGAGCGACCGGGGTGTTCTCGCTGCCCTCGAGGAAGATCGGAGAGGTGGTCCGGGTCGTCGTCCCCGTCATCGGCAGCGGTCTCGTCGCGAGAGTCCACTTGTACGTTATGGGATCGGAGTTGACGTCCATCGAGCCGCGGCCGTCCAGGAGGACGACGGTCGTCGTGCGGTCCAGCGGGACTCCGCTTCCCGGGCTGGGCATCAGGAACTGCCGATCGGGTCCGGCACTGGCCACCGGGGCCACGTTGACGATCTGGAAGTCCAGGTCCTGGCTGTTGGTCCGGCCCTTCAGGTCCGTGACCTCGAGGCGGAAGGAGTACTGGCCCGAGCGGAAGGCCTTGTAGACGATCGCCGTGGCTGTCGCATCCAGGTCGCTCAGGTCCGGCGAGCCCGCCGGCTGGCGCAGGATGGTCCAGCGGTAGCTGAGTTGCTCGGCGCCGCTGGGATGGTACGAGCCGGCCCCGTCCAGTCTCACGACCTGGGGTCCGCCGACCAGCTTGACGGTGGCGCGGATGACCGCGACCGGAGGCACGCCCTCGGCGACGATCTGGCGCTGAAGGACGCTGTCGGTCGTCGTGTCTCGCAGCGTGAGCTCGTAGCCGGTCCCGGGCACCAAGGTGACGCCGGTGAAGAGGATGCCGGTCCCTCGGATCACGCCCGTGTAGATCTGCGGAGTCGACCCGCCGATCGACCGTACCTCGAGGGTGGCCCCGTGGCCGTCCAGGCCGCTGGAAAGGCCGGTGTAGCCGACGAGGGCCTGCACGCCGGTCAGGGTCGCGTCGGTGTCGTTTGCCGCCGAGAAGGAGGCCGTCGAGTCGGTGGGGCGCAGGACGATCGCCGGCGGTGCCGCGGCGGCCACCGTGCTGATCGTGCGTACCATCCCCGCCCGGTCGGCGTAGTAGAGGTTCTTCTGACTGTCGATGGCCATGCCGGCCGGGGCCTGCAGGTGGGCCAGGGCCGCCGGGCCGCCGTCGCCCGAGAACCCGCCCACCCCGACGCCGCCCAGCGTCGTGATGCGGCGCGTCGAGGCTTCGACCTTGCGGATGCGATGGTTCAGACCGTCGGCCACGAAGCTCGCGCCGCTCGAGTCCGTGGCGATGCCCGCCGGGCCGTTGAGTTGGGCCTTGTCGAAGGCCCCCTCGTCGCCGGAGAAGCCCGGGGAGCCGGTCCCTCCGACCGTCGTGATGAGGCCGGTTGTCAGGTCGACCCGGCGCACCCGGTGAGCACCGGAGTCCACGATCAGCAGGGCGTTGGCGCCGTCCATCGCCAGGTACGACGGCCGGTTCAAGGTCGCGGCTGTGGCCTGTCCGCCGTCCCCCGTCGAGCCGGGGAAACCCGTGCCGGCCACCGTGGAGATGGTCGCCCCGCGGACGCGCCGGACCACGTGATTGCCGGTGTCGGCGATGTAGTAGTCGGAATTCGGCGCCTGGACCGCGTGCTCGGGGTAGTTGAGCGTCGCCGCAGTCGGGGCCAGGCCGTCACCGGTGTAGCCGCCCGAACCGAACGCGCTGAAGCTGCCGCCGCCCGCGAGCGTCGTCACAACGGCTCCCACATGCCGGATGCGGTGGTTCTCCATGTCGGCGATCAGGAGGTTGTTCGCCAGATCGAGCGAGATCCCCTTCGGGTGACCGAACAGGGCGCTCGTCCCCGCGAGGCCGTCGCCCAGGAAGCCCGCTCCGCCGCTCGAAGCCTGGTCGGGACGCGAGGTCTTGCCGGGCCTCGCCAGGTCCGACTTGCCTCCGTCCTTGCTGGAGAGACTTGTGACCGGGCCGGCCACCGTGTTGACACGGTTGGACGCACGGTCCAGCTTGCGCACACGCGACGACGAGCTCTCGAGGTAGTAGACGTCTCCCGTCCCGGAGTTGAGCGCGACCCCATCAGGGCCGCAGACGGTGGTCTCGAGCGGCGGCAGACCCTCACGACTGCCGGCCGACGGCGTCACCGGGCCGATGACCGTCTCGATGATCGGTCCGAGTTGCGACGGGTCTCTGACGAGCACCGTGAGGTCCGACGAGGAAGAAGCACCGAGGCTGTCGGTCGCCGTGACGCGCATCACGTAAGTCCCCACCGCGGGCGGCTGGAACCGCAGGACCTCGGCGGTCGTGACCGTACCGGCCGGCAGCGCGGCGGTCCCGGAGACCTGGCTCCAGGCGAGGGTGACCTCGTCGCCATCGGCGTCCTCGTACTTGGCGACGAGAGACAGCGCCCTGCCGAGCGCGGCGATCCGGCCGGGGCCCGCATCGACCGAGGGCGGCGAGTTGGACGTCGCCGGCTGGAGGGGGAGCGTGTTCGTACTAAC
Organism: Candidatus Rifleibacteriota bacterium; assembly: GCA_016213865.1. The sequence goes on from JACQZL010000066.1 coordinate 5,153, forward strand.
GGCGACGTTATTCGTCGCGTTCGGGTCGGTCGATTCGTAGCTGCGGACCTCGGTCACGACGCGATAGGTCCCGGCAGGGGTCCCGTGCGGGACGGTGACGGTCACCGTGCCCGTGTTCGGCCGGTCGGAATCCAGGGAGTAGAGGTAGTACGAGCCGAGCGAGGCCCCCTGGGTCGCGGTCGCGTCCGCCGCGGAGGCGAGGGTGAAGTACAGGGAGGCACCTGTGTGGACGTGCCGGCCCGCGACCGGCGAACTGAACGTCACCGTGTAGGGGATCTGCAACCGCGACCCTCCGGTGACCGAGGTCGAGGCCAACTGGAAGGGACCGACCGCCAGGTCGTACGAGGGCCGTTCGGTCACCGTGAGGGGAGTGGCGCCGATCGCCAGGTTGTTCAGTTCGTTCGATTCGGCGTAGGTCCCCTCCGGATCCAGCCCCGCCGCGACGTAGTACGTTCCGGGGGGAACGTAAAAGAGCTCGCAGCTCCTGGAGAACGAGAAAGGCCGGTTCGGGGTGAGGGTCACCGACTCCGTCAGGAGGTGCCACGCCGCCCACTTGTCGAAGCGGTTCTGCGGCAGCAGATAGAACCTGGCCTGGCAGTTCGTGGGCAGGACCTGGGCGGCCTTCGGGTCCAGCAGGAAAGTGGCTGCGACCGTCAGATATCCGGTCGGTGCGATCGACGAAGGGCTGAAGGTGAGACCGGAGGCCGACAGGTCGATGGCCGGGGAGCCGAGCGTCACCGGGAAGGAGTTGACTCTCACGTTGTTCGCGCGGTCCAGCTCGGCCACTTTCTGGTCCGGATCGACCACGCCGAACAGGGTGTACGTGCCCGCCGGGAACGCGCCGAGGACCTTGGCATCGATGCGGTACAGACCGTAGCTGCCCGGCTGGAGCGAGATGAGGGCCTTTCCGATCTCCGGATCCAGGGCCCGATCGAGCGTCCCGTCGTTGGATAGAAAGACGCTGACCGTGGTCGAAACGCTCGGGAAGCCGGCAGACGGCGCGCGGTACTCGACCGTGGCCGTTACGGGCAGGAGCTCCGCGGGGAGGAAGGAGGTCCGCTGGGCCTGAAAGCCGACCAGGGCCAGATCGAGCTCGGACGGCCCGATCGTGGTCGAGCGTTCGCTGAAGAGGAGGTTGTTGCCCTCGTTCAGCTCGGAGAACTCGTGAGTGGAGTCGATCTCGCCGCCCAGGTAGTAGGAGCCCTGGGCGATGGTGGCCGGCACCTGCAAGGTCGTCTTGGCATTGAGTACCTGCTTGGGTTTCAGGGTGAGCGAGAGCGTGCCGAGTGAGATGTCGGCGACCCGATCAAGCGACCGATCGAGCGACAGGTACCCGGAGAACTTGACGGAGTCGTTCTGGAAGGCGAGTGAGGGGGCGTCGAACCGGACCGTCCCGCTCAACGGCACGTTGTCGCCGACGCTGACGGTCGTGGCCAGGGCCCGCAGATCCTGAACCACGAAGTCGATCGCCGGACTCGTTATGGCCAGCGGCAGGCGCAACACGTTGTTGGCTCGCGTGAGGTCGGCCTGGGAGAAGCTCGGGTCGACCACGGCCTGGATCTGATAGAGCCCCGGAGAGAGGTTCCTGGGGAGCGACAGGGTGGCGCTGAACTCCCTCGGTCCAATGCCCGACATGAAGGTCGAGGTCTGATGGGAGATGTTCGGCACTTCCGCGCCGGCCGGGTCGATCAGGGTGAACTTGACCGTGGTCCAGGCAGATCCCTGACCGGTCTCCATCCCGATCGAACCGGTCACCTGGGCCGTGGCCGTCACCGGCACCAGGCCGAAACCCGCGGTCGTCGTGAGGGCGGCGGTGAAGTCAGTCAGCAACAGGTCCTGGATGGGTTGGGTAACGGTGACGGGGGTGGGGAGGACTCGGAGGTTGTTGGCTGTCGTCGTCTCACCGTAGCTCTCGTAACGACCGATCGAGAACGCGACGTAGTACGAGCCCGGAGGGATCGTCTCCGGGACTTCGAGGCTGGGCATATACGTTCGGGTCGTATTCGGGCTGATGGTCTCGCTCGACAGCATGAACGTGTTGACCACCGGAGACTGACCGGCCGGGTCGAAGGCCAGGTACGGCATGACGCTGACGGTGAGGCTCGTGAAGCGCGACGTGGGCGCCGTGTAGTGGACCGAGACTTCGTTCGAGAGGTACTGGCCAGGAGCGACCGTGTCGGTCATGATCCGCGCCGAGTCGATCGAGAGGTCGATGACCGGTTGGCCCACCGTGAAAGATCGAGCGAGGACGCTGTTGCCAACGTTGCTCTCGGGGACGGCGCCGTTGGCGTTGGCGACCAGGATGAGGTAGTAGGCGCCCGGCGTGGTCTCCTTCGGGATGGTGACGGTGAAGTCGAGCAGCACCTGTTGACCGAGGTTCTGGTTGACGACGAACTGCTCGAGGCGGCGGTCCGAGTTGCTCCAGACGGCGTCCTGCGACAGGAAGAAGTCGGTCCGGACGTTGTAGGGCCCAAGAGGAACCGCTGGTCCGTCGATCAGGTTGAGGTACGTGCCGGAGATCAGCGCGTTGGGGGACCCGGATGCCGCGAAGGTGAGGTTCGAAGGGATCACGTCCAGCGTGGCCGAGGTCAGCGACACCGGATTGGCGGAGACGAGGAAGTTGTTCCGCTCGGACGTCTCCGCGACCACCTGGGCCGCGTCGACCAGGGCCCCCACCCAGTAGTTGCCCGCCGCGAGCGGAGGATAGGTGAAGGGTGGTATGAACTGGGCCGAGACCGTGCTGGTCTCATTGGGGATCGCCTGCCACGACTTGCCGCCGAGAAGATGCCCCGTGGCCGGGTCGAAGGTGGGGCTCGGGCTCAGGTAGAAGCTGGCGGAGAGGTCGACGGGCGGTGCGTCCACGCCGGTCGGCGTTGTCGTGAAAGCGACTGACAGCGTCAACGGCAGGGCCTCGAGGAGCGACCGGGTGCCCCCGGTCGTCAGCGATACGGGCCGCACGTCTGCCGCAAACTGGAGCAGTCCGAGCTGGTAAGAGCCGTACTCGAGGTCTGAAACGTACTGGACGCTGACGAAGTAGGTCCCGCTCGTGAGGACAGGGATGTAGTCGAGAGAGGTGCCCATGGTCGCAGAGCCGGTCGATTGCTGCCTTCTCAGGACCCGCGTGCCGCTCTGGTCGTAGACGGTGACGTTGGCGGCCGAGAACCCCGAGAACCGCAGGCACACGACCTGGCCCGCCGTTGCCTGGAACGTGTAGAAATCGACGTCGCGAGGGAAGTCGATGCGGCCCCCCGTCGGCTTGCCCGTGGAGAGCAGATCCCGAGGGACCTGGGTGGACGTGGCGAGATCCGGGTGATCGTCTGGGGGCCGGACCAGCAGGTGCGCCACGGCGGTGCGATTGACGTTGTTCGTCCGGTTCGTCTCATAGGGTGTTGCCGCCGAGGTCAGCGAGGCCAGCACGTACCAGAGGCCGGGATCGACGGTGAAGGGCCCGGTGACGACCATCGAAAGGTCGCGCTGCTCGCCAGGGGAGAGGATGGGACGATCGCCACCCTGCAGCTTCACGTCGAGCGCGTCGAGGACCGTGTCTCGCGACAGGTAGAGATCGAGCTGGCACTCCTGCTGGGAGAAGGACTGGTCCACGACTCCGCCATACTGGACGGTCGCCGTCACGAAGAGCGGTGCCGTGACCGAGAGCGTGACAGGCTGGGCCCGCACGCCGGTCACCATCAAGTCGATGGGGCACGGGTCGACTGTCAGGACGGCGGAGGCCAGCACGTTGTCCGAACGGTTCCCCTCCGCCACCCACTGGCTTTGGTCCACGAACGCCACGAGGTAGCGCGGCCCCGGTTGGGTGGAAACGGGGAGTGAGAACGTCTGCCTGCTGGTGAACGACTGACCGGGCGATTTGTAGAAGGAGTCGAACCCCAGGTAGACGGCGCTCGTCGAGTAGGTCGGGGTGGAGGAGAGATAGAACTTCACCTCGAAGCTGTAAGACTGGAACGAACCCGACAGGGCCTCGTAGACACCGGAGAATTCCAGTGGCAGTAGTCCGCCCGCGCTGGCCCTCTGGACCGGTGACGTGAGCTGGGTAGGCTTGAGGTTGACCGGGTTGGCGCTGACCGAGATGGGGAATCCCGTCGCAGCGAAGGTGTTGTTGGCCTCGTTCTTCTCGCGGTAGCTGCCGTTGGGAGCGCCGGGCGCGGGTGGGTCGATCTGTCCGATCAGGGTGTACGAGGCGGCTGCCAGGGCGGCCGGGACGTTGAGCTGAAAAGAGCGGCCTCCATGGCCACCCGGCGTCAGGGTGACATACTCGGACACTTGGAATCGCTCATCCGCCGCGTCCAGGAGCCCGTCGCGAGACAGGTAGAAGACAACGCTCACGCTGTTGAGCGTTGCGGCGGACTGAGGAGCGTCGTACCAGACGGCATAGGTCACCGGCAGGACCGAGTTCGCGCTGGTCGAGAGAGTCCCGGGCTGGACCGATTCCATCACCAGATCGAGCTCGGAGGGGACGAGCTGGACTGCAGCGGTGGAGACGACCATGTTGTTGGCGGCGGAGGTCTCCGCGATGTACCCGAAGGGGTTGGCATGTGCCCCCACCCAGTAAGTGCCGGGGCCGACGGCGGAAGGAACCTGGAACTGGGCCGAGCCGGTACCCACTTGATTGGGCGAACAGTAGGCGTAAGCGGTGTCGAGGAGGGAGTCCTGGGCGGTGCTGAGGGTCTGGTCCAGGCTCAAGTAGCACCGGGTCTCCACATTCATTGCCCGGAAGTTGGCCGACGGAGCCTGATAGAAGACCGAGAAGCCGACGTCGAGTAGCCGGTTCAGGGGGCTCGAGCCCTGGGGGCCCCAGACCGACACGGCCTGCAAGTCGATCCTGGGCGGGCCCAGCGTCAACGTGCCGGCGTTGCTCTGGCTGAAGTACTGCGGAGTGCCTCCGCCTACGGGCCTGTAGTAGCCCGAGAAGTTGAGGCTGGCCGTGCCCTGCGCGAAGCTGTTCAGCAAGGTCAACACGACCGCGGAAGTGACCGTCTGCCCCGCAGCAAGGCTTGGATATCCGGTCGGGAGGTCGTAGTAGTCGATGACGCGGGGCGAGCTGTCGAGCCAGAGAGCGGTCATCTCCAGATCGGTGCCGGAGAGGTTCTTCAACTGGACGACGATTGTGGCGATCTGGCTGGGGCTCACCGAGGCGGGAGCGGTCACCTGGTCGATCACTATCGAGCCCGTCTGGGCGGTGGCTGGAGCAGCCATCAACGCCAGGAGAGCCAGGATGAAACAGAGCCAGCAGGCGGTCGATGAAGAGTAGAAACGATGCACTTTGCCCAGCCTTCGGATTCCCTTCGCCGCGCCCCCGTCCTCGCCGTCGTGCGAGGAGAGAGCGGACCTGAGGATCTCAGGAACTGTAACACCAATCGTGCCATCTCAACACGCCCGGAGCGAGGCTCGGGTGCGAACGCAGAACCCGGGGAGCCGCATGACTGGGTGCGTGGTTCAAGGAGTTGTAGCGCGGGCCCTTGTGGCCCGCCACGGTCGGCGGACCGCTTCCAGAGCGGGGGACAAGCCCCCGCGCTACACCACTCGCGAGGCCGGTTGCAGTTGTTAACCCACGAACCGCGCGCGCACCCGCGAGGCTCCTGCACGGCTCCCGGCGGGACGGAGGGCCCGGCGGTACTCTGGCCTCGCCCCTCCCAGGGCATCCTGTGCACTGCTCGGGGAGGGCAGGGGTGGGGGGAACTCAGGTTAGCCCTGTCACGCTCCCCGGGCCACCATCAGCGAACCTGACTCGTAGCGACGCAGCCCCACCTGGAACAGGATGCGGCCCGCTGCGAGGCTCGCCGCGGCGCCCAGGACGAGCAAGAGGAAGCCGCCGATCGAGAACTCGCGAAGCAGGGCGACCGGCAAGTAGGTCATCAGCCCGGCCGGGATCGCCGTGAACAGCACCACCCGCGTCCAGCCGCTGAAGATGCCGGGCGGGTAAAGCGAGAAGGTGAGGATGGCGTTCGTCATGAGGCCGGCCAGACCCTCGGCCGAGCCGACGAAGAAGGCCAACGAGGCGGCCGCCACGCTAAAGCCCAGGAAGACCGCAGCCGAGAGGATCGAAACCACCGCGAAGAGCGCCAGCCCCGCGAGCGACGTGTCCCCGACCATCCCGTAGAGCAGCAGTCCGAACAGCAGGTCTCCCCACGCCGAGACGTTCATCCCGCTGACCAGCAAGTGGAGCATCGGGTCCGGCGGCATCGACAGCACGGAGTCGAGCTTTCCCTGCGCGATCTGCGTGGCCAGGGTCGTGACGTTGCCGAAGAGCCCGACCGCCAGCCCAAAGGCGGTGGTCCCCACCGCGTACAGGAGCAACATGTCCTGCATCCGCCAGTCGCCGACCGAACCGAACTTGCCGAAGACCACCCACCAGAAGAAGAGCAGGAAGAGGTCGTTGAGCATCATGAACACGACCTGCGCAAGGAAGCTCGCGCGGTACTCCATCGCGGCGCGCAACTGGATGGAGGCCATCGCGGCTATGAAGCGGAGGGTGCGCATGGGAGATGGAGACCGGGATGACGGCCCTCGGCCTTCGGTTTCAAGTCTGTGCTCTCCTGGCTTCAGTCTTTCAGTCCCTGGCAGCAGGCCAAGAGCCCGTCAGAAAACAAAAATGGCAATCCAATCTCTCGTCGTCCCCGCGAAAGCGGGGACCCAGAGAGCGCTGCGAAGGCGGGTCGACTCTGGATTCCCGCTTTCGCGGGAATGACGGACCGGTCAGCCAGATCATCGGGAACAAGTGAGACGGGGGAGCGTCCCTGGAACATGGGGAAGTCGAGTCCCACATGTTGTAGCGCGGGGGCTTGTCCCCCGCCATGTGAGCGGCTTCCCACGACCGGCGGGAAACAAGCCCCCGCGCTTCGATCACCGGAGAGGCCAACGGCGCAGTGCGGCTTCCCACTTTTCAGGGACGCTCCCGTGAGACGGTTACTCCTTGACGGGCCCCAACTGAAAGACAGAGAACAGGAGACTGCAGACTGGAGACTCCGAATCCAACCTCCGGACCGACGTCCGGTCCCAAGACCTGGGTCCAGGACAAGGCCCGGGCCCCGGAGTCGGGCCTCGAGCCGCAGCTCGAGTCTCGAACCCCGAGGGCCGAGGGCCGACTCCCGAGTCAGGGCCTGCCGCCCATCGTCATCGCCATGATCGACTTGACCGTGTGCAGCCGGTTCTCGGCCTGGTCGAAGACGACCGACTGCGGGCCGTCGATGACCCCGTCGGTCACTTCGGAGCCGCGGTCGGCGGGCAGCGGGTGCATGTAAATGGCGTTCTTGGCCGCGAGGGCCATGCGGGCCTCGTTGGCGATCCAGCTCTTGTACTTGTCCAGGAGGGCCATGCCCTGGGCCTTCTTCTGGTCCTCGGGGACGCCCTGGTCGGCCAGATACTGGTGGCAACCCCAGGACTTCGGATAGAGGACGACGGCGTCCTTGGCGGCCTCGTCCATGTCGTTGACGATCTCGAACTTCGTGTTGTTCTCGGCGGCGAGCTTCTTGGCCAGCTCGGCTTCCTTGGGCATCAGGTAGAACTCCTTGGGATGCGCGAGGGTCACGTCGACGCCGAAGCGGGGCAGCAGGGTGACCAGCCCCTGGGCGACGGAGAGCGGGCGCGCGTACGACGGGGCGTACGTCCAGGAGACGACGAACTTGAGACCGCGGAGGTTGTTGCCGAACTTCTCGCGGATCGTCATGAGGTCCGCGGCGGCCTGGCAGGGATGATCGACGTCGCACTGCAGGTTGATGACGGGAATGTCGGCCCAGTGGGCCACCTCGCGGATGTACTTGTTGCCGACGCCGTAGAAGCAGTTGCGGATGGCGATTCCGTGGCCGTAGCGAGAGAGCACCTTGCCGGTGTCCTTCGGGGTCTCACCGTGCGAGATCTGGAGCTTGTCGGGGGTGAGGTCGTGGGCATGGCCGCCGAGCTGCGTCATGCCGGCCTCGGTCGAGTTGCGGGTGCGCGTCGACTGCTCGAAGAACATCATGAACAGGGTCTTGTCGCGCAGCAAGCGGTGAGGCCGGCCCAGCGCGAAGGAGCGCTTCAGATCCCACGAGACCTCCAGCATGGTCTCCAGCTCCTCCACCGTCCAGTCCTTGGTCTCGATCCAGTCCTTGCCTCGCATCAACGTGTTCATGCAGCACCATCCTCCGTGGCGGCCGGCGCCGTTCGGACGCCGGGGCCGCTCGTCAGTCCTCCCGGACCGAACCACTGAATCCGGGGTTGCTCGTCGCGAGCGCGGCCATCCTAGTGGGGGGCCGTGGCCGAGTCAATTCCGGGTCTCGAGACCGGGTGCATGTCTCATAGGTGGTTCCACGCCTGTTTGGGAAGGCCCTGGCTTGACTCCTCGACACAGAGACACGGAGCCGCAGAGCCGCAGAGCAAGCGAG
>JACQZL010000010.1 GCA_016213865.1 Candidatus Rifleibacteriota bacterium
CGCGCCTGGATCAGTTCCAGCTCGCGCTTGGTGATGTCGCACTCGTCGAACTGGCCGTCGGCGAAGCGGTCGTTGAGGATCTTGGCGACCAGCGATTCGACGCTCGCGGGGGTCGGCTTCTTGAGGGTTCGGCTCGCGGCCTCGACGCCGTCGGCCATCATCACGATGGCGGCCTCGGGGGTCTTGGGTTTGGGCCCCCCGTAGCGGAACGAATCCTCATGGACCGGCGTGACGGAAGGGTCTTCCTCCTGGCAGGCCCGGTGGTAGAAGAAGGCGACCAGGTCGGTGCCGTGGTGCTGCGCCATGATGTCGGTGATGCACTTGGGGAGGTTGTGCTTGCGGGCGATCTCGACGCCGTCGCGCGTATGGCTGTGGACGATCAGCCTCGACAGGTTGGGCGACAGGTTGTCGTGGTAGTTGACGCCGCCGATCTGGTTCTCGATGAAGAAGTAGGGGCGCTTCGTCTTTCCCACGTCGTGGTAGTAAGCACCCGCCTTTGCCAGGACCGGATCAGCGCCGATCTCCTCGGCGGCCGCCTCGGCCAGCGCGGCCACGTTGACGCTGTGGTGGTACGTGCCCGGGGCCTCGCGGATCAGCTTCTGCAGGAGCGGGTGGTTGGGGTTCATCAGCTCCTGCAGCTTGGTCGTGGTGATGACGCTGAAGCTGGCCTCCAGGAGCGGCATCACTCCCTGGACGACGACCATCGTCACCAGGCCGTTGGCGAGTCCCAGCACGCACGGGCCGAAGACCTCGCCGAAACTGGCGGGCGTGGCCTGGCTCTTGGAGATGAGGCCGAACGCCAGGATCGTCAGCGCCGAGACGAGGCCCGCCCCCAGTCCGGCCCGGGCTATGTCGGAGCGCTGGGAGTCCTGCTGGCTGACGCAGTGCAGGCTGAAGAGGCCCGAGATCAGGCTCGTGGCCGTCAGCAGCTCGGGGCTGCGCCCCACGGTGCAGAGCATCAGCACGCCCAGCAGGACGTTGACGACCCGCGCCAGGTCCCGCCCCAGGAAGATGCTGACCAGCATGACGGCCGCGGGGGTCGGATTCAGGGCCGTCATGGCGACGGTGCGCAACGGGGACCGCACATAAAGGATCACGAGCTGCGTGACCAGCACCGCGCCCAGGATGACGGCCACCAGCAGACAGGCGTGGACGCGTTCGCCCAGCACCGGCTTTTCGAGTTGCTGGATGACCAGGCCCAGCGACAGGAGCAGCAGCAGAACCAGCAGCAGGTGGCCCAGGACGTTGACCATCCAGGTCGGGCGCGGGCTGTGGTCCGCCAGGTACCTCAAGATGGCGGCCTGCCGGACGGTCAGGACGTCGCCCAGGCGAACGATCGCCTCGCCCTCCATCAACTGGAAGCTCTCTCCGTCGGGGAGGCGGGCCTGGACGTTGTGGTCGCTCAGGACCGTGCGGGCCGCGACGGAACCGGCCTGCCAGTGAGGATCGGTGTCCAGGAGCAGGCTGGGCATGACGAGCAGCAGGGTCGTGGCGACGACGCTCACGAAGAGGAGCACCGCTGCCAGAGTCGGCGTGGTCTCCGTGATGCCCCCCGGATTGTGGCGCAAGGGCCCGATGGGGTTCTTCATTTCTGGGATGACCGGGTGGCCGCGGGTGGCGGCGCTTCCTGGGCCGGAGGCTCTTCCAGGGTGAGCCTGCCCAGTCTGCCGGCAGCGAAATCTACCATGACCCGACGTGCCGCTGCAGAGGTATCGGGACGGCCGCCAGGCGCGAGCAGCGACAGGGAGCGTGCCAGAGCCTCCAGGGTCTCGAGAGGAGACGTGGCAGGATCGAGGAGGCGTACGGCCGCTCCGGGAAGCTCGGGCGGGGCCACGGCGGCCCGCAGCCACGCGATGAACCCGCAGGCCACCTCGAGGGCGTCGAGCCGGCCTTCGGGCAGGATGCGGCACAGCGCCAGCTTGAACGCCTGGTCGGGCAGGCGCCGTTCGAGGTCGTCGGCCAGCGGGATGGCGCCCGGAGAGTCGAGCAGGTAGACATTGGGGCCCAGCTTGACCCACTGCCGGCCGCGGGTGATCCCGGGCCGATCGCCCGTGCGCGCGCGCGCGCTGCCCACCAGACCATTGAGCAGCGTGGACTTGCCGACGTTGGGGAAGCCGATGACCGCTGCCCGCACCAGGGACCGGCCGCGCCGCTGGACCGCTCGCTGCTCCAGCAACTGGCGGAGCCGGCCCAGCACCTTCCCGGGCGAGATGGCGCTCGCCGCGATGACGCGGACGCCGTCCCGGGCCAACAGAGAGACCCAGCGGTCCGTCATCGACGGCTCGGCCCGGTCGGCCTTGTTGAGGACCACGATCCGCTCTTTCTCTCGAAAGCGGCGCGGGAGTGGCGTGGCGGCCGAGAGCGTGGGCAACCGGGCATCGCGGACCTCGACGAGCAGGTTGGCGTCCTCGAGGATGTGCGTCAGGACGGGGATGTCACGAAGGCCAGCCATCGAGAGGACTCACTGCACCCAGCAGCGCCGTTCCCACGGCCAAAAGACAGCCCATCCGCGGCCCAGGATGGAACGGTCTGCCAGGAACCACCACCAGCAGACGGTGTGCCCCGCGGCGTCCTGGTGGCTGCTGACCAGGAAGGACTGGCCGTGGGGCACGCGGGTAGGAGGAACCGGCCCGGGCAGGTCGGCCGTCGCGATGCCGGAGCGGCCCAGGGAGTCGAACGGCGGTCCCAGGGTCACCCCGTCGACTCGGAGCGATGCCCCGGCGGTCTCGATCGTCTGCCCCCCGACGGCGGCGATCCGCTTGATGGTGAACCGGGCCGCGGGGCCCGAGACGTGCTCGAGCACGGCTTGCTCGCCGGGAGAGTGGCCCCGGGGGGCCGCGCCGTGCTCCAGGATGGTCAGGTCGCCCGGCTCCGGTCCAGCCAGGACCGGATGAACGCGGTTGACGAGGATGCGGTCGCCGGCCTGCAGCCCCTCCATCCGCGAGTCGAGCGGCAGGACCACGACCTGGAGGAGGAACGTGCGGATGAGAAGGGCGAACGCCAGCGCGTAGAGCAGGGTCTCGAGCCACTCACGCCACGAGGTCTTGTGCGTGAGGTCGAGGACGAAGACCTTTCGGGATTCGCCGGGGGCAGAGCACCGCAGCCGGTTCCATCCCCGCAGCAACTGGACCGGCCACTCGACCTTGCCCCCGACCACGGACAGGATGTCGGTGGCGATCAGTTGCCCCGGGCCGCGATGCTCCACCATCAACTGCTGCGCGGCGCCCGGCCGCAAGCGCAACGAAAGCCGCACGTTGCCTACCGGGACGACCGGGTGGTAGCGCAGGCGCTGTCCGCGAAAGGAACGCCGCTCGCCGATGAGGTCGACCGACTCGAGCCACGGGGCCGGCTGGGGCAGGTACCCCGTCCGGCGGCCCGACAAGCTGGCGAGGAGGTTCACGGTTGAGCGGCCGCCGAAAGGACGGCGCCGGCCTCGAGCCTCAAGCCTCGTCGGACCGTCACGGAATCAGGCGGCGGCTTCGGTGGGCGGGGTGGCGGTGGCCTGGGCCGTGTCGGTGGCCTCAGCGGCCTCCTCCTCGCCCGGGATGTGGATCATGCCCTTGCGGCCCTTGCGGCCCTGCTTGCCGGCAATCGTGGCAGCCTTGCCGATCCGGTCCCGCAAGAAGTACAGGCGGGCCCGCCGGGTCGAACCCTCGCGCGTCACCTGGATCTTCTTGATGACGGGCGAATAGACGGGGAAGACGCGCTCGACGCCGACCCCGGCGGAAATCTTGCGCACCGTGAAGGTCTCGCGCTTGCCGGTGCCCTGACGGCAGATGACCAGGCCCTCGAAGACCTGGATGCGTTCCTTGGCGCCCTCGACGACCTTGACGTGGACGCGGATGGTGTCCCCGGAGCGGAACTCAGGGCGTTTCTTCTTCGCCATCTCGGCTCGTTCCAGCTTTTCGATGAAGTTCATCTTGCTCTACCTCCTGCCCGGGGCCGCCGGCGGCGGTCCCCGCGGGTGCAGCCTCGCGCTGCGATTCCAGATATCGTTTCCAGAGGTCCGGCCGCCTCGAGCGCGTACGCTCGATCGCCTGCTGGCCGCGCCAGGCCTCGATCTTTGCGTGATGTCCCGAGAGCAGCACTTCCGGGACGGACAGGCCGCGGAAGGTGGCTGGGCGCGTGTACATCGGGTAGCCCAGCAGGCCCTCGTAGTGGGAGTCTTCTTCCACCGACTCGAACGTGCCCACGGCCCCCGGCAGGAGCCTGATGACGGCATCCATGAGGACCATCGCCGGCAGTTCGCCTCCGGAGAGGACGTAGTCTCCGATGGAGAGCTCCTCGTCGGCGAGGGTCTCGACGCGGTCGTCGATGCCCTTGTAGTGGCCACAGAGCAGGGTCACCTGCCCGAGTCGGGTGAGTTCCTTGATCCTGAGCTGGTCCAGCAGCGCCCCGGCGGGGCTGAGCAGCACGCGGTGCGGCGTGCGGCCTTGTTCGCGCACGTGCGCGTCTATCGACTCGACCGCCCGGAAGAACGGCTCCGGGCCCATCAGCATGCCGGCCCCGCCTCCGAACGGATAGTCGTCGACGGTGCGGTGCTTGCTGGTCGAAAAGTCGCGCAGGTCGTGGAGGTGGAGCTCCACGAGGCCCCTGGAAACGGCCCGTCCCACGATACTGGTCCTGGCGAAAGCCTCGAAGAGGACCGGGAAGATGGTGACGAGGTCGAAGCGCAACAGGGGTGCGCTGGAGGCGGCTCCGGGATCGGTGGTTACCTGCCCACCTCCTCCGGCGAGAGCAATCGCTCGAACGCCTCGGTCACCCAGAGGGCCGAGCCCTCGATGTCGACCTGGCGGACGTATTCGCCCACGAAGGGCACCAGGACCTGTCCGCCGGCCGAGAGTACGACCTGGACCACCCCCCGCCCCGCCAGTAATTCCACATCCCCGACGGTCCCTTGCTGCTGCCCCTCTGGGTCGAGCACCCGCAGGCCGATCAGGTGCCTCAGCTTGAAGGAGCCCGGCGGGACTTCCGGGAGTCGGTCTTGCGGAACGCTCGCCTCGCGGCCGATGAGCCCTTCGGCGGCGTTGCGAGTGTCGATGCCGGCCAGGCTCAACAGCGCGTGCTGCTTGTGCAGACGCACGGCCTCGACCGCGAAGGACTGCTGGGCGTCCTTGTCGGTGGCGGCGAAGTGCAGCTCGTCGAACTCGAGGACTTGCCCCGGTTCGTCAAGATAGCACTCGAGCTTCAGCTCGCCGCGGATGCCGTGAGCGCCGACGACCTTGCCTATGGCCACGAAGCCGGAAGACATGAATGGAATGCGACGGGAACGGGCCGGAGGGTCAGATGCGGATGCCCTTACCCTTGCAGAGCGAGCGCACGGTCTCGGAGATGCGGGCGCCGTTCTTGGCGAACTGGACGATGCGCTCCTCGTTGATCTGGACGGTGGCCGGCCGATCGGTCGGATGGTAGTAGCCCAGATTCTCGAGGAATCGACCGTCCCGCTGGCAGCGGGAATCTGCCGCGACGATGCGGTAGTAGGGCTTCTTGTGAGTGCCGACGCGGCGCAGGCGAACGCTGGTTGCCATCGGGGTTACTTCCTTTCGTGAAGGGGGTGTCAGGGTGAACGGGGTTCGAGGTGGGGGGAGGTGTCCGGTTCAGTGATGGCTTGCAGGGAACCGGCGTCTCGAGCCACCAAGGCACGAAGAGAAACACCAAGGGGAGATATCGAACCCCTTTGTGCCGCCCTTCGTGCCTTGGTGTCTTCGTGGTTCGGTCTTTGGCATGTTGACTTGGAATCGCTCTACTAGAACGGCATCGGGAAGCGGAAGCCCTTGCCCTTCTTCTTCGTCAAGTCGCCGAACTGCTTCATCATCTTCTTGGCCTGGACGAACTGCTTGAGGAGCTGGTTGACGTCCTGGACGGTCGTGCCGCTGCCGTCGGCGATGCGCTTCCGGCGGTTGCCGTTCAGGATGTCCGGCTTACGGCGCTCCTTGAAGGTCATGGACTGGATGATGGCCTTGGTCCGGCCCATTTGCTTCTCGTCGACCTTGAAGTCCTGCATCTTGGAGACCTCGCCGAAGCCGGGGAGCATCTCCAGCAGCTTGCCGATCGGCCCCATCTTGTTGAGCATCTCGAGCTGCGAGAGAAAGTCCTCCAGGTTGAAGTCCCCGGAGAACATACGGCCCGTCATCTTGCGGGCCTGAGTCTCGTCGACCTCGGACTGGGCCTTCTCGACCAGGCTGAGGACATCGCCCATGTCCAGGATGCGGCTGGCCATCCGTTGCGGATGGAAGAGTTGCAGGGCGTCGAGTTTCTCGCCGACGCCGACGAACTTGATTGGCTTGCCGGTGACGTGGCGGACCGAGAGAGCCGCGCCGCCGCGGGCATCGCCGTCGAGCTTGGTCAGGATGACGCCGGTCAGCTCGAGGCGACGGTTAAAATCCTCGGCGACGCGCACGGCGTCCTGGCCGGTCATGGCATCGACCACGAGCAAGACCTCGTGGGGCTTCAGACGGGCGGAGACGTGTTCCAGCTCGGTCATCATCTCGTCGTCGATGTGGAGCCGGCCTGCGGTGTCGAGCAGGACCAGGTCGTTGTCCTTGGCCAGCGCCAGCTCGTACGCCCGGCGGCAGATGTCGACGGCGTCCTTGCAGGCGCGGTCGCTGAAGACCGGGATGGAGAGTTGTTTGCCGATCGTCTCGAGCTGGTCGATGGCCGCGGGGCGCTTGATATCGGCCGCGACCATCAGCGGGCGGCGCTTGTCGCCGGCCAGGAAACGAGCGAGCTTGCCCGTAGTGGTCGTCTTGCCCGAGCCCTGCAGCCCGCACATCATGACGATCGTGGGCGGCTGAGGCGCCAGGCGCAGGGGCTCCGCGGTGGTCCCCATGATCGCCACCAGCTCGTCATGGACCAGACCGATGAACTGCTGGCCCGGGTCGAGGCGCACGTGGACCGTCTGGCCCATCGCTTTCTCGCGCACGTGGTCGACGAACGCCTTGACGACCTTGAAGTTGACGTCGGCCTCCAGCAAGGCCATGCGCACGTCCCGGAGGGCCTCCTGGATGTTGGCCTCGGTCAGCGTGCCGTAGCCGCGCATCTTCTTGAAGGTGACGCGGAGCTTGTCGGTGAGTGCGGTGAACATCGCTCGAAGACGAAAAGTGTCCGCGTCACGTAAAGCGCGCGGAGAGGGGCGATGGTACCACCGAAGCCGAGGAAAGTCAATGCCGATCAGGCAAGAAGGGCGTGTCGCGCGGGAAAAAGACGGAGGCACCGGCTCGCCAACCGGTGCCTCCAGGACC
>JACQZL010000011.1 GCA_016213865.1 Candidatus Rifleibacteriota bacterium
GAGACCGAATGGCTGAGGGACCTGCTGGCGAGCCGAGTCGTCGGCGCGGGCGGCGCGGAGGCTTCCGATGGGCTGTCGTCCGCACGTCTGATCGCGATTCTCTCGAAGCTGTCGGCGCTGGTTCCGCAGGTCCGCAACGCCCTCGACCCGAGGCTGACGCTCGAGATCGGTTTGCTGGACGCCGCGCACGCCGATCTGTTCGCCGGGGCCGAGGCGACCCTGCGCCGGGTCGAGGAGCTGGCGCGACAGGTGGTGGAACTGCAGGCCCGCGTGGCGAACGGTCCCGGGGCGCCCGCTCCCGTTTCGCCGGCGGTCGCCGTTCCGGTCTCGTTCCCCGCGCGAGCCGTTGCCCCGGCGGCAGCCGCGCCTGTTCGCGCACCAGTCAAGGCCGCCCGGGCACCGGAAGCGTCCCCGTGCGAGGTGGCGGCGGCCCCTTCGCCCTCTCCCGTTTCGGCGGCGGTCGCGGCACCGGCCACGCCTCCTTCAGGTGGCGAGCCGATGCACCTCCCCTCCTTGCAGGCAGCGCCGCCCGCCACGCCCCCCCCGGGCGTGGCCGAGGGCCCCGCCGGGAGCGTCTCCGAGGGCGTTTTGTGGGAGCGAGTCCTGGAAGGTCTGAAGCGGGAGAGCCCGAAGACCCATGCGTTTGCCGTGGAGGGCCGGCCGCTCCCCCTGGCGGGCAAGAAGTTCCGGCTCGTCTTCACCCGCACCTACGATTTTCACCGTTCGCGCCTGGGCGAGCCCGACCATGCGGCGTTGTTGCGCAAGCATGTGAAGGAGCACTTCGGTTCGGGGGTCGTGGTCGCCGTGGAGGAGGATACCAGCCCCGAGGGCCGGGCGCGCGCGGACGAACTGCCGGACAGGGACTGGGCCGATCGGAAGCTCCGCGAGGACAAGAACGTCAAGCTGGTGCTCGAGACCTTCGACGGCGAGGTGACGCGCACGGAGTGAATCGCCGGGCTAGCCATTTGCCGATGGATCCGGCAAGATGTTCTATCTTTTGAGGCGACCGGCCCGTCATGAGGATGGAGGTTGCGTTTCGAGACAGGCAACCTGGGGCCGGTCCCGGCCGTAGATACAGATGTGGACCGGCGAGAAGTCCGGCTGAATTTCGAGAAGCAAGCATGACCCACCGAAGAGGTGCCCCGATGGTAGTGAAGTCCCTGGCCCTGATGCTCGGTCTCCTGGTTCTGGCGAGCCCCGCGCTGGCCGCATCCGGTTCCGAGAAGGCCAATTACGAAGGCCTCGAGAAGGTTCGCACGCTTCCGGTGGTGACCTCGCAGAAGATCATCGATTCGGTGCAGGCCAGACTGCCCCAGGCCGAGATCGCCAACCTGCTCACCCAGCTCGAAGAGATGAGCAAGGGCGACGGCCCGATGTCCGTGGCCGATGCGGGCAAGCTCGAGGACGAGATCGCCCGGCAGCGGCAGTTCTGGCAGGCCGAGTACGAGGCCGCCCTGAAGAAGGGTGCCCCCGCCGCAGACTTCGAGGAGAGCGCCACCCTCGACAAGGGGTTCGACGATCTTTTCGCCTCGGCGCTGGGGAGCGATCCCTCGGCCGTGACGCCGGAAGACCTGAAGGTCATCCTCGAAGAGTACGATCTGGTGTCGCAGACGTTCCAGCAGCTCAAGCTGGCCCGTTTCCTGGCGGGAAACAAGGAAGGCATCTCTCGCTACAACGGCGCCGCCGACCGGCAGGAGACCGCTTCCATCGCGGCCGAGGTGCAGGACAAGTACCTCCCCGCCTACCAGAAGCGGATGCAGACCGGGATCGTCAACCTGCGCAAGATGCTGGTAGACGCCAAGCCGGCCGCCAACTGAGACCCGATTTCGAACCCGTCTTCCAGGGGCCGCGGCAAATGCCGCGGCCTCTTTCGTTCTCCCCCGGCTTGTCGCTGCCCCGGTCTCTTCTTATACTTCAGGATGCCCTTGTCCCAAGAAAGAGTCGTGAAACTTCCCGACAGCATGATCGGTAGTGAAGCATGACGTGGCCCTCGGGCCGCTGCACCTGCCCTGCTCCCGGACATCTCAAAAACCCGAAAAGGGGTGAGCCATAATGGCCTCAGCGCGACCTATCCTCCCGGTCCTCGTCCTCACCTTGGCTGTTCTCCTGGTGTCAGGCGTGGCCTTTGCGCGAGAGCCGGTGCCCACGGTGCCGCCTCCTGACGACCCCCTCGTGATCGACGTCCCGGGCGATCCCGGCACGGGCAATCCGCCGGCGGACGACTGGCAGCAGGACGACTCGCAGCAGAACGACGACTCGCAGCAGAACGTCGACTCGCAACAGAACGTCGACTCGCAACAGAACGTCGACTCGCAGCAGAACGTCGACTCGCAACAGAACGTCGACTCGCAGCAGAACGACGACTGGCAGCAGAACGAGGACTGGCAGCAGAACGACCCCATCCTCTCCGACGACATGCAGCAGAACGACCCCGTCGATCGCCAGCAGGTCGATCCGGTGGTCGCACCCGGCAAGGAGAAAGGCAAGGACCAGACTCCTGGTTACGAGGATCTGTCTGGCGTTTCCCCCGAGCAGGCAGTGAATGCCGATCAGGGCTTCGACAAGCCCGGCGACATCAAGCCCCTCACCGAGCGCCACGGCCCTCCGGGCCGCGGGCCCAAGGGCGAGATCAAGTGGGAACTGGTCGATAGCGGAGACCAGACCGGTTCGAAGGAATCGCGCGAGGCGCTGGCCAAGGAGATCTTCGGCACCGGCATCGGCTTCTCGTCGCAAGACCTGCGCGCCGCCACGCGTGGCGAGCTGGTTGACCTCCTGCTCTGGCTCAACGACCTGGAGAAGCGCGAGGCCGAGTTCGCCAAGAATCTCGAGCGCACCGGCAAGAAGCTGGAGCGCAAGAAGAAGGCGATGTCCCAGATGTCGCTCGGCGAACTCTACAAGGAGCGCGTGGGCGGCTGGTTCGACCACCAGAAGAACGCGGACGACATGAAGGTGAGCCTCTCGTTCAAGCGCTTCCTCCAGGATCGCGCCTTCGGTCCGAATGCCGAGCGGAACAACATCTACGTCAAGCTCCTCTACGATGTAGACCACCTGATCACGCTGGCCGCTCCCGCCTACGGCGTCACGCTGGCCAAGAACGACGTGAAGCGTCTCTCGGTGCTCGAGCCGAAGTTCAAGGAAGACAACACCAAGGGCGCCTTCCAGTTCACGGCCACCTACCTGACGAGCCTGCTGCTCGATCGCAACTCGCTCAAGGCGGCAATCCAGCAGAAGGGCTACCGGGGCCGGCCCGGCAAGGGCGGCAACTACGACGCCAACCTGCCGATCGACCTGCCAGACCAGTGGGGCAAGCCGGCCAACGCCGGTAGCGACATGGACCTGGGTTCGGGCAACTCCGGCAACCGAGGCAGGGGCAACAGCGGGATGGATCCGGAGACTCGACGCACGATGCGCGACATGGCCCGCGCCGGGACCCAGATCTTCGACGCCAACGCCCAGTACGACAAGAACCAGGCCCTCATCGAGCAGCAGTGGCAGCAGAACCAGCAGATGCTGAACGGTCCCGCGGCCCCCGGCGGCGTCGAGAATGAGGCCGGCATGCAGCGCGCCATCAGCGACGTCGACACGATCCTCGATCAGATCCGCGCCAAGCAGCGTCAGGTTCTCGATCTGATCACCCGCTGGCGCCAGGAGACGAACCCCACCGCCAAGGCCAACCTCGAGGCCAACATCCGCGGCCTCACTTACGGCGGCCAGAGCCCCTCGCAGGCCACGCCCGATTCGCTGCTCGGCATGCTCAACAACCAGCAACTCAAGGCGGCCATGTCCTACGCCAGCAAGGCGGGCCAGTCCCAGAATGCCGCTTTCCGCAGCGCCTACGCTCGCATCTTCGGACCGGCCGGCAAGCTCGACCGCGTCCAGCGCACCCAGCGCGAGGTCATCTCCAAGTTCCTGATGGATCGCGATCAGGATCGCAACAAGGCCGGCGCCGGAATGCCCGGTGGAGCCTTCGACCCGAACAATCCCAACGGCAACGTCAACTCCGGGATGCCCGGCGCGCCCGGCCAGAACGGCGCCGTGGATGCCAACGGCAACCCGCTGCCGGCAAACGGTCTCGGTCAGCAGGCCACCGACCCGAACCAGCGCATCCAGCAGATCAACCAGGCCCTGCAGGATCCCAACTTGACCCCGCAGGAGCGCCAGAATCTGCAGGCCGAGCAGCAGCGCCTGCAGCAGCAGGTGGCACAACAGCAGGCCACCGCGGCCGCCGCCCGGAACGCGGCGACTGCCGTCCCCGCCGGCGCCCCCGCCGCTCCGACCACGGCCGCGCCCGTGAAGGCGCTCACCGAGGCCGAGGCTGCAGCCAAGATCCCGCAGGTGCCGAACAGCTACGGCGTGGCTCCGATGGTCTGCCCCGACGCTGAGCTGCAGGCCGCAGCGGCGCCGGTCATCGCGGCCGAAGTGGCCAAGATGAACCAGGAGCTGTCCGCCAAGGGCATCACGGTCAACGAGTTCCTGCAGTACTCGGGCAAGGGCGTCACCTCGACCGGCAAGCCGGCCGGCGACCACTACAAGATGTGGGCCGACCGTTTCCCCGGTGTCAAGGCTGCGATGGTTGCAGCGGCGCAGGCGGCCCAGGCCCGCAAGGTCAAGGAACTGATGGCCTCCCAGCCGGCCGCGCAGCCCGCGGTGCAGCCGGTGGCCACGCCGACGGCCTTGCCCTCGCAGAGCAACGGCGGCTCGGTAGCAGGCGCCATCACCGAGCCCCGGTAGACCATCTCGGTAGTCGGACCTCCGACAGCCCGTCCTCGGACGGGCTGTTTCTTTTTGGGGACGCACGCATGGTCCCGAACTCGGAGTTCGGGGCCATGCGTGTGTCCCCTGTTAACAAAACCTCCAGGTCTTCCGATGATTTGTCCGAGGAGAGTGTCACTCCTGCGGTCCAGTCCTTTGAACCTGTAGCGGACCCGGACCGGAAAGGACGCCGACGACCATGGCCACTTCGAAGAGGAAGACCTCGGTAACGGGAGCCTCAGCGCTCGCTTGTCTGGTGTTTCTGGCCGTTGCCATCATCGTGGGATGTGGTGGTAACGCCGGAGTCGACAACGGGACCATCACGGGCAAGGTCTACAGCAACTTCTCGAGAGGGGTTGCAGGCAGGGTGCCCGAATCGGGGGTGACGGTCGTCGCCCAGCGCGAGACCGATCCGCCCCAGGTCATCCGCACGGCCCTCAGCGATGCCAACGGTGAGTTCGTGTTGTCGGAGATCCCCGTCGGCGCCTATGTCATCGGCTACGCCAAGAACGGCTTCCAGACGATCGACACAGCCTCCGGCGCCACCGCCCAGCGGACCGCCGTCGGCAACCAGGTGCGCGTATTCGTCGAGCCGGGCTCGGTCGCCTTCGCGGCCGAGGTCACGCTGCGCAAGATGGCCGAGGTCGGCAACTCCACCGTGGTCATCACCGTGATGGACAACATCACCGGTCAGCCGGTCAATGACGCGACCGTCACCGTCGGTACCGCCACCACCTCCAACGGAGGCAACAACGGCGTCTACACCCTGGAGGTCCCGGTCAACGTCAACAACCCCGACGCTCCGTTCGGCCAGCCCAACAACACACTCGTCATCGTGACGGCCGATGGTTTCGAGGTCAGCAATTCGATCCGCGTGGTGCCGATCGCGGACCAGACCATCCGGCAGACCATCTCGCTCAATCCCGAGCCGGCCGCCATCAAGGGCATCATCCGCATCACGCAGTACGAGCAGCTCTACAGCCGGGCCGCCATCCAGATCCGCGTGACCAACGCCAGCCTCAACACCCAGCAGCAGATCGCCGCGGACGGCAGCTTCACCATCACCGTGCCCCGCAGCACCAGCTCGCTGACCCGCCAGTTCAACCTGGTCTTCACTCACCAGGGCCTCGAAACCTACACGCTGTCCAACGTGGTCGCGCCGGTCGGCGGCGGCCGGACCCTCTCCCAGACCGTCGATATGCGCCCCCGCTTCGTGGATGTCGTGGGCTCGGTCATCGACAGCCTGGGCCAGGCGCCCAACAACCTCGGACCGGTGGCCGACACCGCGACCATCCCGCAGACCGGCCAGCAGTCGACCATCATCAACGGCACCTACACCATCCCGCGGGTACCCTGCGGCACCGACTTCGGCTCCGCCTCCAGCGGCGTGACCATCGAGATCCGGGTGTTCAACCCCTCGAGAATCAACGCCGGCCCGCCTGCCCGGAACGGCATCGAAGAGGTGGCGACCGTGGCCAGCTTCCAGCCCCTGGCCGACAGCATCTTCACGGTGCCTCTCGTCAAGACCCAGTGAGCGGGACGAGCCCTCGTCGAAGTCTCATCGCCAGTCCTCGTCCCGACAAGAACCAAGGAATCGACATGTCGACCTATCAGCGTGCTCTCGGCCTCTCCCGCGCGGCCACCGGCTCCGGCCGCTGGCTCAGGACGGCGCTCCTCGCCTCGCTGGTCGTGGCGCTCGTCCTGGCCGGACAGTCTCCGGTTCACGCCCAGGGCGGCGCGGCCTACCTCAAGATGGGCGTCGGGGCCCGGGCCATCGGCATGGGCGGCGCCTTCACGGCGGTCGCCGACGATGCCACCGCCCTCTACTGGAATCCCGCCGGCATAGCCAAGCTCCGCCGGGCCGAGGCCACCGCCATGCACGCCCAGCTCTCGCTGGATCGCGACTTCGACTTCGTCGGTTACGCCACGCCGGTCACCACCGGGTCGGGCGCCTGGGGCGCCAGTTACACCCGGTTCGCCGTCTCGGGCATCCCGGAGACGAAGGTCCGGCCGGGCACCAACGCCGCGCAACTCAC
>JACQZL010000039.1 GCA_016213865.1 Candidatus Rifleibacteriota bacterium
AGCTCCCGAGAGGCAAATCGAGATCCTCCCAGTTTCCCCACGAACCGCGCGCGCACCCTCCAGCCCCGAGCCCCTTCCCAAACGCCGCGGCGTGCTGCACACTGGAGATGGATACCCGCTCGGGCGCCCGGTCTTGGGCCGGCGAGAGCGTTTCACGCGCCTCGAGCCGAAAGCCCCGAGCCGTCGAACCACGGAGGGAACCGATGCGCACGGTCGATCTGATCCTGAAGAAGCGGTCCGGGGGCAAGTTGACTGGGGACGAGATCCAGTTCCTGATCGACGGAACGGTGAAGGGCACCATCCCGGACTACCAGATCTCGGCCTTCCTGATGGCGGTCTGCTTCCAGGGGATGGACAAGCAAGAGACGGTGAGCCTGACCCGTTCGATGCGGGATTCCGGCCAGATCGTCAAGCTGGAGGGCATCGAGGGGGTCAAGGTCGACAAGCACAGCACCGGCGGGGTCGGAGACAAGACGACGCTCGTGGTCGGGCCGCTATCGGCCTCGTGCGGGCTGAAGGTGGCCAAGATGTCGGGCCGGGGGCTGGGCCACACGGGGGGCACGCTCGACAAGCTCGAGGCGGTGGAGGGGTTCCGGATCAACCTGACGCAGCAGGAGTTCGTCGACTGCGTGAATCGTCACGGGATCGCCGTCATCGGCCAGACGCAGGACCTCGTGCCCGCTGACAAGAAGCTCTACATGATGCGCGACGCGACCGGCACGGTCGAGAGCATCCCGCTCATCGCCAGTTCGATCATGTCCAAGAAGCTGTCGATCCTCAACGACGTGCTGGTGCTGGACGTGAAGTTCGGCCGAGGCGCGTTCATGCAAACGCTCGAGTCGGCGCGAGAACTGGCCCGCGCGATGGTGGACATCGGCAACGGAATGGGCCTGAAGACCGCCGCGCTGCTGACCGACATGGATCAGCCGCTGGGCTGGGCGGTGGGCAATTCGCTCGAGGTGCTGGAGGCGATGGACTGCCTGCGCGGCAGGGGCCCCGCGGACCTGGAGGAGCTGGCGCTGAGCATCGGGGCCGAGCACCTGACGATGGGCGGTGTGGTGGCGGATCGCGAGGCGGCCCGGGCGATGCTGAAGGACAAGCTGGCCTCGGGGGCGGCCTACCGGAAGTTCGTCGAGTTCATCCAGGCCCAGGGCGGGAGCGAGGAGGCGCTCGAGAGGTTGCCGCGGGCCCCTCACCAGGAGGCGTACCCGGCGAAGGACGGCGGCTACGTGCAGAAGATCGACTGCCTGGCGATCGGGCACGCCGCGATGCTGCTGGGTGCCGGGCGAGAGACGAAGGAGTCGACGATCGACCTGTCGGTGGGGCTGATGATGGCCCGGCACGTGGGCGACGCCGTGCAGAAGGGCGAGCCGCTGCTGACGCTGCACTATCGCGAGCGAGCGCGTCTGGAGGCGGCCCGGCTGGTGCTGGACCGGGCGTTCCAGATCGGCCCTCAGCGACCGCCGGTGGGGCCGGTGGTGCACGAGGTCGTGAGGTAAGACAGGGGTAAGGGGTTGGGGGTTAGGGGTTAGGCAACGGCGCAGCCTCCCCTCGGTATCGCGCGGCCCGGTCCGGCCCCGCCACCGGATCCGGGCGGCGGCCGGCTCGCAGCAGGCGTGCGTATCCCCAACCCCTAACCCCTAACCCCTAACCCCCAACCCCCAACCCCTAGCTGTTGTGGTATCGTTAGAAGTGGGACAATCGACGCCAGAGTTGGCGCGAAGCCCGGTCCCGAGTCTGACAGGTGCCCGCGGTCCGCGTTCGCGCGGATCGAGGAAAGTCCGGACTCCGCAGAGCAGGAAGCTGGGTAACGCCCAGGTGGAGCGATCCAACGGAAAGTGCCACAGAGAATAGACTGCCGATCCGGGAAACCGGAGGCGATGGTGAAACGGTGGGGCAAGAGCCCACCAGCGGCCCGGGCGACCGGGCCGGCTCGGTAAACCCCTTTCGGAGCAAGACCAAGTAGGGGGGAGATGACGCTGCTCGCCGATCCCCCGGGTAGGTCGCATGAGCGCCCGAGTAATCAGGCGCCAAGATAGATGGGCACCAATCGGACCACCGATACAGAATCCGGCTTATGGAAGGCTCGGGGCCGGGCGGAGCGCCTTTGAGGGAGGACCATGCAGCAGAGGATCCCGAATCATGCGTCTGCGTTAGCGGTAGATGACGGCAAGCCCCTGAAGACCTTCGTGCTGGACACCAACGTCCTGCTGCACAACAGCCAGGCGTTGTTCGCTTTCGGGAAGCACCGGGTGGTCATCCCGCTGACGGTGATCGAGGAGCTGGACAAGTTCAAGTCGTTCACCGACGAGAAGGGCCGCCATGCCCGCTCGGTGGCGCGCTACCTCGATCAGCTCCGCGGCGAAGGCAGCCTGCACGAGGGCGTGGAGCTGCAGAACGGCGGCAGCATCACCGTGGTGCTGGAGCCGGAAGACCTGCAGTTGCCGGGCGGCCTCAAGGCGAGCAACCTGGACAACCGCATCCTGATGGTGGCGTTCGAGCAGCAGCGAAACCATCCCCACGTCTGCTTCGTCACCAAGGATCTCAACGCTCGCGTGAAGGCCGACGCGCTCGGCGTCTACAGCGAGGACTTCGAGACCAACAAGGTCAACATCGACGAACTCTTCGCCGGCTGGCGCAACTTCGAGGCCACCGACGAGGAGCTGGCCGACTTCGAGGAACACGGCAGCTTCGAACCCTCCGACAGCGCGAAGCTCCTGACCAACGAATTCGTGATCCTCAAGCAGGGTCCCGACCTCGATTCCTCGATCCTCGGCCGCTTCGACGGCACTCACCGGCGCGTGCTCCGGCTCAACGGCCAGGAGTACGGCCCCTGGGGCATCGAGCCCCTGAACGCCCAGCAACTCTTCGCGCTCGACGTGCTGCTCGACGATCGGATCAACCTGGTGACGCTCGTCGGCCAGGCGGGCACGGGCAAGACGCTCCTCTGCCTTGCCGCGGGCCTGCAGAAGACCATCGACGAGCGGGTGTTCCGGCGGATGCTGGTCTCGCGCCCGATCATGCCGATGGGCCGCGACATCGGCTATCTGCCCGGCTCGAAGGACGAGAAGATCACCCACTGGATGCAGCCCATCTTCGACAACCTCGAGTACATCTTCACCGGCTACCTCGAGGGCGAGATGAAGGCCGATGAGCAGCTGAAGTTCCTGCTCGACAGCAAGAAGATCGAACTCGAGGCGCTGACCTACATCCGCGGCCGTTCCATCCCGAACCAGTACCTGGTCGTCGACGAGGCCCAGAACCTCACGCCCCACGAGGTCAAGACGATCATCACCCGGGCGGGCGAGGGCACCAAGATCGTCCTCACGGGCGACCCCTACCAGATCGACAACCCCTATCTGGACGCCAGTTCCAACGGTCTGGCTTACGTCGTGGAGCGGTTCAAGGGCCACGATCTCTTCGGCCACGTGACGCTCGTCGAGTCGGAGCGCAGCCCGCTGTCGAGCCTGGCGGTCGATCTGCTATGAGCGAAGATTCAGAACGCGGTCCTCGGACCTCGCGTCCCGGGCCTCGAGCCTCGGGCCTCACCCTCATCGAGATCCTCATCGCCACGTCGATGCTGGCCGCGGTGCTGATCCCCGTGGCGACGCTCATCATGGGCGGCCTCAGACGCACCGAGGTGAGCAAGCACGCGGCGATCGCGATGGCCATGGGCTCCAACATGCTCGACGAGCTGCTGAGCCCCAACCTGCCGTTCGGCTCCATCGACCCCACCGGCCAGTGCCCCGATGGCGGCGTGAAGGGCGCCGACCTTCCCAAGACGCTCCCGGGAGCGGGCAACCGCCGGGCGCAGGCCTGTTTCCGGAACGTCACCGGCGGGCCGGCAGCCACGAGACTCGAGAAGGCCCTCAGCGACCGGCAGACGCCGACCCGCATCAAGCTCTCGCCCGAGGGCCTCGAGTTCGAGGTCTTTCTGTTCGCCGGCGTTTACCCCGACGCCGTCCAATCGAAGGCCGATCTGCAGAACGAGCTGACGTTCAGCTACCTGGCCAACCCCCATGTCAAGCCCGACAACGCGGCGATAGGCCAGAAGATCCTGGCGCCGCCGGCCGCCGTGGCCCAGATCTTCCCCTACACCAAGGTGTCGATCGCCAAGGTCACCAATCCGATCACCGTCTTCGACTACTACCCGGGCTGGCCCCAGCCGCCGAACGGGTACGCCCCCAGCCCGAACTGGGTCCGCCGCCTGTTGACGGCCGCGCGCAGCTCCGTGATATGCACGGCCATGATGAGTGAACTGCCGGGCCCGAACGGGTTAAGCCGGCCATCCGTGA
>JACQZL010000089.1 GCA_016213865.1 Candidatus Rifleibacteriota bacterium
GCCTGCTCTTCGGTGCTGACGCGGACGTTCAGGACCGCTCTGGTCACGGGTTGGTCTCCGCCTCTCCTACCGCCCCGAGATTTGATGCTACGCGGCCCCTTCCTGCTCGGTATCGATCGGCGATGGCCTGGGCGAGTGCGTGAAGGATCTTCTGGCAACGAACGCGGTCGTCATCAAGATCAGCGCCGAGAACAGTGACCGTTACAGGCAGTGTTCGCCCCGACCATCGAGGCGGGCGTAGCGGAACGCTCTGACCCGACGCGGCCATCTGCCGTCTGCCCGACACCGCCGGTCACCGGCTTCGTCGCTTCGTGGCACGGGGCTGACGGGGGCAGCGAGACCGACTGCACGGTGGGGGTCCGGGCCAGATCGATCTGAGTATCCGGCTCGACCTGCTGCGGGGTGTCCTGTCCGTGATCCCTGGCGTCCACGGGCTATCGTACGTGGACTCGAGGAGGGCCACGGTGAGATTGAAAGTCGCGGGGGTGTGGCGTCTCTCCGTGTAGGGGCCCCCGGCTTCAGCGCCGCGATCACGGCCGGCAACATGCTCGTGTTGGAACGTTGCTCCCCGCGACCGGGCCTGGCATCCTGTCTCGTGAAGATGGCAGAGATAGATGAGCTGAAGGTGCCCGGAAAGGCGAGGTCCTACTTCCACATCTCCCTTGGCTTCATCGGGCATCCGGAGCCCAAGGCCTACGAGGTCTCCGAAGACGACCAGGCAAGGTTCAGGCACGTCAACGATCCCGATCGGGACTTCGCCGGCAGCGGCCCGACCTTCTTCGGCTTCGACATCAAGGGCACCGGCTGGACGGCGATCGTCAACCTGCGCGCGATCAAGTACGCCTGCCTCCTGTTCGACGGAGCCATCCCCCAGGAGACGGACATCCCCGCGGAGATGAAGACCACGGGTTACACGCTCAGGCTCTTCTTCATCGGGGAGAGCAAGCCAGTGGAGGTCGGCCTCGATGAACCGGGCGAACTCTTCGACCTGGAGACCCAGCTCGAAGATGCGATGGAGCAGGGCCGGTTGTTCGGCTGGACCGACGAGGACGGCGAGGACTTCTTCGTCAACCCCGAGCAGGTTGCCCTCATCGAGGTGCCGACTTGGCTGCTCCAGGACCCCGAGTCGGCGGAAGAGGATGAGGAGAGGCCGATGGGGCCGGAGGATGCGGACTGACCTGCCTGCTGGCCTCGGACGAGGAGCAAGCCGTCCGCCCTCGGTGGCAGCCAGCGTGGCTCGCCGGGAGACTGAGATCGGAGGCCCAACGATGCCCGAGAAGCTGACCTGGGCGGCAGGATTCAGGTCTCGAGGCGGCAAGGGAAGTCACCGGAACTTCGTCCACTCGAGGGTAGCCCGCCCCATCACCATCGCGGGGCACGAGGGAGACGACGCGAAGCACTACCAGGAGAAGGCCGTGCGCCTGGCCATCGAGGAGGCCAGTAGACATGACTGAAGGCAGCAAGTACGTGAAGCTCGTCGAGTGGTCCGAGGAAGACCAATGCTTCATCGGCAGCTGCCCGGAGCTGGCCTACGGAGGTTGCCACGGAGACGACCCACGAGCTGTCTTCGAGGAACTCTGCCAGCTCGTAGAGGAACTCGTCGAACTGTATCACCGGGACGGCAAGCGGCTTCCCGCGCCCATGTGCGGCCGGGACTTCGTCAACGCGATGCAGAAGGCAGCCTGAGCGGCCGGGTGGCCGGGTGGCCGCCGATTGACGGGGACGACAGGCCGCCGCCCCTCACGCTGCCCTCGGCAGCATCGCCACGCAACCAATCGTCATCGTGGACGAGTCGCAGAGCGTGGATGGGGGCCTCCAGGGTCGCGGCAAGGAAACGCTGGGCCTGATGGAGCCGCTGTGCACCCTGCGCTATTCGGCCACCCACGTAGACAGGCACCACATGGTCCACCGCCTCGATGCGGTCGACGCCTACGAGAGGAGGCTGGTCAAACAGATCGAGGTGGCCTCCGCGACGGTCGAAGACGCCCACAACAAGCCCTACGTCCGGCTCCTGTCGGCGAGCAACAGGCGCGGCGCCATCTCGGCGCGGGTCGAGCTCGACATCGAAGGTCCGGGGGGCGTGCGCCGCCAGGAGGGCACCGTCGCGGAAGATTGTCCGGGCAATCTCGCGAGCACGATCGCCTCGACCGGCTCGCTCGGAAGGCCGCCCGGATCGGGCAGCTGCGGGCAGCCGTCGAGCGAGCGGTCTGGCGTGAGAGAGACGGGGAGGCCGGCGTCGGCCGACTCCGGACCGCGTCCGACCAGCGTCAGTCCGGCGGCATCGTAGTCGACCGGGAACTGCGGGCCAACGGACTGGCCAACCTGCTCTGCGGACTCGCGGGCGGCGCCGCCGTCTGTCTCTCCAATTCCCGGAGCTACATCCAGTTCCACGCGGGCGCCAGGACGCGGGCCTCGGGGTTCTGGACGGGGCTGCTGACGCTCGCCTTCCTGGTCTTGTGCCCCGGCGTGGTGCGCTACTTCCCCAAGCCGGTCCTGGCAGGGCTTCTCTTCTTCCTCGGCATCCGCATCCTGATCGAGTGGGTCTGGTCCGCCTTCTTCGAGTTGCCGCTGCTCGACTACCTCCAGGCCATGGGCATCCTGCCACTCATCGCCTGGCAGGGATTGCTGACCGGAGTCGCCGCCGGGCTCGTCATCTCGGCGGTCGGCTTCGCCTACAGCTACAGCCAGGCCAACCCC
>JACQZL010000090.1 GCA_016213865.1 Candidatus Rifleibacteriota bacterium
CGGCCGGGTTTCGTGTAAGCTACGGACCGGCGGATGGTGCGGATGTCCTCTGAAGCCGACGGAAAATCCACGACCACGGAACTCGATTCCGTACCCTGGGTGCCCCGGGCGCCAAGGACTCGCCTTTGGCTGTTCGGCACGGGCCTGGTGGTCTGCTGCCTCCTGGCGGCCGGCCTGGTCCAGACCGTGGCCTTCACCCGGTCGCTGCTGACCGCCTCGAACTTCTGGCTGGCCTGGGAGCCGGCGCAATGCCGCGTTCTCGAGTGCGAGGCCCAGCACGGCTTCCTGACCGACCCGACCAAGAAGACCTTCATGGTCCGGTTCGCCCTTGAAGCGGGGGGCCAGAAGCACATCAACTCGACCTTGCTCGAGCTGCCGCCCGGGCACGCCTCGTTGCGGCTGACGGGCCGGCCCTACTCGGTGAACGACTCGACCACCTGCTGGATCCTCTCCGGCCATCCGGAGTTCTCGTCGCTCGAGTCTCCGCCGGAACTCGACCTGCAAGAGGCCCTGCTCGCGGGCGGTCTCCTGGGTCTCGGTCTGCTCGGGCTGCCCTGGTGGTCGGGTGCGCGACGTGCGGCCCGAGAGGCCAGCCGCCCGCCTCGCGAGATGGCCGCGGGCGTACTGCTCTTCGACGAGCGGGCCTACCTGCCCCGGCTGCGGTCGGAGCCGGGCGAGTTCCTGGCTCACCGGGTGCCGCCCCAACCTCCATTTCATGAGGAGTGGAGCAGCTGGGTCGTGATCGGGATCGCCACCGGTCTCGTCGGGGGCCTGGCCAGCTATCTGACCTGGTATGCCGCGGTCTGGAGCGCCGCGCGGGGGATCGCCCTGATGTTCGCCGCGTTGGGGCTGCCGGCGTGCGCGGCCTCGCTGCTGAAGGCCACCCGCGCGTTCAGCATCTGGCGACAGTCGAGCAAGGCCCAGCTCGAGGTCTCGACGTGGCCGATCAGGCCTGGCAAGTCGGTGCAGTTCCGGTGCGTGCAGGAGGGCACTCTCCACTGCGCCAAGATCCGGCTGATGCTGGTCCGGGAAGAGTTGATCGGCCGGGATACGCACGAAGAGAAGAGCGACCTGGCCCTCGAGAAGCAGCTCTCTATCGCCGAGCAGGTCGCGCTGGCGCCAGGGCGGCCCTGGAGCTGCAGCGGAGAGTTCACGCTGACAGCCGATTCGCCACAGTCGCTCGCGGGTGACACCTGCCGCATCGACTGGCGGCTCGAGCTGCGGTTCAAGCTCGCGGGAGAGGACTGGCTGACCCGGGAGTTCCCGTTGCTGGTCTCCCCCGAGGAGGTGTCGCATTGAACCGCGAGACGGGCCTGCTGATCAAGCTCGACCGGGCCAGCGAGAACTGCGCGCCCGGCACGTGGGTCCACGGCTCCGTCGAGCTGACCGCCACGACCAAGCCGGTGACGGGGAATCTCGAGGTCGCGCTCATCTGGCGCACCGTGGGGAAGGGGCTGCAGGACGCGCACCTTGGAGCGCTCCAGCTCGTGGTGCCGCACCGGACGGTCGAGCCCGGGGAGCAGTACCGGTTCAACCTTCCGGCCCCCAGCATGCCCCGGACCCAGGCAGGCAAGCTGGTGCGTGTGCGCTGGCTGGTGAGGGCGCGTCTCACGCCCGACGAGGGAGCCCCCTATTTCGGGATGTGCGCCCTGACCATCGGGTAGCCGGCCGGCGAGCAAGAGACAGGGGCGCGGGGTTTCTTCGCGGCCGTCTATCCTGTCCGTCCCGGCGCTCGTCATGCATCGGTGAAGAGCGATTGAAACGCCAGGTCCGGCCGGCCCGAGCGTTTTGACACCCCACCAGCGCGATGCTACGATTCAACGGAAACATGAGCAAAGGAGCGGAGATGAACACGAAGCAGATGGTGAAGATCCTGGTGATTCTGTCGATCGGGATCTTCGCGTTGGGCACCACCGGATGCGACGATCCGATGGCCTCCATCGTCAAGGAGAAGATCAAGTCCGACACCGAACTCGAGAAGACGCGGATGCAGAATGACCTGGAGCGGGAGAAGCTCGAGCTGGAGCGCCAGAAGGAGCAGAACCGTGCCCTGGAGGCGGCCCGCGCCGGCGAATCGACCACCGGCACCGGCACGACGACCGGGACCGGCTCTCCCTCGGCACCGGGCACCAGCACGACCACGGGTCTTGGTAGCGTGACCGACACGAGCGCCACGACCACCACGACCAGTGGCGCCGGCGCCTCCGTGGGCGAACAAACCTCCGACGCGGTCCAGTCGGGCGACGAGGGCGACGCGCTGGGCAGCGGAAGCGCCGCGGGCAGCACGTCGTCGCCGGCGAGCGTGACCACCAGCCCGTCCAGCCCCCAGTGAGCGGACGGTGACGGATCGGGGACCCCGGCCGGCCGGTTGCGGCCGCGCTGGCCGGGAGTCCCCTGAGTGCGGGCGAGTTCTCGGGAGTGCCTGTCGCGGCGGCGCGAGTTTCGAACAGGGCCGGAAGCCTGACGGGAGCGTGCGTGATGTCTCGGTGCCTTAGCAAGTCGGTGTTTGCGGTGCTGCTGGTTGCAATGTCGTTCACGACCACCGGCTGTTCCTGGTTGCAGGCGTTGATGCCGATCATCCAGCAGTTCATCGGGGGCGCCGTGACGAAGGAGACGGGGAACTCGCAACTGGGCAGCGCCGCAGGTTCGGCGGCGGGCTCGGCGGCCTCGTCGATCTCCAAGTCGAGTTCGACCCAGACGAACAAGCCCGCGACGGCGACCCAGCCGAGTGCCACCGGCCAGGGAACGGCGGTCAGCGGCACGGACAACGGCACGGCGAGCCCGACCAGCGAGGCTGCAGCGCCTCCGAAGGAGCAGACGGCCGTGTCCGAGTCGGACGAGTTGGAATAGGAGACCGGCCTTCTTGGACCTCTTGTCAGCCTTCTTCCGAGGCCGCCGGCGAGGCCGGCCGCCGGGGAGCGGTCAGCCGGACCGCCCGGAAGAAGGCTCGACTTTTCGGGGGGCCGAGCGCCGCGGCGTGGGGGCGCTCATCATCATCGTCCTGATCCTCGTGATGGTCATCACGGTGATGGGGCTGAGCCAGAGCTTCTTCTCGTCGCACATCGTCGACAAGGCGATGCGAAGCTCGGCCGGCAACACCGCGCTCGCGCTGGCCGAGTCGGCCGTGCAGGAGACGCTGCTCGCCATCCAGTGGGAAGTCAACAAGCCCGGGAGCAGCTACTACGAGGGGTTTCGCCGCCCGGTCAGCATGTCGACCGGCGACGACGGTTTCGCGATGATGGTGGCCGGGCAGCCCGCCACGCAACACCCGCTGCCGGCCACCAACCGGCTGCTGGCCCTGCCCGCGTTCGCCGGCTACAAGCTGGAATCGGTGTCGGCGGAGGTGCTGTTCCGGCGCCCCGTGGCGGGGATGGCCTACGAGACCTCGGGGTTGCTACGGGTGGCGGCGAAGGTCTCGAGCGACCGGCCTGTGTCGGTCGTGCGGGGCGTCGAGGTCTACAAGGACTACAAGCAGGTGCTGGTCTGCCCGCCGCGTCCATTGGATCAGGTCAGCTTCTTTCTCAACCAGCCGGAGGGGCTGCTGGGAACGAGCGCGAGCGAGGCTAACGAACGCATCACGCGCTCCTACGAGCGGATCAAGCGCATCCCGGACGATCTGGCGAAGATGCTGGAGAAGGCCAAGGAGCAGGCCAGCCAGCGGGGCGGCTCGGTGCCCCAGGAACTCGATGAGCGGATCGCCCAGGTGAACCAGAGGCTCAAGCCCTGGATCCCACCGAGCATCGACAACCCGCCCGCGGACGAGAGTGCCTTCGCGCACAAGTTCAAGGAGCCGCTGCTGCTGCTGACGACCGCCGACGTGCCCAAGCTCGAGGAGCTGGTCCTGCTGCCGGCGCTGCAAGCCAACTGGGAGCTGCTGAAGGCGGCAGAAGATCAGATCGAGAAGACGGAGAAGGAGCTGGACGGCTTCGAAGGGAGCGCGGAAGAGGGCACCGATCTGGGGTTGCGGGCGATCCGGGAGTATGAAGACCTGGGGGTCCGGAACCACGAGCGGCTCGAGCTGTACCGGAAGTTCCAGGCAAGGTTCTTCGAGAAGTCGGGCAACGCCTTCCAGCTCTGGCAAGAGGCCTACCTTCCCAAGCTGCAGGCCGATCGCTGGAAGCTCCGGGCCACCTACGAGGTCGACTCTCAGAAGGCGTTCGACGAGCTGTGGTCGCGGCTGGGAAACCGCATCAACGGCATCGTCTACGCAACAGGTCCGATCAAGGTGCCTGCCGCCTGGAGAGGCAAGGCGGTGCTCGTCGCGACCCAGGCGATCGATCTGCCCGACGTCACCATCGCCGACAAGACCCGCGATCAGCTCACGGTGGTCGGCTTCAAGCAGCTCAAGGTCGAGGGCGGGAAGTGCGACGCGGCGCTCGTCATCGCACCGTCGGGCGAGCTGCTGCTCGGCGGGCCGGTGCAGTTCTCGGGTGAGCTGGTGTTCGCCGGCGAGCTGCGGCGACCGGAGACGCTCAAGGGCAGCCTGCAGCGCAGTCGTTACCTGTTCAGCGGCAACAGCGAGGATGCCCAGCCCAAGCTGGATCATCTCCTGGTGGCCATCAGTCCGCAGGTCCGGTTCCGAGGAGTGGTGCGGCGGTGAGGCGTCGCCAGGGCTTTTCGATGGTGGAGGTGCTGGTCTGCCTCGGCATCCTGTCGTTCGGGATGCTGCCGGTCTTCTCGCTCTACCAGTCGACGACGAAGAAGGGCGGGCTATCGGAGTTCCACATCTTCTTCCAGGCAAGGGCGGTCCGCATCGCCGAGTACTACACGTCGTACAACTACGACTCGCTGAAGAACACGCTGCTGGCAGCCGGGGGCGGAAGCAAGACGGCGGAGCTGCCGATCGAGGGCCGGATCGTCGATCCCGCGCTGCCCATCGAGTACTCGAGGATGCTCGATGGAGGGAAGTTCACCGAGCGGTGTACCATCCAGTTCGAGGAGGATGCCGGCGTGGATCTGATCCGGATGACGGTCGAACTGGTGTGGAAGTTTCCGCTCGACGACCTGTCGCACTCCTACACGCTGGTGCGGCTCTTCTGCAGACCCGACGTGACCCTGAGTGACAACGACGTGGTGTACGTCCCGGACGGGCCGGTGCCATGAGAGGAGTCAGGGGTTGGGGGTCAGGGGTCGGGAAACGGGGCGCGGTCCCGGCGTTGGGTGGGGGGAGCCGCGGCGCTCGTTGCCGTGCCGGTTGGGTGCGAGGTGTCGCTAGCGGCCGCGGCCCGTTCGGGCGCCGCTCCGCGAGGATCCGCTGCGTCCCTTGCCTGGCAGCTGGCACCGGGCACCTGACCCCTGCCTACACCCTCATCGAAGTCATGGTCGCCGGGGTGATCGGGATCATCGTACTGGTGCTGCTGTGGACGATGATCTCGTCGCTCTCGCGGAGCTTTGCCTCGACCCGGGATCTTCTCGGATCGCTGCAGGGGGCCCACCTGCTGGTCGAGAACGTCAGGAACGTTCTGGCGAGCATGTACTTCGAGCCGGGAACTCGGCCGCTCGAGGTGTCGGCGGACTTCTTCGACCTGAAGTTCCTGGCCTTCGATCCCGAGGCGAACGACTCGCTCGGGCTCTCCAACCCCAAGGGCCGCCTGGAGCAGATCCACTACAACTTCGATCCGGCGACCAACCTGGTCAGTCGCAACGGCAAGACCATGAGCTTCGCCCGGTTCGAGAAGGTCATCTTCTTCTACCAATCACCCGACTTCGCCAATCCGCTCAACAAGCGGTACGGGAACTACGTGACGATGCGCGTGACTTGCGCCCCCGACCCGGTCATCGAACAGAACCGGACGCTGGCCGACAACGAACGGATCACCAAGAACGTGGTCACGCTCATCACCTCGGTGAGCCTGCAGCACAAGGCGACGCAGGAGCTGTTCCCGGTCTGGAGCCGGTGCCCCGAGCCGACGACGGCGGTGGAGTAGCCGAGGCGCCGGGCGTCCTCCGAGACGGGCCTCTCCTGTCCGGGGTTGCGGGCGGGGAAGAAACGGGGTTGATCCAGGTTGAGGCCGATTGCGTGACTTGCGTTACAGATCGCTGGCCAGGAGTGGCCGAGAGCCTAGCTCCCGGGCCAAGATTTCTGGTGAAAACGAACCGGCCCGATGTTACAGTTATCGCCCAAACCAAGGAGGACAGGTTCTTATGGCGCATGTCGTTTGCGAGCCCTGCATTGGAGTGAAAGATCACGCCTGCGTGGGCGTTTGCCCCGTCGAGAGTTTCTACGAGGGCGGTGAGATGCTCTACATCAACCCGGACGAGTGCATCGATTGCGGTGCCTGCGTGGACGTGTGCCCCGTGAGCGCCATCTTCGCAATGGACGAAGTCCCCGCCAAGTGGCAGGCCTTCATCGCCCGGAACGCGGACGCTTTCAAGGCTGCGACTCCCCCGGAGAAGGCAGCTCCCAAGGCCGAGTAGTTCCCCGTCGTAAATCTCTCTAAAGCCCCCGTGAGCCTCCTGCAGGCACACGGGGGTTTCTCTTGGGGGCGGGGCGCGGGCAGCCTGCGGGTGATACCGGACACAAAAGTACACGAATTAAGTTGACACAAAAGTACAGTTTGCGGTACCTTCCAGCGTGTGGCCGCCGGCAATGGCCGCCGGCCCGGGAGCAACCAGTCATGAGATTCACCGCCCAGGAAGAGTACGGACTCCGGTGCCTGATGCAGATAGCGCGGGCGCCGGGCGGGTTCCTGACGATCACCGAGATTGCCCGCCAGGAAGGGTTGACCACGGCCTACGCCGCAAAACTGATGCGGGCGTTACGCAGGGCCGGGTTGGTGAACAGCATCCGCGGGCAGAAGGGCGGGTTCGTGCTGACGCTGCCCCCGGGGGAACTCACGGTCGGCGAGGTGCTGGCCCGTCTGGACGGCCGTCTCTACACGAAGCAGTTCTGCACGAAGTACGCCGGTAACGACAAGGTTTGCACCCACACGCTCGACTGCTCGCTGCGCTCGGTCTGGGGGGCCATCGACTTCGCGGTCCACCGGGCGCTGGGGGGAATCACGTTGGAGAGCCTGCTGGCCGGCGAGAGCCGGATGCAGACCTGGCTTGCCGAGCGGCCCGACGCTCAGCCCGTCGTTCCTGACCCCTGACCCCGAGCTCCCGGCTCTCGACTCCCGACTCCCGAACTCTCGACTCCCGACTCCCCGCCATGATCATCGACGAAGAAACCACCACCACGACGACGCTCGAGCAGTTGACGACCCAGGACTACAAGTACGGGTTCGTCACCGACGTCGAGACCGATGCAGTCCCCAAGGGGCTGGACGAGAACATCGTCCGCCTCATCTCGGCGAAGAAGCACGAGCCCGAGTTCATGCTCGACTGGCGGCTGAAGGCTTTCCGGCACTGGCAAACCCTGTCGGAGCCTCGCTGGCCGAAGGTCACCTATCCGCCCATCGACTACCGGGAGATCGTGTACTACTCGGCGCCACGCAGGAAGGGCGACGGGCCGAAGAGCCTCGAGGAGATCGATCCGGAGGTCCTGAAGACCTTCGAGAAGCTGGGGATCCCGCTCTCGGAGCGCGCGAAGCTGGCCGGGGTGGCGGTGGACGCAGTGTTCGACAGCGTGAGCGTGGCGACCACCTTCAAGGCGAAGCTGGGCGAGCTGGGCATCATCTTCTGCAGCTTCTCGGAAGCGTTGCGCGAGCATCCGGAGCTGGTGCGGCGCTACCTGGGCAGCGTGGTCCCGCATACCGACAACTTCTTCGCGGCGCTCAACAGCGCGGTGTTCAGCGACGGCAGCTTCGTCTATGTGCCCAAGGGGGTGCGCTGCCCGATGGAGCTGTCGACCTACTTCCGCATCAACGCGGCCGACACGGGCCAGTTCGAGCGGACCCTGATCGTGGCGGAGGAAGGGGCCTACGTCAGCTACCTCGAGGGCTGCACGGCGCCGATGCGCGACGAGAACCAGCTCCACGCCGCCGTGGTCGAGCTGGTGGCGCTCGACAACGCCGAGATCAAGTACTCCACGGTCCAGAACTGGTATCCGGGAGACAAGGACGGCAAGGGCGGCATCTTCAACTTCGTCACCAAGCGCGGCAAGTGCGCCGGCGTGAACTCGAAGATCTCCTGGACCCAGGTCGAGACCGGCTCGGCCATCACCTGGAAGTACCCGAGCTGCATCCTCCTCGGAGACAATTCGGTGGGCGAGTTCTACTCGGTCGCCGTGGCGGCCAACTGCCAGCAGGCCGACACCGGCACGAAGATGGTGCACCTCGGCAAGAACACCCGCAGCACGATCATCTCGAAGGGCATCTCGGCGGGCCGCGGCCAGAACACCTACCGCGGCCTGGTGAAGATCGCGAAGGGTGCCGAGGGGGCTCGCAACTACTCGCAGTGCGATTCGCTGCTGATGGGCAGCCGCTGCGGGGCGCACACCTTCCCCTACATCGAGGTTCGCAACCGCACGGCCAAGGTGGAACACGAGGCCTCGACCTCGAAGATCGGCGAGGACCAGCTCTTCTACTGCCGCCAGCGCGGGTTGTCCGAGGAAGACGCCGTGTCGATGATCGTCAACGGTTTCTGCAAGGACGTGTTCCGGAAGCTCCCGATGGAGTTCGCCGTGGAGGCGCAGAAGCTCCTCGGGGTGAGCCTGGAGGGGGCGGTGGGATGAACCCGGAGGGGTAGGGGTAAGGGGTTGGGGGTCAGAACCGACAGCCTACAGTCTACAGCCTATCTTCATAACTCAGGAGTTACAGTGCTTCGCATCGACAACCTCAGAGCCCGCGTGGGCGGGCAGGAAATCCTAAAGGGCCTCAGCCTGGCGGTCAACGCCGGCGAGGTGCACGCCATCATGGGGCCCAACGGCTCCGGCAAGAGCACGCTTGCCCAGACGCTGGCGGGCCGCGAGAGCTACGAAGCGATCGGCGGCTCGGTCACCTTCGACGGCAAGGACCTGCTCGCGATGACGCCCGAGCAGCGGGCCGGCGAAGGCGTGTTCCTCGGCTTCCAGTACCCCGTCGAGATTCCCGGCGTGGGTAACGACTACTTTCTGAGGGCGTCGCTCAACTCCATCCGCAAGTACCGGGGGCTCGAGGAACTCGACGCCATCGACTTCCTCTCGGTCGCCCGCGAGAAGATGAAGCTCGTCGAGATGGAAGACAGCTTCATGTCCCGCTCGGTGAACGAAGGCTTCAGCGGCGGCGAGAAGAAGCGCAACGAGGTGCTCCAGATGGCCGTGCTGGAACCGAAGCTCGCCATCCTCGACGAGACCGACAGCGGCTTGGACATCGACGCGCTGCAGGTCGTGGCGCGCGGCGTCAACGCGCTGCGCTCGCCCGACCGAGCCGTCGTCCTCATCACCCACTACCAGCGGCTGCTCGACTACATCGTTCCCGACTTCGTCCACGTGATGGTCGGCGGGCGCATCGTCAAGTCCGACGGCAAGGAACTGGCGGTCGAGCTGGAGCGCACCGGCTATGCCGCCTTCGAGGCGGCGGCCGCGGACGCCCCTCGGATGGAGGCCCGGCCGTGACTCTCGAACGGGATACCTTCCGGCGCAACTTCGAGTCACGCCCGCGTCGCCAGGGCACGGCCGGCTGGACCAACGCTCTCGGCCTCGCCGCCCTCGAGCGCTTCCTCGCCGCCGGCTTCCCCACCACCCGCGAGGAGGAGTGGCGCTACACCAACGTCGCGGCCTTCTCCGCGGTGCCCTTCGACCTGCCGGTGCGGCACGAACTGACCGGCGAGGAACGCCAGCGCCTGACGATGCTGGCCCCCGCCTTCGCCGGCGATTTCGAGGGCCGGCGGATGGTCTTCGTCAACGGGCGGTTCGCGCCCGCTCTCTCGCATCTGGGCCGTCCCGCCCCGGGGCTGAGGCTGTCGAGCCTGGCCGGTTCGCTGTCGGCCGATGCCGCGGCGCTCGAGCCGGTGCTGTCGGCGGCCGCGGGCGAATCGGGTTTCAGGGCGCTCAACACGGCGTTCCTCGGTGACGGGGCGTTCATCCGGCTCGACGACGGCGCAGTCGTCGAGGAGCCTATTCATCTGGTGCACGTCGCCGTCGGCGACGGGACGCCATCGGCGGCCTTCGTGCGGCACGTGGTGCTGGCCGGGGCCGGCAGTCGCGCGACGCTCGTCGAGACCCACCTTGGCCTGGGCTCGCAGGTCTGTCTGACGAGCGCGGTGGCCCAGGCTGTGCTCGGCGAATCGGCCCGGCTCGACCTCCACAGGCTCCAGCAGGAAGGCCAGGGTTCGCTGCACGTCGGCGAGTGGCTCGTTCGCCAGTCGCGCGATAGCCGGTTCAACTCGCTGTCGGTGTCACTGGGGGGGGCGGTCTCCCGTCACGACATCTTCGCCGAGCTGGCGGGCGAGGGCGCCCGTTGCACGCTCGACGGCCTCTACCTGGGCTCCGGCCGCCAGGTGGTCGACAACCACACCTTCGTCGATCACGCGGCGCCGCGTTGCACCAGCACCGAGGACTACAAGGGAATCCTGGACGGGTCGTCGCGGGGTGTCTTCGCCGGCCGGGTCCTGGTCCGGCCCGGCGCCGTGAAGACCGACGCCCGTCAGAACAACCGCAGCCTCCTGCTCACGGAAGAAGCGGAGGCCGACACCAAGCCTCAGCTCGAGATCTACGCCGACGACGTCAAGTGCAGCCACGGCGCCGCCGTCGGCCAGCTCGACCCGGACGCGCGCTTCTACCTCCGCTCGCGCGGGCTGCCCGAGC
>JACQZL010000091.1 GCA_016213865.1 Candidatus Rifleibacteriota bacterium
TCGTAGACCGCCGTGTTCCCGGGAATCGGCATCATCGCGTACTTGTTGATCGTCTGCTCGCTCGCCGCAGTGGACGTGGCGAAGAAGAACTGCAGCGGCGAGCTTCGGCTCAACGGGAGGTACGCGAAGAGACAGTTCAAAGGGACCTGCCAGTCGACGAAGTAGCCGTCCGCGCCGTCGCTGGTGCAGCGAGCCCCCTGATACGTGCTGGCGTCCGACAGGTTGGTGACGCTGGTGAAGTCGTTGACGAAGACGTAGTCTGGGTTGTTGAGCCCGTTCTTCCCGTTGATGCCGACCGAGCCGACCGTCGTCCCGTTCGACCCGACGTAGACGATGAAGCAGTACTCGATGAACCCACCGCTGGCGGCGCCGGCTTCGGTGGAGTCGACCTTCATCCGCACCCGGAAGAAAGCGTGAGTTCGACCGAAGCTGACGTAGCAGGATGGCCGTGGGCCGGGGCCCGGTTGCGGTCCACCGCTGAAGATGTCGATACCGTCAGGGGCGACGCCAGACTCGCCGATCAGATCGTAGATAGCCTGACCGTCAGTTTTCAGGTAGGGGAAGTAGACCTGGGGCCATGAAGAGACCGGGGTGGGTTGACAAGGGCCATCGGGCTGCG
Organism: Candidatus Rifleibacteriota bacterium; assembly: GCA_016213865.1. The sequence goes on from JACQZL010000091.1 coordinate 620, forward strand.
AGGAGGCGATGGTCCACGCATAGGTCAACGGATCGCCGTCCGGGTCAGTTCCTGTCGGGGTAAGCGCAACGGCAGAGCCGACAGTCACACTCCGATCCGGTCCTGCGTCAGCGATCGGGGCTCGGTTCGCTGTCCCGGTCACTGTGAACGTCCTCTCGGCCGGCTGAATGAGCAAAGCGTTGCCAGCCGGATCGGTCGCCGAGAGTGTCACCGTGAAGAGGCCGTTGTGTCCCGCGACGAGCGTCCGAGAGAAGGTCCAGACCGCCGGGTCCGCAGTCCAGACCATCGGTGTGGCCGAAACGTCGTTGACGCCACCCGTCTCACCAGCCACGGCGAGCGTCGGCGTCGCCGCCATTCCCTCGCTGAAAGTCGCGGTCACGAAGAGGGGCTCCGCCGCGTACACGAGATCGGCCTGGTCGAACACCAGCGTCGCTGTGGGCGCCGTTGCATCCACCGTGAACGTGTTCTGCCCCGGCGCCGCGTCCGTCACCGTGTTCCCCGCGGCGTCCGTGCCCGACACCGTGATCGTGAACAGCCCGTCGTCACCAGGTACCAGCGTCGTCGTGTAGACCCACGTCGTCCCCCAACCCCAGAAGCCCACCTCCGTGCGCACGTTTGCCCCCGCGCCCCCGCCCGTGATCGTCAGCGTAGGCGTCGCCGCCATTGGCTCGCTGAAGGTCGCGGTGACCATGAAGCTCTCGGCCCGGTACAGCCGGTCCGCCTGGCTGAAGTCCAGGGCCAGCACCGTCGGCGCCGTCGTATCGGCCGCGGCCGGCGTCCCGAACACGTACAGCTTGTTCTGGGCCGGGACCGAGACCCACAGCCTTCCGTCGTGATAGAGACACTGCTGCGGCGTGCCGGTCACGGGCAGGGTGCTGCAGACAGCCCCGCTCAGCGCGTCGACGACCAGCACACCGCCGGCGGTGCTGACGAACGCCCTGGCCGCATCCGGCGTCAGCGCCAAGCCGGCGCCGTTGACGTTCGCTGGCAGGGTCGTACGCTGAACGATGGAGTGGCTGCCCGTGTCGATCCGCACCAACTCGTCGCTCGGAGCGTAGGCCGCGTACGCCACCGACCCATCCTCGGCGACCTCGAAGGCCAGATCCGACCAGGAGTACCCGAACAGCATCGTGCCCACGACGCCGTGAGTCGTCGTGTCGATGACCTTGAGCCCTTCACCCTGCTCCGAGAGCAGGCGATAGTCCACGTAGGCCCGGTTCTGGCCCGGCACGAAGCGCACATGGCTCGGCTCCCTCTGCAGGTCCGTCGTGTACAGCCGGGCCTTGTCCGGGTTGTAGGCGTACAGGTTCGTGTAGCGTGCCGGCGCGTAGATCAGGCTGCCATCGCCCGAGACCCGAGGGACCTGGGCGTTGGAGGCGAGGGGCTCGGTCCACATCTCCTGGAAGTCGGAGAGCCGGACCTTCCTCAGCCACGAGCCCACGTGGGCGGCCACGTAGACGTAGGCGCCGTCGGGACTGACATCGCTGCCCGAACAGTCGGGACAGGCCATGCTCGTCACGACAGCCCCCGTGGCCGAATTGAGGATCCAGAAGCGGTCGGCCGCCCCTGGACAGGCGACGTAGACACGCGAGCCGAAACCGTCCAGCGAGCCGGGGGTGGACAGGTCGAGGACCTGCGACAGAGGCAACTCCAGCGGCCCGCGTACGATCCAGCTATCCGTGGTCGTGGCCGTGCTGTCCGTCGTGACTTGCGCCGGTACCAAGCGGTCCGTCGCTCGAGTGCGCCCGTCGATGACGGCCGGGCCCAGCGGGGCGGCCACCCCGACTGCCACCGAAAACGTGTACGTCGTCACGCTCTGTCCAGGGATCGACGCCGGGCCCGCGGTCGCGACCGTGTAGTTCTCGGCGCTGCCATTGAACGTCAGGCCGGTCGCCGCCAGGTCCACATCCGCGGTCGTGTCTCCGACGTTGCGTACCGACATCGTCACGAGGATGCCGGTCTGTCCGCGGGTCACGTACACGAGTCGCGTCTGGATGGTCTCGATGGAGAGCGTGGCATGGCTGGGCGCGCCGCCGTCGATCGTGAAGGTCGCGTTCGTCGCCGCGTTGTTCGCGTTCCCGGCAGGGTCAGTCCCGGCGATCGTCACCGTGCGACTGCCCGTCGCGTCTCCTGCCTCCAGCGTCGTCCCGTAGGCCCATGTCTTTGCGTCGGCGTCCCCAGCGTCGCTCATCATGACGCCAGTGACAGTGACGCCGCCAACGGTTCCGCCCAGGATGGAGATCGTCGGAGTGGCCACCGCCGGTTCGTCCCTCGTGGCCTGAGATGAGTGCGGCCCCAGTTCCAGTGCGCCTTTTGACCGCGGCCTTTCTGCCGCTGAAAAGGTCGCCTGGCGATGCACTGTCTCCACTCCCACGGCCGATTCTGGCGGGGGCGGCTCGTGCTGATGGTGCACGGCTCTCAGGCCACCAGGCGGATTCCCCGGCCGTGTCCGAAGTGCAGGACGAGTGCAAGATAGCCGGCGTTGTCGCGCCGGTCCGGAGCCCTCGACCCGTGCAGGCCAAGCGCCTCGTTCCGGCGGGTCCAAATCGCAAGAGCGCGGGAGAGATCGAGAGACCGGGACCAGGATCTGGCCCCAGTGTCATGGGAACTGGGGCCCGCCGGCTGCTCGAAGTCGTGCATCGAGACATCCGGCCCGCCAACTTCCTGGCAGACGTTTCCGAGCGCGGCGCGGGCTTTGCCGGCTGTCATGGGATGCTGTAAGGTGTAGGCAAGAGGTGTATAGCCATGGCGCGTACAAACATCGTGCTGGATGACGAACTTCTTCGGATGGCCCAAAGGATCACCGGCCTGCGGACCAAACGGCAGATCGTGGAGGCTGCCTTGCGAGAACTGGTCGGCAGGGCTCAGCGCCGAAGGCTGCTCGAGTTCGAAGGGAAGCTAGACTGGAAGGGTGACCTGGATTCCCTGAGAGAGAGGATGCGTTGATTCTGGTTGACACGGGTGTCTGGGTCGATTTTTTCAACGGGGCTGACACTCCGCATCGGAGAACGCTCCATCGCCTGCTGGAGGCCGACGAGGATCTGGCCATCTCGGGGTTGTTCCTGGCGGAGGTACTTCAGGGGGTGCTGGCAACCGAAAACGGCGCGATCCTGCTGGCAAAGGACCGTGACTTCAAGGCACTGGGGCAGGTCCTCGAGCTGAAGTTTCTGCCCGTGTCCTGACAGTGTGTCGCCTCCCGGCGGAAGGGGTCCAGAGATTGCCGGGAATCTCGAAGCCCGCGAGAGCACGAGGCGCAATCATCAGGTACCCCTCGTTGTCTGCCTCTCCTCGACTCCGGCCCCGGGACTGCGCGGACGACTCGAGTTGCAATCCCGCCAGGCTCACCGGTGAGGGACCGGTCGTCTGCGGCACCGCCTCCCACGAGGCGAGGCGGGCGTCGGCCACGGGGTCTGGGCTCGTGGTAGTATGGTGCAGAGCCAAAGCCGTGGACCGCAGGAGGCCAACGATGAAGGGTCTCAGTCTTCGCTCCGTCCTGACCGTGCTGATGCCCATGTTGGGTATCGTGATGGCGCCGGGCTTCGGTCCATCCGTTCTGGGTCCGGCCTTGGCAGAGGAGACGCCCTCCTTCGACGGGCTGGAGGCCCAGCGGCGCAACTCGACACCCGAGCTGCCTTCCTGGTTCTCCCGGTACTCGCCGACGGTCGTCTTCCTGGGCGACAGTCTCACCGAGGGGCCGGGGCTCAGGCCTTCGGAACCGTATCCGGCGCTGATCCAGAAGATGCTGGACGCTGCCGGGCTTCCTCTCGAGGCGGTCAACGCCGGAGTCGGCGGCAACACCTCGACCCAGGGCCTGGCGCGAATCGACTGGTGGCTGGCCAAGAAGCCCCTCTTCCTGGTGATCAACTTCGGCACCAACGACGCCAACGGCTCGAAGACGGCCCCTGCGGTAACGGCCGAGTGGTTGCGGCGGAACCTCGACCAGATGGTCGCACGCGCGCACGCCCAGAACACCTGGGTCGTGCTGATTCCGACGAAGCTGCCGTCGTTCTATGACCCCGCCTTGGTGGCAGGCTTCTCGGCGGCCTTCCAGTCGGTCTCCAGGGCGCGCCGAGTGCCCCTGGGGCCCGGCCTCCTTGACGGTGTCTGGGGCAACAAACTGCTCTGGCAGCGCGATGGCCATCCCAACGCCGCGGGGCATCGACTCATGGCCCGCAATGTCTGGAAAGCGCTCGAGCCCGTGATCAAGCGCCGTCTGCGCCGCTGAGCCAACGGAAGCAACGGAGCGGCCGCCCGACAGCTCGCTCGACGCCGTTTGCCCACGAACGGCGCTCGCCTCCGGCGACCAGGAGCGAGAAGCGCCGGGCGAGTGGTGCTATCATTCGTTTGGAGGGCGACTCTGGGATCGAGGACGCGCCTCTAGGAACATGGCTGACAGCGCCCGACAAATCATCGACTTGCTTCCGGAACTCATCCGTCGCGATGGCGATCTGCGCTACAAGCTGTGGCGCGTGCTCTCGGAAGAGTTCGCCACGAAGGCCGACCTGCAGCAGATGTTCGACGAGATGCGAAGGTCACGGGAGGAGACCGCCCGTCGTCTCGACCAGCACCAGGAGGAGTTGCGGCTGCTCCGCGAGAACTTGGAGGCCCGAGCCAGGGAGCAGAAGGACGAGTCGAAAGCGGATCTCGGCGAGGTGCGCTCGGAGATGAAGACGGGCTTCGACGAAGTGCGGGGGGAGGTTCGCGAACTCAGCCAGAGCGTGGATCGGCGCTTCGCGGAGGTGCGCTCGGAGATGAAGGCGGGCTTTGCAGAGGTGCGCTCTGAGATGAAGGCGGGCTTTGCAGAGGTGCGCTCGGAGATGAAGGCGGGCTTTGCCGAGGTGCGGGGGGAGATGGAGGCGGGC
>JACQZL010000092.1 GCA_016213865.1 Candidatus Rifleibacteriota bacterium
AGAGAAGATCATCGGCTGCCTTTACGTGGACATCCGGGAGACGACGCGGTTCTTCTCCGAGAAGGACGCCGCGTTCTTCACGGCCCTGGCCAACCAGGCGGCGGTGGCGATCCACAACGCCCGCCTCACCGAGAACCTCAAGGAGAACCAGATCTGCCCCGAGCAGACCAACAACCAGCTCCAGCGCAGCCTCGAGAAGCTGATCGAGACCAACCTGAGGCTCGACCGCAAGATCAACGAGCTGTCGGTGATGTTCGCGGTCTCCAAGTCGCTGAACATGGCGCAGGACATGGACATGCTGCTCAAGTCCATCCTGCGCAGCACGCGCGAAGTCCTCGGCGCCGAGCGGGGCAGCCTCATGGTCTACAACGACCGGCTCGAGGGGCTGGTGGTCAAGCTGGTCGACGGCGTGGACGGCATCGCCGAGAACCGCACGGTCCTCAAGATGGGCGAGGGGATCGCCGGTCAGGTCGCCCTGAGCAACCAGGGCCGCATCGTCAACCGCGGCAGCCAGGACGACCAGTTCAAGTACGCCCTCAAGCGCGACAGCGATATCCGGCAGATGCTCTGCGTTCCCCTGCAGTCCGAGGGGCGCTGCCTGGGGGTCATCAACCTCACCAACAACCGCAACAACAAGGACTTCACCCAGGAGGACCTGAACCTTCTCACCTCCATCGCGAACCTGGCGGCCGTGACGATGGAGAAGTTCCGCCTGTATCGCGAGAAGCTGAACCAGGAGCGGCTCAACCTGGAGCTCGAGGACGCCCGCAAGGTGCAGCAGTTGCTGTTGCCGCGGGCGATGCCGCGCTTCCCGCATTTCGAGTTCGCGGCCAAGTACGCCCTGGCCAATCGCGTCGGCGGCGATTACTACGACTTCATCCAGATCGACGCCAACCGCCTGGCGGTGGTCATCGCCGACGTCAGCGGCCACGACATCGCCAGTGCGCTGGTGATGGCCATGGGCCGCAACATGGTCCGCACGTTCTTCTCGATGTGCCAGTCCCCGGCAGAGGTGCTTGCCCGGACCAGCCGGGTCCTGCGACAGGACACGCAGTCCCAGCGCTACATCACGATGTTCCTGGGCATCCTCGACGCCCGCTCGATGACGCTGACCTTCTCCAACGCGGGCCACAATTACCCGCTCTTCCTGGTGTCCGGGAGCGACAAGTACAGCGCGCTCGCCACCGGGGGCTTCCCGCTCGGGCTGGTCGACGACTACAACTACCAGGAAGAGACGCTCCACCTCTCACCGCGAGACCTCCTCATCCTGTACACGGACGGTCTCATCGAGGCCCAGTCGCCCCACGGCGAGATGTTCGAGTTGAGCCGCCTGGAGCAACTGGTCCTGGAGAGCCGCGATCGGCCCGTCGAAGACCTGGCCGATCACCTCTATTCGTCGGCGGTCGAGTTCGCCGAGACCGAGAAGCTGCAGGACGACTTCACGTTCCTGGCCATCCGCGCCAAGTCGCCCGACTCCGAGTTGCACCTCAGCTTCGAGAGCCGCATCGTCAACCTGCCGGCCCACGTCCGGACCATCGGAGGCTTCATCCAGCGCTCGGGCTTCTTCGAACGCGAGCGGGCCAACGTGATGCTCGTCATCAAGGAAGCGCTGGCCAACGCCATCGAGCACGGCAACAAGGGCAACGCCACGCGCAAGGTCGCCGTCAGCGTCGTCCCCGCGGAGCGCGAGCTGGCCGTCCGGGTCGCCGACGAGGGCGATGGTTTCCCCGCCATGGGCATCCTGCAGAAGGCCCGTCGCGACCCCACGGGCAAGAAGGGCCGCGGGCTCCTGCTCATCGAACAGTATTCGGACCGCATCGAGTTCAACGAGCGCGGCAACGAGATCGAGATCACTTTTTCGAAGCAGCCAAGGACTTCCGATGGCGTCACTGCTTGACAATTCGCCAGGGACGCGCCAAGTCATGAGTGGCGGCCTCTTGCCGCCGGACCGTTCCTGAAGCCATGAGAGTCAAGTTCTGGGGAACCCGAGGTTCGATCCCGACGCCCGATCCGACGTGTATGCGATACGGCGGAGACACGGCCTGTGTCGAGATCCGCTCGGGCGGCACCCTGCTGATCCTCGACACGGGGACAGGCATCCGCCGGCTGGGGCACACGTTGATGTCCGACCCCACCTTCCACGGCAAGGGGTACATCTTCCTGTCGCACTTCCACTGGGACCACATCCAGGGAATCCCGTTCTTCCAGCCCGCTTTCAACCCCGGCAACGAGTTCCACATCCACGGCGCCTTCAAGGTCGACAGCCGCCTGGAAGACGCGCTCCGCGGTCAGATGGGCAGCCTCTACTTTCCCGTGAAGATGAGCGACATGCCCTCGAGCCTCCACTTCATCGAGTTGCTCGAAGAGACCATCCAGGTGGGCAGTTGCGTCGTCACCAGCCGTCACCTCAACCACCCGCAGGGGGCCTTCGGCTACCGGATCGAGGACGAGGACGCCGTGGTGGCCTACGCCACCGACAACGAGCCCTGGCCGGATCGCCATCGCGACGAGAAGCTCCACGAGCTGGCGCAGGACGCGGACCTGCTCATCTTCGACGCCCAGTTCACACCCGAGGACTATGAAGCCCACAGGGGTTGGGGCCACTCGACCTGGGCCGACGCGATCGAGGTGGCCAGGGCCGCCAACGTCAAGACGGTCTGCCTCTTCCACCACGATCCGTATCGCGAAGACGACGCCATCGACTCGATCCTGGTCGAGGCGCGCCGGAGCTTTCCCGACGTCATCGCAGCTTCGCGCGAGCTGACCCTGGAGCTTCCGATGGAGAGCCGGGCAGCCCCACGGCCGCTGCCCGAGGTCCGGCCGGTTTCACGTGCCGGCCCCATCCAGCCCAGGGCGATCGTCAACGACGAGTCGGCCCAGGCATGGCAGCCGTCCAGCCGCAGCTCGGGCACGGTGCTCTTCATCGAGTCCCCACCCAACCTGTCGCTGCTCAACTCCAAGAAGTTCCACGAGCAGGTCCTGGCCAATCTCGACGACGGTCATATCCGGGTGGTGCTCGACATGTCGGCCTTGACCTACATCGATTCGGCCGGCATCGGCTCGCTGGCGCTGCTCTTCGATGCCCTCAAGAAGCGCGGGCTGGAGCTGGCGCTGTGCAGTGTCAGCGCGCCCATCCTCGGCGTGCTGGACATCACGCGGTTCACCACGATCATCAAGGTCTTCTCGGACGCTCGGGCTGCCGAAGCGACGAGCTGACCGGGGGCTTGGGGCTCCCGCTCATCCTGAGCAGGTCGGAGGGTGGGCTGTCGCTGATGGCCGGCGGTGCTCTTCGAAGCGGACGAGAACGCCCTTCGCGGTGCCTCCTCTCAAAGTCCGACCGGGTGGAAGGTCGCCCGCACCTGGAATTGAGCCCGACAAGCCAATCTGAAAGACGTTTCCCATGCTCCGAGCGGGTGATTGTCTTTACTTGGTGGTGGCGGGTCTCCAGACCCGCCAGTCCTGATGCAGCCTCTTGGGCCGGTCTGGAGACCCGCCACCACCAGTTCATCCATGAATCGCGCGGCATCGCCTCGGCGCCGCTTCCCGACAAACGCCCGGCGGGCCGAACGCCTCAAGTTGGACCACGACACCAACCTGTCCCACAGTGAGGCAGCCAGATTCAAGCCGGCGTCGCCTTGAGCCATCCCCCCACCATTCTGCCGATTTCGGCGTCGCCGCCCCCGCCGCGGCCGCGCGCGCCCACGGCGTGCCGCAGGCATCGGCGCCTTCCACGGGTTTCAGGGCCGCTCTCTCGCGCCCTACCTGTCACCGGCCACGCCGCCGGCGCCCGATCCCGAAGGGAATTGGTCCGCAAGACCGCGCCCGCGCTTGGCCGCTGGAAGTGACCGGGCCGAAAGCCGGAACCGGCGCCGGCCGTCACGGGACCAGCACAAACCCGCAACGCAAGAAGTCGGCGTCGAAACCGAAGACCTCGCGTAGATCGAGGTGCTGCATGAGTGCGAAGCTAGTGCAGTCAGTGAAGCTGAGCGACTGGTCGGCGTACTTCAACATCACCTCGAGCGCAGCCTCGAAAATGCCTTCGTCCACCGGCAGGACCTCGTAGAAAGCGCTTGCTCGCACGGCCCGCACGAAGGTCACGGCAGCCGTCGAACCGAGCGCCGCGCGCAGGCGTGTTGCAGTCTCGTCCAATACGTAGTCGGAAGTGAGCCATCGAGCCGCTCTCGCATGTCGCCCGAAGAACTCCTTGGCCCTGCCGTGGAACTGGTCCTTGCGGTCAGCGAGAGCGACGAGGGCGCCGGTGTCGACGAATCGTCTCTCCGGACCGCTCCTTTGGCCAGCCGTAGAGGTAGTGGTCGTGCTGGATTGCGCCATCGGTCTGGTCCCCTTCCGCGAGCCCGATGACGTTCCAGAAAGGGTCTGCTTCGGGGCTCGGCGGCGCAGCCTCGCCCCCGTAACCCAGACGGACGTCGATTGCCTCGCGAACGAACTGGGCCACGCTCTTGTGTTCCCGGGAGGCGCGACGCCTCAGGTCGCCGTATCGGTCGGGAGCGAGACGGATGTTGGTCGTGATGTATCGAGCCATCGCGATATCATGATACCACACATGCCCTATCGACTCGGCGCTCCGGGCAGGCGGACCATCATCTCGACCAGTTTCCGCTTGGTTTCAAGGTCCTCGATCCGCGACGACTTCGAGGTCACCTCCACCACCAGGCAGGGCGGCCGCTACCTCGACTGGGACGAGGTAGTCGCTCTCGCTTCCGATCAGCCCTCCCGGGCCTGTCCGGTCAGTTCTGGCCCTGCAGCATCCGGCCGAGCTCGCGGGTGTAGCGCTCGGCTTCGGGCTCGGAGAGCTTGCCGCCTTGGCCGCGGTCGATGATCGCGGCCAGGTCGGTCTCTCGGCCGGGTCCCAGGTCGGGTGAGACGTCGGCCAGGCTCCCCTCGCCGGCATCGAGGACGCAGTCGAGATCGTCGACGAGCGAATCGTCGAGTTGCACGGCCGCGACGGCGTGGTCGTAGGCGCGCTCGAGGCTGTCCGGGAGCGTCGAGGCGAAGTAGGCGAGGGCGGCGCGCTTGTGCAGGTCGGGACTGTCGGGGCAAACGGCGAGAGCTCGTTCCCAGGTGGCGGCCTCCTCGGCCTCGCGCTTTTGCAGCCCGAGAGCGCGAGCGAGGGCCCGGAGGGCCTCGAAGTGCCGCGGGTCGAGCTTCAGAGCCTGGCGAGACCAGCGCTCGGCCATCGTCGGAGAGGGGTTCCCGTGCAGGTACGATTCACCCAGCGCGGCCATCGCGTCGGTCCGAAGTCGAGCTGACGGACCGGCGACGAGCGCGGCAGCCAGGGCCGAGCGACTGCGCTGGAAAGCGGCGGTGACGGAGGCTCGGGGAGCCCCGCGCCGCTCCAGGGCCAGCGCGGAGCGATGGAGCGCGAGGGCTTCCAGACACGAACGCTCGATCCGGGGCGATGCGGCGAGAGGTGCCGAGCGGGCAAAGGGGCGCGCTGCCTGGGCCGGGCCCGCGATCTGCTCGAGGGCCAACTGCAATCCGAGCAGCCCGCAACAGACCGAAAGGCCGAATGCATGTAGGGCAATCAATCGTCTCACGATGACCTCCGGGACAGGAGTCGGCTTGGCCGCCTACTCCTGCTGCTGGTTGATGGCCTCCTGCAGCTTCGTGTTGCCCAGGTACTTCTGGATCTTGTTCTTGGCCGCGTCGGAAGAGAGGATCTTCTGGACCTGCTCCTTTTCTTGCGGCGACGCGTTGTCGAGCATGTCCTGCACCTTCTGCGGGTCGCCCCCCGAGGAGGCGTCCCAGAACTGGCGCAGGCGCTGCCGCTTGCCCGGGTCCTTGATCATCTCCTTGAGCGATTCGGTGTTGGCACCGCCGCTCTCCTCGCCCAGCATCTCGCTCTTGATGTTGTTGTCGCCCAGGATCTTGCCGATCTGCTCGGCGTACTTGGCGGCCTCGTCGTCGGGGATCTGGCTGTCCTCGCTCTTCTGGATGATCTCGTGGATGATGCCCGCCACCTGCTTGGCGACCTGGCTGTTGCGGATCATCGGCTGGAAGCGCTTCTTGTAGTTGGGGTCGAGCTTGATCGCCTTCTTGGCGTGTTCGAAGCTCTTGGCCGACCAGTCGCTGCGGCGGTCCTTGGTCTTGTCGTACGCCAGGGACGCGCGGAAGTGGGCCTCGGCGAAGGTGGGCTTCAGCTCGATCGTCTTCTCGTAGAACTCGATCTCCTTGTCGATGCCGTCCAGGAGACCGTAGGTGGCGGCCAGACCGAACGTGATGTCGGGAGTGAGCTTCGGATCCGACGGCAGCAGCGCGTAGGCCTTCTCGAAGTGGTCGCGGGCCATCTCGAGCTGGGAGGAGTCGTCGGAGTAGGCCTTCAGGTAGCACATGCCGAGGTAGTAGTTGGTCTCGCCCTCGCTGTGCTTGCCGCGAAGGGCGAGCTCCAGCTTCTCGCGAGCATCGTTGAAGAGCCCTTGGGCCTGGTTGTCGTTGCCGGCATCGAGCTGGGCCTTGGCCTGGTCATAGAGCTTGATGCCCTCGTCGAAGGCCTTCTTGGCCTCGGCCGGGCTGACCGGCGGAGGGGGGGGCGGCTTGTCGACGTCCTGCTCGGTCCGGCTGTTCCCGCCAGGGCTCGGCTTGCGCCCGCCCGTCTTGCGAGCGATCGCGGCCAGGCCCTTTCGGGCGAATTCGTCGTCCGGGTACTTCTTGAGCGCGATCGTCCAGACCTTCTGGGCGCGGGTCAGGTCCTCGGACTTGAAGTAGGCGAAGCCGATGCGGTTGAAGAGCTGGACCCGCATCTTGTCGCTCACGTCGTTTGCGGAGCCGGGGGCCCGGGGCCTCTTGAGCAGGTGCATGAAGAGGCGCACCGACTGGGCATAGTTGCCCCTTTCGGCATGAAGGCGCCCCAGGTAGTAGACCGCCCTCACGTTCTCGGGGTGCTGCTTGACGTAGACCTGCAGTTCCTCGAGCGTCGGGGCTGCCTGGGCGGTCGCTGCCAGCGCGAGCGCCAGCAGCAACCCCAACCACGGAGTGGACCGGCGGGACTTCGAGCGCGAACAGTTCATCATCTTCATTATAGCCGCGACCTTCGTCAGCCGGAAGCCGGCCCGGGCGGCCGGCCGATTCCTGTGACCGAAACGAGAGCCCGGTGTTCCCTTCAACGCGAAGAGAGCACCGGGCGCGGAGAAACAGTTGTCGCGAGAGACGGTCCAGGCCGTAGACTAGCCTGCGACGGACTTGGGGGAAAACCAGCCCAGGAACCGCTGGACCCAGGACTGTCGTTCCTCGTCGGTCCGCAGGAGCGACGAGATGACGGCTCGATGCTGCAGCAGAACCAGGATTCGTTTGATGTCGTCCAGCTCTCGTTGGAGAGTCTCGAAGCGGGCGTCCAGGCCCGTGGCGGGCAGGTCGATCTCCCCTCCGGCGCAGGTGGCGGCTTTCATGTGGAGTCTCCGGTCCATTGCGGCAGACCCGGCCCGTCTCGAAAAGCAGTCGGACTCTCGAGGCCAAGGGGCCGGCAGACCGCGGTCATGCCTGTTATCGACAGGTTTCTCGGGGCTGTAAACGCCACAAGAAGGCACTCCACGAGGCGGTTTTTGGCCCCATGACCTCCGAGGAACTGGTCGCAGCGGTCAACGCCTCCGAACCGTACCGCACCCTGGACGGCCGCCAGTCGAACTTGTTGCTGCGGACCTGCGCGGCCCTGGCCTCCACTCCCGGCGGGATGCCCCTCGACCCCCTGCTCCGCCGGCTGCGCGGCGATTTCAGCCGCACTTACCTCGACGAGACGCTCGAACCCATGCTGCAGCGGTTCGGGTTGTTCCGCCTCCGTCCCGAGATGACCTGGACTCTCGCCGACTCCGACACGATGCTCCGGCCCTTCGCCGAGATGCCCGTCTGCGTCATCGACGTCGAGGCGACCGGAGGGCGGCCGCCGCTGCACCGCATCATCGAGCTGGGGGCGCTGCGCGTGGAGCCGGACGGCAGCCGCCGCCAGTTGGAGTCGCTTGTCAACCCGGGCCGCCCCTTGCCCCCCTTCATTGCCCACATGACCGGGCTGAGGCAGGCCCAGCTCGACGAGGCCCCCCCGATGGGCCGGCTGCTGCCGGCGCTGGGCGGTCTCATCCAGGACGCCATCCTGATCGCCCACGACGTCTCGGGCGACATGGAGCTGCTCAACTACGAGCTCTTCCGCGAGCGGGGCGAGTTCCTCGCGAACCCGGTCGTCTGCACCGTCGCGATCACCCGGACGCTGCGGCCCGAAATCGAACGCCTGGGACTGGAATCCGTCGCGGCCGACCTGGGCATCGAGTTCCGGCAGCGGCACCGGGCCCTGGACGACGCCGTCGCGACGGCCGCCGTCTGGAACCTCCTGAAGACCGACCTCACCGCCAGCGGCGTGCGAACGTTGCTCGACCTGTCGTTCTACCAGGGGTCGATCGGCAGGCCGGATTTCGTCGGCAACCGGCTGTCGGTCGAGGCCCTCGAGGCCTTGCCCGCGAAGCCGGGCCTGTACCGGTTACGGGGAGGGCGGGGCGAGGTCTTGCTGCGGGACGCGTCGGCCGACCTCCGCCAGACCCTCCGCGAGCACTTCTATCCTCGTCACAGGCTGCCTCCGGAGCTCAAGCGAGTGCTGCGGGACGCCCGCGACCTGGAAGTGGAACCCAAGCAGTCCCTCGACGAGGCGCGTTCGGCCCTCCGGGCCGAGCACTCCGGCAAGCCGGAGGGGGCCCGGCGCAAGCCGCGCCGCCGTGGCCGCCGGAGAAGATGAACGCAAGAGCGCGAGGCCCCGGGTCCGCCGGCGGTTCGTGGGGAAAGACGAAACCCCAAGATCCCAGGACCCAGGGAGGAGACTGATTGGGAGAGTCCCTCGGTGCTATCCCTCGTGCCCCCGGGAGTCTCCGTGGTCCCGTCTCCATGGCGCAGCGCAGGGATGAGGTGCCCCTAGAACTGCGTGCGCGCCCTCGCCAACCCCGCAGGTCCTCTTCAGAATCACCGGTCATCCGGTTGGGCACCG
>JACQZL010000093.1 GCA_016213865.1 Candidatus Rifleibacteriota bacterium
AACTCGCGGCGCTGCCGGCCGACGCCGTGACCAACTCCTTCGGCTGCGGCAACCCGGTCGCCTTCAGCGAGATCCAGCCCGGCCAGACCGTGCTCGACCTGGGCTCGGGCGCGGGTATCGACCTGTTCCTGGCGGCCGACAAGGTGGGCCCCAGCGGCAGGGTGATCGGCGTGGACATGACCGACGCGATGATCGAGCGCGCGCGGGCCAACGCCGCCGCGGGCGGATATCTCAACGTCGAGGTTCGCAAGGGCGTCATCGAGGAGCTGCCGGTCGAGGACGGCTCCGTCGACTGGATCATCTCCAACTGCGTCATCAACCTCTCGCCGGACAAGCCGCGTGTCTTCGCGGAGATCGCCCGTGTGCTCAAGCCGGGCGGCCGGATGCTGGTCTCGGACATCGTCGCTTCGGGGCTTCCGGAAGAGGTCTTGAAGGATCCGGCGCTCTACTGCTCGTGCATCTCCGGCGCCATCTCGCTCGAGGCCTATCTGGGCGGCCTCAGGGCCGCGGGCCTGGTCGAGGTGGCGGTGCGAGACCGCCTCACTTACGACGCGCCGCAGCTCGAGGCGTTCTTCAAGTCGGAGCTGCCTGAGGCGCAAACCTGCTGCTCGAGCAGCCTATCCAACGATCCGGCGAGGCTGCGCGAAGTGGCCGTGTCGATGGTGGGCCGCATCGAAAGCGTCCGGGTCCACGCCCGCAAGCCCACCGCCTGAGCGGTCTCTCGCCGCAACCTCCGTCCGGCCCTGCGCCGCATCGCGCTCCAGCCCCTCGCCTTCGACCGGCCGGCGAGCCGGGCGGCACCCGCGTTCTACGGCAGGGCCGGCTTTCGCAGGGCCAGCCGATGCTCGCGGCGGGCGCGGGCCTCGTCGTGGCGCCGGCGCTCCTCGCCCGTCTCGGGCAACACCGGCGGCACCTCTCTCGGCTGCCCGCTCCCGTCGACGGCCACGAAGGTGAGATAGGCCGTGCAGGCGTGCTCTCGCCGGCCGGTCAGTGGATCCTCCGACTCGACGCGAACACCGATCTCCATCGAGCAACGGCCCGTGAAGTTCACGGACGACTTCAGAATCACCAGATGGCCGAGCTGGATCTTCGAGACGAAGTTGACGGCATCGATGCCGGCGGTGACGACCGATTCCCGGGCGTGCCGGACGGCCGATATGGCGGCCGCCAGGTCGATCCACGCCATCACCTGGCCACCGAAAGCGGTGCCGTGCGGGTTGGCGTCCCCCGGCATCACCAGATGGGTCGTCTCATGAACCGACTCCCGGACCGTCTTGCCTCGAAGCGTCATCTGCGTCGTCACCTCCTGGTCGAGCGCGCATCATACAACGGGTCGGAACTCCAAGTTGACGGCCGACCTCAGGCTTCCTGCGCTCTCGTCGGCTCGCCGCAGCAGGTCGCGCCCTGGAAGTACCGCCGCCGGATCCAGAGTGAAACGTTCACCAAGCCGATCAGCACTGGCACCTCCACCAGAGGGCCTATGACCGCGGCAAAGGCTGCCCCGTGATGGATGCCGAAGGTCGCCACGGCGACAGCGATGGCAAGCTCGAAATTGTTCGAGGCGGCCGTGAACGACAGCGTGGCCGACTGGCCGTAATTCGCGCCGGCCTTGCCGCTGAGCCAGAAGGAGGCGAGGAACATTGTCACAAAGTAGATGAGCAGCGGGATGGCGATGCGCACCACGTCGAAGGGAAGCTGCACGATCTTCTCGCCCTTGATGCTGAACATCACGACGATCGTGAACAGCAGGGCGATCAGCGTGATCGGGCTGATCCGGGGGATGAACCGATTGTGGTACCAATCGTCACCCTTGGCGCCTCTCAGGACCAACCGAGTGATCAGACCCGCCAAGAACGGGATGCCCAAGTAGATGAACACACTCTCGGCGATCTGACCGATGGTGATGTTCACCACCGCGCCCGAGAGCCCCAGCCAGCCCGGCAGGACCGTGATGAAGAGCCAGGCATAGACCGAGAAGAAGAGCACCTGGAAGATCGAGTTGAAGGCCACCAGCCCGGCGCAGTACTCCGTATCGCCCTCGGCCAGCTCGTTCCAGACGATGACCATGGCGATGCACCGCGCGAGGCCGATCATGATCAGACCGACCATGTACTCCGGCCTGTCGCGCAGGAACACGACGGCCAGCACGAACATCAGGATGGGCCCCATGATCCAGTTCTGCACCAGCGACAACCCCAGCACCCGGGTGTTGCGGAAGACCTTGCCCAATTCCTCGTAGCGGACCTTGGCCAGCGGCGGATACATCATCAGGATCAGTCCGGCGGCGATCGGAATCGACGTCGTCCCGATGCTCATCTTCTCGATCAAGGAGACCACCCCGGGCACGAGATAGCCCACTCCCACGCCTATCCCCATCGCGAGAAAGATCCACAGGGTCAGGTACCGGTCCAGGAACGATAGTCTGCCGGCAACGCCGGCTTCAGGCTGCGACATCTCTGGTGAACCTCCGAGAAGCAGGACCGCGCGGCTCGAGACCGGGCGGCCTCGGGGCGACGGACAGTTGCGCCACCCCAGATCGTGTCGATCGTATGGTCATGTGGCCATCTTGTCAACACAGCACTCGCCGGCCGTCCACCAGCCGCACTGCCGCCGGGCTCGTGCGGCCGGCCGGGACCTCCGGCGAAGGCACCAAGGCCCTGCCGTCTCGTGCTCGACGCGGGCTTCAACCCGCCGACGCGCGAGCGGCCGCTTTCTTCGCCTCGGTCTCCTCGAGGTACTTGCGCGTGGCGGCGGGCAGTTCGTGCCAGAGCTTGAGGGCCAGGCACGCGCCCAGGAGCGCGAACGGGGCCAGAAAGGCGGGCCACCAGAGCCAGCTTCGGCCGACCAGGTAGCCCAGGCTGACGGACTGCAAGCCGCTGCCCAGATAGACGAAGCCGTCCACGATGCCCGAACAGGTGGCGGTCGCCTTCCGTCCTCCGAAATCGGCCGCGGCGGTGCCGGACATCAGCGAGTGAACGCCGATCACCGCCATGGAGATCAGCAGGGCCGCAGCGGCCACCATCGGCGGAGAAGAGAAGATGTACGCCGTCATCAGAAGGGTCATCACGAACATGAAGCCGCACAGCAGCGCCGCCGGAGGGCCCCGCCTGGACTGGAACACCTTGTCGGAGAGCAGGCCGCCCAGGAAACCGCCGAGGATGCCGAAGACACACAGCAAACCGCCCCAGTTGTCGATGACGAAGCGGGCGCCGGGTTGAGGGACCTCGAAGGCGAACACCTTGTACCACTGCATCACGCCGTTCCGCAGAACGCCGGAGGTCAGCTCCACGGCTGCGATCATGAGCATCAGCGGGTTGTTGAAGACGCGCTTGAGCAGGTCGGTGGTCGACAGCTCCACGTGCATCTCCCCGGAGGAAGCGTCGTGAGTGTCGAAGTGTTCGAACCCGGCCTCCTCAGGCGTGTCGCGGATCGAGAACCAGTCGATCGCCACCCACGCCAGCAGAATCGCCGCTGGGATGAAGAAGACCGCCCAGGTGGCGTCGATCGTCGACCCCTCGGTCGCGAACGCCTGCCGGATGCCCTGGTGCAGCCAGCCCGAGCTTGCCGCCGGCGAGGCCTTGGTCATCTGCAGGATGGTCTCGCCCCAGTCGTAAGCGAAGTAGACCCCGATCGAGATCAACGTGCCGAAGATGGCGCCGAAGACTCCCCGTTCTCGAACGTGGAACCAGTAGGCCTTGACCTTGATGATCGAGACCGCGCCATAGCTCTGGAAGTACATGTTCACCGCGTAGAGGATCGAGAAGGCGACGACGAGACGGACCTGCAGATGGCCGTTCAAGACCAGATAGGTCACCACGCCCATCAGGATGTTGGCGAGCGCCGAGCCGCCCGCGGCGATCAACATGCCCCTCTTGCCGCCGAGCTTGTTGTCGACCAGCGGCCCATTCACCAGGAACGACAGGGCATACGTCCAGGTGCCGATCGCGAAGATCCACCCGAACTCTTCCTTGGTCATCAGCGAGCCGAGCGCGTTCTTCGAGACGATCAGGTTGTAGCGCCCCATGTAGAGGAACGCATAGGTCATGCCCAGCGGAAACCAGTTGAAGAATCGCCGCATCATGAACCATCGACCGTGCTTCAACGGATTGTTCCGGAAGTAGAGGGCGATGGTCGCCAGCAGGCAGAGGAGAACGATTGCGAACATGTTTGGGGGAGGACTCCACGCTCACCAGTCGGGCATGATGACCGGCTGGTCCGGATCGTTTCGGGCGGTTCGCGTCGACGGCGCCGGGGCAAAGCCCGCCTCGGCGAGGAGCTGTCGACCCCGCTTGCTTTCGGCGAACTCGCGAAAGTACTCCGCGGCTCGGGGCGCCGCCGTATCGAGGTACATGTACAACGGCCGCAACATCGGATACTGGCCCGAGAGCGCCGCTTCCACCGACGGTTTCAGAGGCGTCTTCGAAAACCTGCTCTGGATGGCCAAAGACTTGACCCCCGGGGCCGGATCGGTGGAGAGCAGGTAGCCGATCGCGCCCGGGTCGGCCTGGACGGCGGCATCGATCGCCGCCGTGTCGCCGGCGACGACGACCCCCTGGCCCTGGCCGTGCCGATTCGGCTCGAACCTCATGGAGACTTCCTTCTCGAAGAAGAGATCGAGATCGCCCGGAAGCGTCTTCCGGTAGACACAGACGATGGGCAACTTTGGCCCCCCGACCTCGGACCAGTCCTGGAGGCGGCGCGAGAAGATCTCCCCTACCTGCTCCAGCGTCAGGCTCGAGACGGGGTTCCGCGGATTCACCAGGACCTGGTAGATGCCGAAGCCGATCAGGACTTCATGGATCTCGCGTCCCCGGGACTGGCCGACGAGGAACTCGTTGAGCGACATCCTCCGGGAGCTCACGACGAGATCGAGCTGTCCCTCGAGCAACTGCTCGATCGCCGTGGTCGAGCCGGTGACCGAAAGGCTGGCGTCGAAAGGGCGCGGCAGCTTGACGATCTGGTCGAGCCAGCTTCTCACGGCTGGCGCCGGGATGGTCGAGGTCGCGAGGCGCAGAGTCTCCGGCCCCGGCTGACCGCAACCCGTCATCGGGAGCACGGTGACACAGCCGACGACGAGACCGAGCCAGGCACCAAGTGGAGTTCGCATGCGTTCTCCCTTCCGGAGAGGTCGAGGTCCGTCCTGGCCGCCGGTTCCGCCCCCGAGTACCAGGAGGCCCAAGGGCGAGTCCGGCCGGAACAGGCTGCCGCCGGTCCTTGCGCGCGAACTCGGAGGTGAGGACGGGCCTCGCCGCGCCCTATTCTAAACCATCGAGGCGTGCGCGGGAGTCAAACCTGCCGGCAGGGCGCCCGCTGGGCTTCACTCCAGACCGCTCTTCCGGCCAGCCCCAAACCGCCAGCCGTTCCTCGCGCCGGCGGCTCTTGGAGCGGACCCTTTTGCGGGTCACCCCAGCAGCGTCTTCAGCTCCTCGACCGACGGGACCCGGCCCACGACCTTCACGATGCCGTCGACGGCCAGCGCCGGAGTCATCATCACGCCGAACTTCATCATCTCGGCAATGTCAGTGACCTTCTCCAGCCGGTAGTCGAGACCGAGTTCCTTCGCGACCTGTTCGGTGGCTTCGGCGAGCTTGGTGCACTTGTGGCACCCCGGACCCAGGACCTGCAGCAATCGGGACATGCGGATGCCTCCAGGGACGGGCCTCCCGAGGGAGGTGTGTGAAACGTCAGGGTGAAGTCGCGGCGCCGAACAGGACGCCGACGATTGTCGACATGACCACGGTGAGCGCGCAGAAGACTGCGGTCTTCTTGCCCCCCATGATCTTCAATAGCACCAGGATGCTCGGGATGGACAGCGCCGGCCCAGCCAGCAACAGCGCCAGGGCGGGCCCCTTGGCCATGCCGAGCTTCATCAGCGCTTGCGTGATGGGGATCTCGGTCAGCGTGGCGAAGTACCAGCACATGCCTACAACCGAGGCGATGAGGTTCGAGACCAGGCCATTGTCTCCCACCACTCCCGCGACCGCTCGTTCCGGGATCAGCGCCGACACGAATCCGGTCACGAACACCCCGCCGAAGAGCAGAGGCACGATCGTCTTCCCGAAGTCCCAGGTGGCCGCCATCCACTGGGACACCTCGTCGCGGGTGAACCACGGCGTTAGCATCACCAGAATCGCTAGCCCCATCAGCCCCGCCAGGTACCACTTGATGCCGTGGATGGTCATCGCCAGGCTGGGCACCGGAGCGCGCTCGAGCACGTCGGCGCGAACCAGCCGCTTCACCTCGGGCGACAGGAGCCCGTCGGGCTGGTAAACCTGGACGTCGAGCATCTCGGCCGTCTGGTAGCGGACGTTGGCGGTGAACGCCGACCCGTCGCGCAGCCGCAGCGTCACGTCGTTGGTGTTGTACCAGTCGGAGAAGACCAGGAAGAGCACCAGGCAAGCGAAGTAAGTCGTGGTCTGCAGCAGACTGCGGGGACTCGCCGGTGGAGGAGGCATCTGCATCTGGGCCGCAACCCGGCGCTGCTCCTCGTGACGGAAGAACCAGGCCATGGCCAGGCCGATGACGACGGCAAAGACGATCGAGCCCACCGCACGCGCCACGCCCAGATCGAAGCCCAGCACCCGCGCCGAAAGAAAGACCGCCATCACGTTGATGGCCGGTCCCGAGTAGAGGAAGGCCGAGGCCGGTCCGAGGCCCGCCCCCATCGTGTAGATGCCGGCGAACATCGGCAGCACGCTGCAGGAGCAGACCGCCAG
>JACQZL010000031.1 GCA_016213865.1 Candidatus Rifleibacteriota bacterium
ATGCCGAGCTCCTCGGCGTAGGCGAGCTTCGGCGTGTAGTCGATGTCGTAAGCCTGGCGGCGCAGGCCTCCGTCGAGGCGGTCCTCGATGAGCTGGAGCGTCGCCCGCTCGATGGCCACCGCATCCCGCGAGGCCAGGATTCCCAGGGCCCTGATGAGCACGTCGCCCTTCTTGGATGGCAGGCAGTCGCAGTCCCGTCCCACGTTGAGGATGAAGTTGACGAAGCCGACCTTGCCCTGTTTGTTCTTCACGACCCCGCAGGCCTGCTCGGCCATTCGCTCCTGCAGCATGAGGGACTCGATGCGCCACTGGAACTGGACAGCCCCGGGCCGGCATGCCGCCAGGCACTCGCCGCACCCCACGCAGTCCTCCTCGCGGATGCGGGCCTTGCCGTCGACCATCGAGATCGCGTCCTCGGGGCACCACTTGAGGCACATCCCGTCCCCGCGGCAGCGCTTCGGATCGACCCGCGGCTTCACGACCGAGTGCTGGTACAACTTCCCCTTGCGGCTCGAGAGGCCCATGCCCAGGTTCTTGATGGTGCCGCCGTAACCACATGCCAGGTGCC
Source organism: Candidatus Rifleibacteriota bacterium (assembly GCA_016213865.1). The sequence goes on from JACQZL010000031.1 coordinate 569, forward strand.
CGGTCGCGTGGCTGACCACCAGCAAGGAGTTGGCGGCCGCCACGGCCGCCGCGATGCCGACCTTGGTCGAATGCCGCCCACCGACGTTGACCTCGACCTCATCGCGGCCCGAGATACCGTCGGCGATGACCACCGGCGCGCCCGTGGCTTCGAACGAGAAGCCGTGCTCGCCGGCCAGCACGATGTGGTCCACCGCGTTGGAGCGGCGCCCCAGATATAGCGTGCTCGTGTCAGTCCAGAACGGCCTGGCGCCGCGGCGCTTGACGCGCTCCACCAGCGGGAGCTGCAGCGCCGGGCTGATGAAATTGTGGTTCCCGTCCTCGCCGAAGTGGGTCTTGATCGCCACCAGCTCGTCGGGCTGGACGAACTGGTCGAAACCCGCCGCGTCATAGAGCGAGGCGACCTTGGCCTGAACACTCTCGGTGGGTTCGCCTTCTTTGACGGGTGTGAAGAAAACGGGCTGCATCGCTCCCTCCTGACGTGTCCGGGAGCCGGCCGACCGGGCCTTCTCGGACCGCGCTGTTCGAGGAAGCGATCATAGCACCCCGCTCGCCGGTTCAGTCGAGGTCGGGTCCCTGAGGTCGAACGATGCAACTGCGGCGCTCGCCGCCGGCGATGCGGTCGGGGTCCGGCCAGCGCACGGTCTGCCGCCGCTGGGCCCGCCGGTCGTACAGCACCACGGTGACGCTGTTGCCGGCGCCCAGGTCGATCTCACGGACCGTGAAGGCGCCGTCGTCGCTCTCCCAGCCCTCTTCCACGAGGTAGTCGGTGCCGTTGTAATGGAGCACGGCCACGGGGTTGTTCGACTCGAGGCCGTAGGCGGTGACGGTGACGGCCAGGGGAGGGCGCGGCGGATCGGGCGGGGGAGGACCAGGCGCGGGCGGGGGCGGCGCCGGCGGCCTGGGCGGCTCGGGCTCGGGCACGAGCACCTTGAAAGGGTCGAGCGAGGGGGCCTTCGAATCCTCCTCGAACCCACCGGGAAGACGTCCGTCCGGGAGGCCTTCCGAGGCCGAGAGCAGGGCCGGCGTCATGAAGAGCACCACCAGCGAGAACACCATCAGACGCTTCATTTCGAGTGCCTCCACGGGTCCACACCATCGAACGGTCATCGCATCTGACCAGCATCCGCAGCGGAGGTTCCCGGGTGCCGAAAACCGGGAGTTGCAGGGGCTACCCGGTGATGAGGCGATTGGACCACGAAGTCACGAAGGGCGGCACGAAGGGGTTTTCGTTCCTCTTCTTCGTGTCTCCTTCTGGCCTTGGTGGCTTCGTGATGAGTTGCCGCCTTCCCACTGGGCGGCGACTCACGCGGCTTGTCGGCATGTCGGGCCGTGCGTGCGTACCTTCTTGATTGCAGGGGGGAGCAAAGCCCATCGAGGAGGCACCCATGCTCAGCAAGAAGATGCAGAAGGCTCTCAACGAGCAGCTCACCAAGGAGTTTGCGTCGAGCTACTTGTACCTGCAAATGGCAGGGTGGTTCGAACACAAGGGATTTCCGGGATTCGCAGCCTGGATGAAGGTCCAGGCCCAGGAAGAGGCCGCGCACACGATGGTCCTTTTCAACTACGTGTGCGACCGCAACGGCCAGGTGGAGCTCGGGGCGATCGAGCCCTCAGAGACCGACTTCAAGAGCCCGCTCGACGTCTTCCAGCGCACTCTGACGCACGAGCAAGCCGTGACCGCGTGGATTCATGACCTGGTCGAACTGGCGACGACCGAGAAGGACCACGCGACCCGGAACCGGCTCGACTGGTTCGTTCACGAACAGGTGGAGGAGGAGGCCCGCGTCCAGGACCTGGTCTGTCGGATGAAGCTCGCGGCCGAGAACAGCGCCGCCCTGTTCCTCCTGGACAAGGAGCTTGGATCCCGCACGTTCCGGGTGCCTGCCGTCCTCAGCAGAGGCTGACGGACTCGGTCCTCGGGACGCGGCCCAAGATCCAATGCCGGTGCACTCCTGAGGAATCTCGAGTGAACACAGAGACACGGAGGCACAGAGAAGAGTCTCGTCAAATCAGCTCCTCTGTGGCTCTGTGCCTCTGTGGCTCTGTGTTGACTGACGACTCTTCAGCGATCGTGGACGTGCGGGCGCCCATCTCTCTGCATCATTCCTGAGCCTCACTCTGTCCTTGCTTTCCGCCGGGCCGGCGTGATGCGATCTGCACGGCGAAGGTCTGCTGCCGGCGCCGGGGCAATCCGCCCGCACGGCCCGCGGCAGCGCCGAGGAGGAGTGTGCCGATCATGGTGATGATGCGCCCGTTCCGAGCCCTGCGGCCCCCGGTCGAGAAAGTGGCCCAGGTGGCCAGCGTTCCCTACGACGTGGTCAACACGCCCGAAGCCCGGGAGCTGGCCAAGGGGAACCCGCTGAGCCTGCTTCACGTCTCGCGCCCCGAGATCGACTTGCCGGAGGGCACCGACCCGCACGCCGACGAGGTGTACACGCGGGGCCTGTCCAGCTTCGAGCGGCTCATCCGCGAGGTCCCGCTGCTGACCGAGGACCGCGACTGCCTCTACGTCTACCTCCAGAAGATGGGCAACCATGTCCAGACGGGAGTCGTGGGCTGCTGCTCGGTCGACGAGTACGACGCGGACGTCATCAAGAAGCACGAGAAGACGCGCAAGGACAAGGAAGACGACCGCACGCGCCACATCGTCACACTCCGGGCCCAGACGGGGCCGGTCTTCCTGATGCACAAGCCCGACCGCGCGATCGACGAGCTGGTGGCCCAGATCCAGACTGGCAAGCCCCTCTACGACTTCGTCGCCCCGGACGGCGTGGCCCACACGATGTGGAAGGTGGATGAGCCGGCGGCGCTGGCGGAGGCTTTCGGGCGCCTGGAGTGCTCGTACATCGCGGACGGCCACCACCGCGCGGCCAGTGCCAGCCGAGCGCGGGCGACGCTTCGCGGCAAGAAACCGCAGGTTTCGTGCTGTTGCTGCGGTGGCGGGCGCACCGACCCCGTCGAGGCCGATTCCTTCCTCGCGGTGATGTTCCCGGCCAATCAGCTCCAGATCCTGCCGTACAACCGCGTGGTCAAGGACCTCGCGGGCCTGACACCCGCAGAGCTGCTCCAGAAGCTTGGAGACGCCCTGGGCGCGGCTCCTCAGCCCTGGTCGGGCGCCGAGCCTGCCCCCGCCAGGTCGGGCCAGTGCCGCGTGTACCTGGCCGGAAAGTGGTACACGCTGTCGTTGACGCCCGCGCGCGCCGGCGAGACCGACCCCACCGCGCGCCTGGACGTCAGTATCCTGATGGACCGCGTCCTGGGCCCGCTCCTGGGCATCGGCGATCCGCGCACCGACAAGCGGATCGACTTCGTCGGCGGCATCCGCGGCACGCCGGAGCTGGTCAAGCTCGTCGACGGCGGTCAGGCGGCCGTGGCGTTCGCCATGTTCCCCACGACGGTCGAGCAGCTCATGGCGGTGGCCGACGCCAACCTGCTGATGCCTCCGAAGTCGACCTGGTTCGAGCCCAAGCTGCGAAGCGGGCTGGTCATCCACAGGATCTGAGCGCGGTGGCTCTTGCGGGCCGGCGATGAGTGCCGGCCCGCTTCAGCCGCGGCCGGCGAGTTTGCGCCGGGGCGGGGGGGACAGCTCGTCGAGGCGCCTCTCGAACGCGTCCATGCGTCCGACCTGGGCGTTCAGGACGAACATCTGGGCGACTTGGCCTCTGAGGTCGGCCGCCGATTCGCGCAGCTTCATCAAGTGCTGCTCCAGGACCTGGACCCTCAGTTCGAGGGCCTCGAAGCGCTTGCCGAACTCGACGCGGAGCTCTCTTTGCTGCTCGGAGACGAGACGCACCTGCTCCTTGACGAGCTCGATCTGCCCGTTTACCAGTGTGAACTGTTCAGCCTGTTGCTTCTCGTGGTCCGTGAAGCGCTGGTCGAGAGCCGCAAACCGGTCAGCCACGAGCCGGAACTGCTCGGCTTGCTGCTTCTCGTGCTCTTCGAAGCGCCGGTCGAGAGCTGCAAACCGGTCAGCCACGAGCCGGAACTGCTCGGCCTGCTGCTTCTCGTGGTCCGTGAAGCGCTGCTCGAGACGCTCCAGGCTCGCGTTCGTCCTGGCCTGGGCATCCCAGAGCTTGTTCTGACCCTCCCTGAGCTCTCGGAGCTCCGGCAGCAACGCGGCCTTGATGGCCTCGGTGAAGGCTTCGACGGTCTTGTCCATCATCGGTGACACCTCCGGTGATGATGATACACCAACACGACGACGCCGGCCTTTCGGCCGGCGTCGTCACCCCGACAGGACTGCCAGGTTCAGGTTCAGGCGCTGGGCAGCGAGCTCGCAGCCTGGTCGACCGTCATCAGGACGGGCCGGCCATTCTCGTAGCGGACGAGACCGATCGCCACGAACTTGCCTTCCTTGTTGCGCAGGACGAGCCGCAGAGAACCGTCGCCCCACCGCTCCAGCGTTCCGTGCATGAACGTGAGGAAGCGGCCCTGAGAGTCGCGGACGACCCAGACCTGGTAGGTCTCGCTCTTCCACTTCTCCAGATGGCCCTTGGCGTGGTGCATGATCTCGCCGTCGGCGTTGCGGACCACGAAGACCATCCCCTGGTCGCGCCAGCTCTCGATCTCCCGGTAGGGGAAGTGGGCCGTGGCTGCGGCCAGGACGTTCGCCGTCAGGGCGATGACCAGGACTACGGTAGTGAGAAGGCCACGAATCGACTTGTACATCTGCTTGCTCCTTGGGAACTCCGCTTGTTTGTTGGGGGGGGGCGTCTTGTTGGGAAAAGCATAGCGGCCGGGGCCTCGATCGTCCAATTCATAATTACTATGCTTGCGATAAATGGGGTTTATTTTGTACGCTTCCGACGCGATCGGGCTGCGTCATCCGCACCGGACGGCTCCGGTAGACCCACCTCTCCCCCTGTCTGAACCCGACCTCCCGACGACCTCGCGCCTGTCGCAGAACTTCAGCACTGGCCTTGCTTCTTCGTGCTGCGCCTCGTGCCTTCGGCCCTCCGTCGCTCCCTCGCTTCGCCTCCCAACTCACGCCTTGCACGCCCCCTCTTCCCCATGCTCGACTTCACTGCACTACGACATTTCCTGGCCGTCGCCGAAACGCGCAGCTTCTCCAGGGCCGCCCAGAAGCTCTTCGTGACCCAGCCGGCGGTCAGCCATCAGATCCGCCGCCTCGAGAAGGACCTGGGCCTCCGCCTCTTCGAGCGCCACCCTGACCAGGCGGTCCTGACCGATCCCGGCCTCTTCCTCCAGCAGTTCTGCATCGACCTCTTCAACCGGCTTGGGGAGGCCGAGGCGCGAGTCCGCAGCAGCGTCCACGCGGTCGAGGGGACTGTCCGCCTCGCGTGCCCCACCGGCCTTGCCGACTGCTGGCTCATCCCCGAGTTGATCAAGTTCCGCAAGGCCCATCCGGCCGTCGACTATCGCGTCTGGATGGGGCCCGACGAGTTCATCCGAAGCCGCCTCGAGGACCGCCGCCTCGACCTGGCCATCATCGTCCAGGCGATCACCGAAACCGGCCAACGCCTGGTCCAGACGCCCATCTACACCGAGGAGTACGTGCTCTTCGTGCCGGGAGGGTCGGGTCGCCAGCGGCAACCCCCGCCGGCCGACGACGTCGTCTTCACCCGCCCGTTCGTGGTCTTCGAGGAGAACGACTACATGCTGCGCCGCTGGCTGGAAGAGAACTACCCGGGCCGCGCCGGCGACGTTCGCATCGGCCACGTCGTCAACCACTTCCCGGCGCTCATCGCGATGGTCAAGGCGGGGCTGGGCGTCGCCGTCCTGCCGCGTCACACCGTCCGCCGGGCGCTCGACCACGGCGAACTGACGGAGGTGCCCGCCCCCAAGGCGAACCCGCTCAACAGGTTCTCGCTGGCGTACCACCGTCAGGAGCCGATGTCGCCGAAGCTCGAGAAACTGGTCGCCCACCTTGGCGCCGCGGCGCAGGTGGCTCCGGAACTGTCCGCCGGTCCTCAGGCTTCCAGCAAGAAGCGCTCGAGGATCCTCGAGGCCACGAACCGGCGATAACGGGCCGTGGACCGGATGTCGTCGATCGGCCTGAGCGCTCCGTCGAGGGCCGCCAGCGCTTCGCGGATGGTCGCGCCGTCCAGCTTGTGGCCGACCAGCGCACTCTCGACTGCCGGCACCCGGACGGGTGTCGGCGCCATCGAGCCGTACGCAATGCGGCAGTGGTTGACCGAACCGCCCTCGTCGGTCCCCAGCGCGAAGGCCGCGACCACCTTCGAGATGGCCTGCGCCGAGCGCGTTCCGATCTTCACGTACCGTGCCTTGCGGATGGACTCGAGGGCCGCCGTGGGCACCCGCACCTGGTCCACCAGTTCGTCCTTGGCCATCACGCTGGCCCGGTAGCCGGTGTAGAACTGCGCGAAGGGGACCCAGCGCTTTCCGCGCTTCGATATCAGGCCGACCTCGGCATCGTAGGCGAGCAGGACCGGCAGCGAATCGCCGGCGGGCGAGCCGTTCGCGAGGTTGCCCCCCAGGGTGCCGCGGTTCTGGATCGCGACCGCGCCGACAGTTGCGGCGGCTTCGGCCAGGAGGGGCAGGAGCCGCCCCACGAGCTCGGAGCGCCGGAGCTCGGTGTACGTCGTCAACGCTCCGAGCACCACGTGGCCGTCCTCCTCGCGGATCCCGCGCAGCTCCTCGAGACCCCAGATATCGAGCCAGTGACCAGGCGCGAGCGAGCCGGCGTTGAGCGAGACGTAGAGATCGGTCCCGCCCGCCAGCGGGGTCAGCCGCTCGGGGCTTCCGGCCAGACAAGTGAGAGCGTGCTCCAGATTCACCGCCTGCACGACCTCGAACCGGGAAAGCTGGGCCCTCATCGCTTCTCCTCCTCGGCGGCTGCCATCAGGGCGCTGACGATCTTGCCGTATCCCGTGCACCGGCAGAGGTTGCCCGCCATGTACTCGCGGATGCGCTCCTCGGTCAGAGGCTCACCTTCGGCCAGCAGCGCGGTCCCGGCGACGAGCATGCCCGGCGTGCAGAACCCGCACTGGGTGCCGCCGTGCGAAAGGAACGCCTGCTGCAGCGCGCTGAGGCGGCCGTCGTCGGCCAGCCCTTCGACCGTGCCGACCTCGCGGCCCTGAAGGTGAGCGGCGGGTACGAGGCAGCTATTGACCACCACCCCGTCGAGCGTGATCGAGCAGGCGCCGCACTCGCCCTCCTTGCAGCCCTCCTTCGTGCCGGTGAGCCCCACGACGTAGCGCAGGAAGTCGAGTGCGCTCATCAGGGGGTGCGCCCGGTGCTCGTGGGGCCTTCCGTTGATCACGCAGCGGATGACGATCTCCCGTTCGCTCGAATCGCTTGCAGTCTGCTGGCAGCAAATCACCGTTCTCGCCTCCTGTCAGCGCCGGGTCGCGGCCGGCCCCGGCTCGAGTCGTCCCGCGGCCTCCAGCAGTTCGAGCAGCCGCTCGGGGGTCGCCGGCAAGCTGTTGATCTCGATGCCCAGCGCCTGGCTGAGAGCGTTGCACACCGCCGGTGCCGGGCCGTCGGTGGGCAGCTCGCCGATTCCCTTGGCGACGAACGGGCCGTACTTGTACGGTCGCTCCAGGATGTGGACCCGCACTGTGGGCACGTCGGCGAAGGTCGGGATGATGTAGTTGGTGAAGTTGGCGTTGGCCATCACGCCGTCGGCGAGCTTCACTTCCTCAGTGAGGGCCCCGCCGATCCCCTGCACGGCTCCGCCCTCGATCTGGCCGCTCACGATCACGGGGTTCAGCGCCCTGCCAATCTCCTG
>JACQZL010000019.1:0-2779 GCA_016213865.1 Candidatus Rifleibacteriota bacterium
GCGAGGGGCACGGGGGCCACGCCAGCCCCCCCCTGGCACCTCTGCCGTGGCAATGGCGCACGCCTGCCGAAAGCTCACGTTCGGTGCTGCCGTCCGAGCACCTCCAAACGCACGCCCATGGCCTAACGCGCGGGGTCTTTCCAGAGGAGTCCGGGGGGCTGCGTTTCGGGTCGGCGAGCGCCGCCAGCACCCGTCGAAGCCCAGGCGTCGGGGAGAAGGGCCGCGCCAGCACCGCATGAAGGCGCGCCACCTCGGCCTCAGTGAGAGTGCAGGGCAGGGCTCCTGGAGGCTGCTCCTGCCGGCCGCGGAGACGCTCCAGCATAGGGTTGCGGAGTTCCTCCCGGGCCTTGCCACGACGGGCTTCGATGCGCCGGCCGGCCAAAGCCTGGCGAACCACCCAGGAGGCCAACGACGCGAACTCCCGAAGCAAGTCTGCCTTCTGGTTGCGCCGGAGCTGCAACTGCTCGCCCAGCTCGAGCAGCTCTTGCTCCAGCACGGCGTTGGTCTGGGCCTGGAATCGAGCCATGCGTGCATCGCCTCCAGAGAGTAAGATACTACTGACTCCGGTCCTCTGGCAAGGGCCGAAGCATGGGGGGAGCGACGCCAGCTCATGGGAAGTCTCAAGTAAACACAGAGCCCCAAAGACACGGAGACACGGAGAAGAGTCACATCAAATCAGCTTCTCTGTGGCTCTGTGTTGAATGACGGCTCTTACGTCGGAAAGGCGCTGGGGTTCTCACTGGAGCAGGTCGGGCCGGACAGGTTCCGTGAGCTCTGGCTGCGCGGGGGGTTTCCCCGCTCGTTCCTGGCCCAGACAGCCAGTCGCAGCCTCACCTGGCGAAACGACTTCGTTCGGACCTTCCTCGAGCGGGACGTTCCTGGACTCGGCTTCGGCGTGCCCGCGCCGACGCTGCGGCGCTTCTGGACCATGGTGGCTCACTATCACGGACAGCTCTGGAGCGGCGCCGAGTTCGCCCGGGCCCTCGGCAGCTCGGAGCCCACGGCCCGCCGCTATCTGGATCTGCTCGAAGGGGCCTTTGTCGTCCGCCAGTTGCAGCCCTGGCTCGAGAACCTGGGCAAGCGGCAGGTGAAGTCTCCGAAGCTCTACGTCCGTGACAGTGGGCTGCCTTCTCGGACTGCCGAACGCAGCCGCTCTCGCCGGCCATCCCAAGGTCGGAGCATCCTGGGCGGAGCCGAACTGGACCTGCTCCTCTTTCTCGACGGCCGCAGGGTAGGCCTCGAGGTCAAGTTCACCGACTCGCCCTCGACCACGCGCTCCATGCACGTCGCACTCTCGGAGCTGCGACTCGAGCGGCTGCTGGTGGTCCACCCCGGCGTGCGGTCCTGGAAGCTCACTCCCAGACTCGACGCTTGCTCGATCCGGGACCTGCCGAGCGCTCTGGGTTGGCCAGCGAGGCGGGCCAGGACGGGCGAGACGCCCGCCCTACTGCCCTCGCGCCGCTCGGTCTTCCCGAGATGAACGCGGGGGAGGCGATGGTCGCCGACTACCAGGCAACGGGACTGACGACGGGCGCCCACCCGATGCGCTTTCTGCGCTCGGGCCTCGAGCGGCGCCGGGTCCTGACGGCCGCGAGGGTGGCAAGGGCCCGCGGAGGCCGCAAGGTCCAGGTGGCGGGCATCGTCATCGCCCGTCAGGGCCCGCCGACGGCCAAGGGCTTCCTGTTCCTGACCCTGCGGGACGAGACGGGCCTGGCCAACGTGGTGGTCAAGCCCTGGCTGGTAAAACGCGAGGGGCCGGCGGTCTGCCGTGCGGCCCTCCTCCTCGTGGACGGCATCCTGGAAGAGGGGAAAGGCGTCCGTAACATCGTCGCGCGCCACGTCGAAGGGCTGCAACTCCCCGAGCCCACGGTGACCTTCCGCTGGCGCGACTTCCGGTGAGCGCAGGTCCCGAGGGACCCCGCGGCTGGTCTCGCATTGAAGACCCCATCGAGCTGAGTGGGCGCGGTCTGCACACTATCCTCCCTGCTTGACGTTGCCGCCTCGGCGCGCGTATGACGAAAGCAGAGGCCCTGAGGCATCCGCTTTGCCGCGTCACGCAGGCCGTAGGACCCGTTGAGCCTGATCCCAGGAGGAGCCACCCCATCATGTCGAACGAGGAGAACGGCTGGGTACCGCCGGGTCCGTCCCGCAAAGCCCCCTGTCCCTGCGGCAGCGGCAGGAAGTACAAGAAGTGCTGCCTGCAGAAACGGGAATCGGAGGCCTTTCCGGTCCTGTGGCCGAAGCTCAACGCAACTCTGCGCGAGCTTTCGCAAACGCTCCAGGAGTTCGCGAGCGACACGTGGGGCCCGCGGTATGTCGAGCATGCGTGGGATGACTTCTGGGGCGGCGACGCTCCGGTCGACGTCGGCACGGGGCCCTTCTCCTCCCTGTTCGCGACCTGGTACCTGTTCCACTGGGCCCCGGGGAAGGCCATCGTGCTCGAATCGGAACCGCTCCCCTTGGAGGACACCATTGCGGCCGAGTATCTTCGCGAACACGGCGAGGGCCTCGAGCCCCTTTCGCGCCAGTACCTGGAGACTGCTCGCCTCACGCCCATCAGCTTCTGGCAGGTCGAATCGGTCGTCCGCGAGCGCGGTCTCCAGATGAAGGACCTGGCGACGGGAAAGGAGCTGTTCGTCAATGAGGTCCAGGCCACGAGACACGCCGCGATCTGGGACCTGATGCTGTGCAAGGTCATCAGTGTTGACGGGACCAACGTCATCGACGGCGCGGGGCCGTACGTGATGCCGGCGTCGGCCAAGCCGATGGTGAGGGAGTT
>JACQZL010000019.1:2805-11667 GCA_016213865.1 Candidatus Rifleibacteriota bacterium
GATGCTGTGCAAGGTCATCAGTGTTGACGGGACCAACGTCATCGACGGCGCGGGGCCGTACGTGATGCCGGCGTCGGCCAAGCCGATGGTGAGGGAGTTTCTTGACAACCAGACCTCGACCGGGGCCCTCTCGGACACGATGCTCCTGCGCATGCAACTCGATCTCGTGGAGTACTACCGGGACTGTCTGGAGGAATTGAAATCCGCAGGGCCTCCCGAGGTGCGGAACACCAGCGGCGAGAAGCTCGTCTTCACGACCACGACCTATCGCTTCGAGCCGGAGCTCAGGACCGAGCTGATCCAGCGGCTCGAGGCGATGAAGAACATCACCCCCGGCGAGCTCAGGGGCCCCAAGGTCGTCTTCCAGTGGACGGTCGAGGGAGGGCGAGGCCGAACGATGGACGGCGCCACGCGTGCAACGCTCGAGGTCGAGGCGGACCGGCTCGTGTGCAACACGAACAGCCGAGAACGCAACGCGACGATCACGCGCCGGTTGGAGCGCGAGCTCTCGAGGCTGCTCCGGCACGAGCAGACCACGTACAAGACCCTCGCGACCGCCCTCGCGGAGACTGCCGCGGCCGAAGGGGCGCCGGGATCTGGCTCCGAATCAGACGGGGTCCTCGATCTGGACAAGCTGTCGCCCGAAGATCGTGCCGCGTTGCAGGCAGTTGTCGTCGAGAAGTACATGTCGTGGGCTGACGAACGAGTGCCCGCCCTGGGTGGCCAGACGCCCCGCCAGGCGGTGAGCACGCCGCAAGGCCGCCAGAAGGTGGAAGACCTGCTTGCCGACTGGGAGAACCGGTTGGCTCGGATGCCCGGACACGTGCCGTTCGACATGAACAAGCTCCGTGCGGCCCTTGGACTGCTCGGCGAGTGAGCCCCGGCCCTCAGGCCCCTGCGGCCCCCAGCGCCTTCACCAGCATCACCGAGGTCGAATGGCCCGGTACGAAGAAGAAGCCGACCTCGTCCATCAGCTCTTGCATGATCAGGATGCCGCGGCCGCCGGCGCCCCAGTCCTTGCGGACGGCCAGGTCGCGGAAGTAGGCGGGGTCGAACGCTCTTCCCCCCGCGTCGGTCAGGATCAGCGTCACGCGATCCGGCTCGAAGCGGTACTCGACCACGACCTCGCGATCGCTCCGGAACTGGGACCCGTGGTCCAGGGCGTTCAGAAGCGCCTCGTTGAGGCAGTAGAGGATGTCGCCGGCCGTGCCCTCGTCCACGCCCTTCTCGGTCAGCAACCCGCGGAACCACGACTCAACCTGACCCAGGGTTGCGACCGTGCACGGGAAGATGCGGCGCAGGAACGGTTCGCGGCTCATGCGCTTCCTCCCTTGGCAGTGCCGGGCAACAGCGAGAGCCGGAAGCAGAAGTGGCCGGAGGACGGCCTCTCGATGGAGAGGGAACCTCCGTGGCTCGAGACGATGTGCCGGGCATGGGCCAGCGCCAGGTCGATCTCCTGCCCGATGGTGGCGAGGTAGCGCGTCACGAGCTTCTCGACCTCGAGGAGGTCCTCGGCCCGTGAGACCTCTGCGTCGCTCGAGAGCCCGGCGATCGTGATCGCCGGCCCCTGGACCGAATCCTCGATGGCCACGATCAGGGACGACGAGGTCGGGATCATCCGCATCGAGGCGTCGAGGACCGTGCCCAGCGCGTGGCCCAGTTGCTGGGTGTCGACGCTCGCCCGCGCGGGATTGCCGCGGAACCTGAGGCGAATCGAGCGCTCGCGGAAGGCCTGCTCGCGGGGCTTCAGGACCTCCCGCGCCAGGTCCTCGAGGACGGCGTCACGACGCAGCAACCGCACCGGGCCGAACTCGATGTCCTGGAAGCGGACGATGTCGGCGCACTGGCGCTCCAGTTCCAGGGCGGTGGCGGTCGCCGGCGCCAGAGCGGGGTCGTGGACGATGGCTTGGGCCATTTGGCTCGCAAGCCGCTCCAACTCGTGGGCCGCGACGGCGTGGTACTCGTCGCGACGTCGCTGGCCGCTGCGGTCGACCGTCGAATCGCGGAGGGCCGTGATGCGGCCCAGGCGTCCGCCGAACCCCCCGATGGAAGTGACCTGCGCCGATAGGACGCGTCCCTGCGGTTTCAACAGGACGACATCGCCCGAGCCCACGGCAGCCAGCCGGTCCAGGTTGTGGAGGAAGACGTCGAAGGAGAGGGACCGCGGGTTCCCGCGGCTAAGGCCGAACATGGCCGCCGCGGCGGCATTGACCAGGTGCACCTCGCCCGAGCCGTCCGTGACGACGATGCCGTCGGCCAGGCCGTCCACGATCGCCTGCAGGCGGCGTCTCTCGTCGAGCAGCTTGTGATACGTGCGGCTGTTGTGGATGGCCGTGCCGGCCTGGTCGGCCAGCGCTACCAACAAGTCCTCGTCCGACTGATCGAACGGACGCCCGGCGGTCTTGTTGAGCACCTGGACGGCACCTGACACTTCGCCCGCCTCGCAGAGGGGCACGGCCAGGAGAGAGTGTGTCTGGAACTCGCTCTTCTCGTCCACTCCGTGAAAGAAGCGCTGGTCGTGGGTGACGTCGTCGATGCGCAATGGCAGGCGGTGCTGTACGACCCAGCCCGCCAGGCTCCGGTCGACGGGGACGCTCAGTCCCTTGAGCCGGCTCGGATCGGCCCCGCCCAGTTGCGAACGGAACGAGAGCTGGCCGGAGGCCTTGTCCAGGAAGAGGATGGAACTGGCCTCGGCGCCTGTGATGCGGACGGCCAGCGCCAGAAGCTCTCGAGTATGGTGTCGAGGTCCAGCGATGAGTTGACCAGCGCCGCCGCGTCCATCAAGGCCAGCAGGCGGGAACGGTCCGGTGCGGGCCGCCTGCGAACCGCCCGTCGAGGGGAACTCCTGGCTGGCTCGGAGGTCACGGTGCCCCCTGGTGCAAATCCAGCGCGGCGAAGGGCAAGAGCGCCCAGAACCGCTCGCGCAGGGTGTGGTCGGGACTCATGGCAAGCATCAAGGGCAGGGGGTGGCTGGACCTCGGAACATTGCCGGCGGCGAGCAGGGCCATGGCTGCGGCCCGCAGGCTACCGCATGCGGCCAGCCCCGCCCTGTCGGCCGAGAAGCGCATCGCGGCAATCCAGAGCGGAAGCTCGGTCTCGGTCTCGGCCGCCAGCCACTGGCACGGCTCCTCGAGCGCGCGGCGCAGCTCGGCCGAGAGCCACGCGTCCAGCGTCCGGATGGGCCGGAAGCGGTGACTGCCTCGATACCAGGCGGGACCAAGCTGGAAGACCAACCCGGCGAGAACGGCCTGGTCGTCGACGGACAGGTCCAGCAGGCCCACGTGGCCCAGCAGACGCTGGCCCACGGCCCTTCCGATCCAGAAGGCCGCCTCCAAGCGTTGGGGGCCGTCAGAGCGGCCGGCCAGGGCCGCGGGCGCGCAGAGGAAGTCGGTCCCGGGAAAGAGGGCCGCCTCGGTGGAATCGACGAGGTGCAGAGCGACCTGCTCCGCGCCCAGGTTGCGGCAGACGTCGGCTGTCACGGCCAGCAACGCGTCGTGCGTCCCGGCCGTCGCCGGAAAGGAGCCGGGAGGCAGCGCCGCTCGGCGGTTCCAGCCCAGCTCGGAGGCAAGGGTCCGGAAGACCCGGCTGGCGGGCTCGCGTTTCTCTCCGGGGCAGTGCAGCCACTCGAGGCGGGCGGGGCCCTCGGGCACCCGCGGGGGCTGATACGGCTTCGAGGCGATCGCCTTGAGGTACTCGGCCGCCTCGCGGTCGGAAGGATCGAGCAGAGAGACGACTTCGAAGGAGGTGCGCGCGGCGGTCTGCTTGCCGGTGGCGTGATACCGGCGGGCCAGTTCGCGGTAGACGGTGGCGTCGAAGGGGTCGCTACGGCACCGGGCGGCGAGGCTGTCACCTGGGGCGGGCTCGGCGGCTAGCCAGCGAGCGGGGTGCGCCCGCGCGTTCTGGGACGTCTCGAGCGGGAAAGGACGGCGTCCCGCAGCGGTCTGGGCCTGGCGCTTGAGGACCGCGGTCTCGACGCTTGCCGGGGCCAGCGAGGCGGCCTCCTCGATCACGGCGACGGCCTCCTGGTGATCGGTCCCGGGCCGGGTTGCCTGCTCCAGAAGCGCGGCCGGCCCGGGAAGGGCGACCGGCTCGGCTGGTTCGAGCGCCTCGGCCACGAAGCGCACCTCTCCCGGCGCAACCTCGACGTGACGCAGGTTGAGGACTGCCCTGAGCGGAGCCAGGAGCGGTGCGAAGTCCAGCTCGATGCCGTCGGCGCTCACCTCCTTGAGAAAGCCCGGAGGCGAAGCCGCCGCCATCGACTCGAACGCTCGCTCCACTTCGCGTCCCGGAATGGGGACGACCCAGAAGAGCTTGGGCGACGGATCGAACCGGACCTGGACGGACTGGGAGGAAGCAACCTGGGGAACAGCGTGGAAACGGATCGGCATGCCCTTGAAGTCGCACCGCACGCCAATCCGCTCACCCTCCATGCGGACGCGGAAGTTCTTGAGGTCCGGTCTGTGCTGGGCCGTCTCGCGCTCGAGAAACCGCTCCAAACGCCAGTCGGGCAGACAACCGCGAAGGTACCGCACCTCCAGCTCGGGACCTGTCTCGGTGCGGCCCAGCGAGAACAGCACCTCGCGGACCTCGAGCAGATCTTCGACGAGGAGGTCGTGGAGGCTGACCATCTGTCCCTGACCCGGACCAACTCGGGACACGGCCTGTCCCACGCGCAATCCGGGTAGGCCCCGGATGACGACCTGGACCAGGCGGCGCATGCCCTCTCGCAGGACGTGCTCGCACGCCGCCGCGCAGACCGAGACGGGGCGGATATGGGCCGGCAGTCGGGCCAGGACGCGTGCGGCCCGCTCGTAGTCGCCCCGGGCCTGATGGAAGTCGGCGAGCTCCACATACGCCTCGGGCTTCTCGGGATGCTCGAAGACGACCCGAGCAAGCTGCCGGATGACAGCCTGCTCGTTCGAGGTGTAGTAGCCGCGACGGTCGAACCAGTCGCTGAGGGCGGACCAGGCGTCGCCTAGGGAGCTGGGAAGCACGGGCCGCACTCCGAGAGGTAAGCCGGGTTCAGTCCTCTTCTTCCTCCATTGTTCCGGCGGCGTCCTTGATGATCAGCTCGGAGACGTGGGCGGGCACTTCCTCGTAGTGGGAGAGCGCCATCGTGTACTCGCCGCGACCGCCGGTAATGGAGCGCAGGGTGATGATGTACTTGTAGAGCTCGGCCAGGGGCACCTGGGCCTTGATGACCTGCTTCTTGCCGTCGGGCTCCATGCCCAGGATGCGCCCGCGACGGCTGTTGAGGTCGCCCATGATGTCGCCCATGTTCGATTCGGGGACTGTGACGACGACGGTCATCACAGGCTCCATCAGGACGGGCCGCGCCTCGAGGGCCGTCTTCTTGAAGCCCTTCGATGCGGCGGTCTTGAACGCCATTTCGGAGGAATCGACGGCGTGGTACGAGCCCTCGAAGACGGTCACGCGCAGGTCGGTGACCGGGTACCCGGCGAGGATGCCGCGCACCAGCGCCTCGCGAACGCCCTTCTCGACCGCGGGGATGAATCGGTTGGGGATCTTGCCGCCGACGATCGCGTCGACGAACTCGAACCCGCCTCCCGTCGGCATCGGCTCCAGGCGAAGCCAGCAATCGCCGTACTGGCCGTGGCCGCCCGACTGCTTCTTGTGCTTGCCCTGGCCCTCGGCCTTGCCGCGGACCGTCTCGCGGTAGGGGATCTTCGGTTTCATGACGTCCACGTTGACCTTGTAGCGGTCGCGCAGCCGCCGCACGAAGTTGTCCAGGTGGAGCTCGCCGGTGCCCGACACGACGAACTCATGCGTGACATCGTTCATCTCGGCCTTGATGAACGGGTCTTCGGTTCGCAATCGGGCCAGGGCTGCGGGCAGCTTCTCGCCGTCCTGGGTGGTCGTCGGCTTGAGAGCGGCCGACATGTAGGGCTCGGGAACGAGCGGGTCCGCGAAGCGCAGGGGGCGCTTCTCCGTGGCCACGGTGTCCCCCCAACGCACGGACTTGAGCTTGAGCATCGTGCCGATCTGGCCCGGGCCCAGTTCCTGCGCCTCGATGCGGTCCTTGCCGCGCATCCGCTGGATCGTGCCGATCTTCTCGCGCTCCTCCCGGGTCGAGTTGAGGACCTGGGCGCCCGTCGTCAGCGTGCCGGAGTACATGCGCACGATGACCAGGTCGCCGACGTGCGGCTCCACGAGGACCTTGAAGACGTGCCCGCAGACCTCGTCGGAGGGGTTCGGTGCGATCGAGAGGTCTTCGGCCTTGCCCACGAGCGGTGCGGAGATCTTGCGGTCCTGGGCGGACGGAAGGTAGCGGATGAACGTCTCCATCAGGTGCTGGACCCCAACGTTGCGCAGCCCCGAGCCCGGAACCACGGGCACCAGCTTGCGCTCCATCACGCCACGGCGCAGGCCCAGGAGGATCTCGGCCTCGGTCAGCTCCTCGCCGTTGAGGTACTTCTCGATGAGGGCGTCGTCGGTCCCGGCGGCGGCCTCGATCAGCGCGTCTCGGTACTTGGTCACCGCCGCCTCGAGGCTCGAGTCGACGGGGCCTTCGGTGAACTTGCCCGATTCGTCGGAGAACGTGTACGCCTTTCGCGCGAGGACGTCGACGATGCCCTTGAACGACCCGGCGGCGCCGATCGGGATGGCCAGAGGAACGAACGCGGTCTCGAGGTTCCGCTTCAGCTCTTCGAGGCAGCGCTCGAAATCGGCGTTCTCCTTGTCCATCTTGCTGACGAAGCAGACGACGGGGAGGCCGTAGTGCTTGCAGTACTCCCACACCTTTTCGGTCTGGGCTTCGCAGCCGCCGGTGGCGTTGACCACCATCGCGGCCCCGTCCATGTCACGCAGCACGCAGTTGACTTCAGGCAGGAAGTCCACATAGCCCGGGCAGTCGACGATGTTCAGCTCGCAGTCTTGCCACTCGGCGACGATGGGGACCGCATTGATCGAGATATGCCGGCTGATCTCGTCGGGGTCGTAGTCGGTCTTGGCCGTTCCATCGTCGGTCTTGCCCATCCGCGAGATGGCGCCCGTGTCGAAGAGGATCGCCTCGGCCAAAGATGTCTTGCCCGATCCCCCGTGTCCGATGAGCGCGAGTGTCCGGATCTTGTCCGGCCCATACTTTGCCATTGTTAGTCTCCTCCCTGCCCGCGGCCAACGAGCGGATGAAACGCGAACCTGAACGGCCGGATGTGCATTCCCGGCTAGTGCCGCAGAGGATAGATGACGTCAGGCGAGAAATCAAGGACGAAGGCGGCCAGACGGACCCGCTGGCAGTCGGCATGGGGGCGGTGTCAGGTGTTAGGTGCTAGGTGTTAGGTGGAGGCGTTGGTTGGACATGCCCGCGGGCGCGGGTGTGGTTGCTCTGAAGCCCGCCACCCCGCCCCCCCACCCCCCCAACCACCCCCCCCCCCCCCACCCAGGTAGGGTGGAAACGTCGGCCAGTGGTCGAGCTCGAAGAGGATCTCGCCCAGACGATAGGACTCGCGGTCCTTCTCGTCGGTACGGCCCAACACGAGGCCAACGCCCTCGAGGATCCTGCGGGTCGCTTCGGCGTCGCGGACCTCCGTCTCGTGTTCGTGGCTCTCCTTGAACCCGGTGGTCGGAAGGCGCTCCTTGAAAGTCAGGATCGACTTGCCCTCGAAGGCCCGGATCCGAATGTAGCCGCCGCGCTGGTGCAACCCTCCATCCGGGAAGTCGAACATCTGGTTGACCTCACGGCCTTTCTTTACCAAGACGGCCCCCAGTTCGAGCAACTTTCGGCGGAGGTCGTCGGGGTCGACGTCCAACACCTTGACCTCGATCTCGGCCATCAGACACCCTCCGCCAGGTGCTCGAGGAAGCGGTCGTCGGCTGACCACTTGGGCCGCACCTTGACCCAGAGCGACAGGTCCACGGGCTTGCCGAAGAAGCGACGAATGCGCGCTCCGGCCAGACGACGGATGCGAGCGATCATGCTGCCGCCTGCCCCGATGAGGATCCCCTTCTGCGAGTTCTTTTCGACCAGGATGTTCGCCTCGACGTGGGGCGGGTTCTGATCCGCCTCGAGCCCCACCAGCTCGACGGCGCACGAGAAGGGGATCTCCTCGCGCGTGACGTGGTAGAGCTGCTCGCGGATGAACTCGGTGTAGAGGAACTCGTGACGCTTGTCGACGACGATTTCCGGCGGGTAGAGCGGCGGCCCCTCGGGGAGGAGGCCCGTCAGCACGCGGTCCAGTTCGTCGAGGTTGGCCTTCTCGAGCGCCGAGACGGGGACGATCTCCTTGGGCTCGAAGACCCGGGTCAACTGGTCCAGGAGCTGAGCCAGCCGACCGCCGCCGACCCGGTCGATCTTGTTGACGACCAGGACGCGCGGAGTCGTCACGCCCTGCATCAGGACGGCGTGGGCGTACCGGTTGCGCTCGAGATCGAGGTGCGAGGCGTCCAGCATGTAGACCAGCACGTCCGCACCCGAGAGCGAGTGGGTGATCTCGCGCCGCATGAAGGCCCCCAGGCCCCGCCCGCGCGAGTGCCAACCGGGGGTGTCGACCAGCACCATCTGGCGCTCCGGCGTCGTCGAGATGCACCGGATGTGGAACCGGGTCGTCTGCGGCTTGTAGCTGACGATAAGCGGGTCGTTGGCGAAGAAGCCGTTGATCAGCGTCGATTTCCCGACATTCGGAAGCCCCAACACGGCCACGAACCCGCTGCGAAAACCGGGCATGGGGACGAACTCCGGAGGCGGGCTCTCTTCCCTCGCGGCCTCGGCGGGCAAACCGGGTGAGGGGGGCGGGGTCGACGCTCCCTCCTGGTTCACGGGGGCCTCGGAGGGGGGCGCGGGCGGTGCCCCGGACGCGTGGCCTTCGGGCCGCTCTACGCGTTCATCCTCGGAGTCTCGGTCGC
>JACQZL010000068.1:0-681 GCA_016213865.1 Candidatus Rifleibacteriota bacterium
GTACCTCCCGGGCGTCCGCCAGGAGATCCGCCACGCTGAACTGGGCGGCGAAGTGCTCGATCGGCCGCCCCACGTCGCCGGGCATCAGGTGGAACAGCTCGACGGCCGCCGGGGTGAACTGCCGGATGTGGAACGTCGGTAGGCACGCCGCTGGACGAGTGCCTGGCCCCCACGGTTCCTGGTTTCGGCATGAGTTGGCGTCGCTCCCCCATCGACAGAGGACCTTCGCCCGCGGCTCGGCACGGGTTACACTGGCCGGGACTCGGGTGGTCTTCCCAGCCAGCCGAGCAGCCCGTCAGGAGGTACGATGCGCCGGATCATCGAGATCAAGGCTCGGCTCAGGGACTCCGAGAACGCGCGCCGCATCGTGCCGGCGCTCGGGGCGCGCTCCGAGGGACTTCTCGACCAGACGGACCACTACTTCGAGGTCAGCCCGACGGGCCAGGAGCGGCTCAAGCTGCGCGTGGTCCCCGGTCAATCGGCCCAACTGGTGCGGTACCGCAGGCCCGAATCGTCGGGCATCCGCACCAGCGACTACGAGATCGTGTCAGTCGAGAGCCAGGCCCACCTCGCGCGCCTCGTTGGCGACCGACCGCTCCTGCTGACGGTCCGCAAGCTCCGTGAGGTGCTCTGGCTCGACAACGTCCGCATCCACCTGGACCGTGTGGAGCGTCTGGGCGA
>JACQZL010000068.1:690-1616 GCA_016213865.1 Candidatus Rifleibacteriota bacterium
CGGTCTGCCTCCTGCAGGTCCGCGAACTGATGGCCGCTCTGGGCCTCCACGAGACGGACCTGCTGCAGACCTCCTACTCGGACCTGCTGCGGGAGGCGTCGCCCTCGCCCGCGGTCCGCTGACCCGCGTCAGGCCACGGGGCATCGCTGGAGGCCGGCCCGCTCCAGCAGCCAGACCATCGGGCACCAGTTGGTGAAGGCCGACTGGAACAGGTTAGGGCACGGCGGGTGCCAGGACCTGGGTCCCGACGACGTTGCCCGGGCGCGGCACCCCGGCAAGATGGCTTGCAGGAATCGCGGTGGCAGAGTCGAGGTGGCAGAGTCGAGGTGTGCAAACCCTGAAAGCCCGCGTCGAGCACGGCCGGATGAAGCTGGACGTGCCGACCAAGCTCCCGGATGGAACGGTGCCGAAGCTGATGCTCTCAGATCCGGGGGACAATCTCGACCCGGAGGAGCGCAAGAAACTGGATGACGCGCTTCAAGCCGCGTGGGAAACGACCGAAGGCACAGAGGCCGTGCCCGCCGCGGAAGTCTCGCGTCGAGTCCGCGGGAGGCGATGAAGGTGCGGCTGCGGTTCTCTCCCCAGGCGGACCAGCAGGCCTGCCGCTTGAATGCGTGCGCCTGCGCAGTGCTGGCAGCCGCGGTTTCGCTGGGCGTCACGGGATGCAGCGCGGGAGTCGCCTTCCTGCGCGCCGCGGTCGACGTGCTCAAGAACCTCGGCCCCCTCGGCATCGTGGCCGGCGCCATCGCGGGCGCTGTCGGCAACATCGACGGCAGGGTGCGCGAGGTGGTCGACAAGGCCAAGGAACGCGCGAAGCTGCCGGACCGCACGGGATATCCGGCCAATCCCCTCAGGCAGGCACGGAACTCGGAGACTCTCGTTTGTCGATGCTGGATCTTGTGGGTCTTTCCCGGCCAGAGAACGTA
>JACQZL010000068.1:1635-7386 GCA_016213865.1 Candidatus Rifleibacteriota bacterium
CCCTTGTGACCCGTCAGGCGAGAGGATCCGCTCCACGAGCGGGGGACAAGCCCAATGCCGTTGACTCGCATGGTCCTGCACCGCGTGGACGAGCCCGATTCTCTTGACCAAGACTGGAACCAGCGAGCCTGGCGCTCGGAAATCGTGGGGTGGAGGATAGCCTGGAGTTTCGCCAAGGTCGGGGATTTCTCGATGCACCCGGCCGAGAACTGGGGCATGAGAGAATTCCAGGGAGGCACCGCAATCCCCGTGCAGGTCATGAGCGCCTGCTGACGAAAGGGCGAAACTCCAGTCTAGGCCGCCAGATGCACCTTGCGTGCGCCCCGACGGTTCGGGCTCCCGGCGGTCCGTGGTCCGCTGCGGGCCCTCGTTCTTCTCTCCGCTGCCCGCTCGGCCTGGCGCAGGTCGGCAACCCAGACCAGTTGCTCGTCGCAGCGGTCACAGGCGTACACCAAGAGGTCGTTGACCTTGACCGACTGACCCCGAAGTCGCAACGTCTCGCTCACGTGGCGAGGTGCCAACGACCCCCGTCCGCACGTGGGGCATTTCATCGCTTGTCCAGCTCTCATGGACTCTTGGCCCAATGGGCCGTAATGATGAAGTACATCTTGCCGTCCTCGTCCTCGAGCACCTTCCCACAGCAGTATACCGCCCTGCCGCCCAAGGCAGGACCGATGACGGTGTACTTCCACCGGATCTTGCTCAGTTCGTCCCTCTCCCTCTTCACCAGCCGCCCCTCCAAGATCGCGTGAAGCACGTCTTCGACGCGCAACGATGACGTTCGAATCAGGAGTCGGGTCTTGGCAGAGAGAGCTACGCGGTCCGCCAAGACCAGTCGCTTCAGGAGTTCTGGAACCGGGCGGATGAAGTACACGCCGTCGATTCTACCAGGTCAGCCTGCTGGCATCCGGTCAGGGGCACCCGGCCCACAGCGAGGGGATCTGGCGGGTCTCGTGCCAGGCCTGCCCCATGTCCAGTCTGTCGGACGCGTCGACCTGCATGTTGCTCGCCAGCACGACCGTTTCCCGCTGGTAGCGGACCTGTGCGACGGCGCGGTGATCTCTGGACCGGCCTTGATAACAGGCGGGACCAATGCCACCTCCATCACGCTCCCGACGACCGCGACAACTAGTTCGGTCGTGTCCGTGGTCCGGGTCGACGGAACGGGCCGGCCGCTGGCCCCGCAGGTGGTACTCAGGACCGCGGTCCTGACCTTCGAGACCCAAGGGTCCGACGATGGTGTACGACCGCGGGACCGGCTCGGACACGCTGGGCACTTCCGCGAGGCGAATCCCCATCCTCGCGGTGTTCGTGGGCCTCCCGGGCGGGGGGACCGCTGCCGGCGGGCCTCCCCCGCCCCTGGGCAGCACCGCGTCGATGCCTGCCGGCGCGCTGGCGACGCCTCCCGCACCCGCGCGCGCGACGGTGCCGCTGGCGGTCCGGGCCTAGCCGGTCGTGTCAGCGCGTGTCAGCCGATGTCAGCGCTGCTGGCCGTCGCGTTCGAGCCCCTGGACTTCCTGGCCAAATTGGCCGCGCTCGTTCCACGGCCGAGACCCCCCGTGGGTGATTCCTGTGCTCCCACAAGTGGATCACTTTCTGGCCACCGCCGACACTCTCCGCCGCCCCACCCGGCGGATGTTAAGCTAATCCCCCCTGGTGGAAATCCAGGCTAGACACTACCGTGCTCGTCATGAACAGGCGCGACTATCCTGCTGGTGGAAACAGCTTCGCTCGGGTGGAGGTGCAGGGATGCTGCTCTTGGGGTATGTTGTTCTGATCCTGACGTACTCGCTGTGTGTGCATGTACCTAGGGACGAGGTGGTACTCCAAGGAACCATCGGGGGCCTTGTCGGACTTGCTGTGCTCTGGTGGGAGCACTACGCGCGGGAGCGGGCGGTTGCTGAGGTCTTTGAGAAGTCCTACGGGAAGGGATTCCGCCTCCTCCAACGGCGCCCTGGCCCGGAGGAGGACATAATTGGAGAATGGAGGAGGGTCCGGCGGAGACGTCTCACCAAGGAGCGTCTTCCTGCATTGTGCAGAGTCATGCACTCAATTGCAGCCGAGAACCCGGACTTGGCCCGGTTGATCGGTGCAGGATACGCCGATGACGAGTGTGGTCCGTGGGTGTCGATCGATGGGCCGCGCCCTAGGGAGTTTCGAAAGCTGCAGGGATTCCGGAGGCTCGCGCAGACCCTGTTGAGTGGAGAGCCACAAACCCCGAGGTACCCTTGCCAGCGGTTCCCGATCGTGCTCATGCTCGGGCTCGTTGCAGCAATGGGATTCGCGTTGCTCGAGATTTGGGACGTCCGGCTTCTGGATGCGAGGATGCTTGTAGGGGTGAGTTACGTCCTGGGCCTTGGCTCTGGGCTCTGCGCAATTCTATTGGCGGGCATACAGAGTGCAGAGCACCATCCATTTTCAAAGGGAACAGGACTTTCAACTGAGTTGGAGGTCCGTCGTCTTACATTGGCCGTCATAGTATCGATTGCGATCGCGCGGAGTGTGGCCGTTGGCAGAGGAGGGGAGCCATGGGTGAGTCGCTTGACCGGGACGCCACTCCGAGGATGTGTGATGCGTCGGGCGCGTAGGCGCACGGAGTCCGCGAGCGCGCACGAGAAGTGCGGTAACTGATGGGCTCGCTCGAAGGACTTGCGATACCGAAATGGGAGGAGTGGTGCTTCTGCCGCCGGTACGCGTTCAGTCCCCCTTGAGGTGGCCATGGTCGGCATGTTCTATGATGCCCCGTGGCCGAGGCACGAAGCTCGACACGGGCCGAGTTGCTGGCCGCTCTCAAGGAGGTGGACCACTCGGGTTTGGTCGAGAAGCTCGTAGATGCTCTCTTGGAGTTGGGGCGGCTTCGGGCTGCGAATCAGCGGCTCAAGGGGTTGGCCGGGGCGCATAGGAAGTACAAACGGGGGGTCTCGGCCGGGCAAAAGGGCCGCGGGGTCTCGGCCGGGCAAGAGCGCCGAGGCAGCCATTTTGGGGCCGCAGCTCTGGGTGGGGCCTCGCTTCTCTCCGACGTGTGCCGCCACGGCGCCCGTCCTCCGGCACGGGACCACCAGGAGGCATGTCCCGCTTGCCGGCTGGGTAAGGGGCAGGGCTTGCCAGCCCTGCGCGGAGTGCGCGAACATGCACGCATGCGCCGCGCCCGCCTCGTCCAGACCCTGGTCTGGTCGGGCCTGGCTGCTTATCTGGCTCACGTCAGTCTGGGGCAGGCGATCCCCGTCGCGGGGCGGGTCGCCGGCCTCTGGGGCGCGTTGGCCCTTGCGCTGCTGGCCGGGACGTATGCCCTGGGCCGTCCCGGGCTGCTCGGCAAGCAAGCCCGCGGTTCACGGTCGCTCGCGGCAACGGTGCTGCTGCTGCCGTTCTTCGCACTCAACGGCCTGATGCTGGCCCTGGTGCGGCTGCTCTCGTCCGAGCCCGCGTGCCACGAGATCGTCCCCGGCCTGTGGCTGGGGAAACCGGCTTTCCCGGCGCGAGGCCCTGGCCCTGCAGCCGCAGCCGGCGGCCGTCCTGGATCTGACAGCCGAGTTCACGGAAGAACCGATCTTGCGAAGCGCCGCTGCCTATCGCTGCATCCCCCTGCTGGACGGGACTGCGCCGGGGCCGGAGGCGCTGCTGGCTGGGGCCCGGTGGATCCAGGCCCGGCTCGAGCTGGGCCCCGTGTACGTCCACTGCGCGATGGGACACGGCCGCAGTGCCCTGTTCGTCGCTGCCTATCTGCTGCTGGCCGGCCGCGCCGGCACGGTCGAGGCCGCACTGGCCGAGCTGGGCCGGCTGCGGCCCGGGGTCCATCTGCACCCGGACCAGTCGTCGTGCCTCCGGGAGTTCCTTCGCATGCTTCCCGCGGCTCCGCCGTGACGCGAGGCCCGCGAGAGGGGCCTCCCCCGCGCACGAGCCGGCTACGGCTCTGGCCGGCACGTGGCCCCGCGCAGCTCAGCCCCTCGATACGCGGCTTCGTCGCTACCTCGGGGCCTTCGGTCTCTCGGATCCGAGGCCTGCCACTGAACGCGTACCCGTGATCGGCGAAGCCCCGCCCTCACCTCGGCGCGAATCGCTCCACCATCTCCACCAGCTCGCCGCGGTCGATGGGCTTGCTGATGTACGCGTCCATGCCGGCGGCCAGGCAGCGCTCCTGGTCGCCGCGGTAGGCGTGGGCCGTCAGGGCGACGATCGGCAAGCTGGCCTTCTTCGGGTCGGCGAGCTTGCGGATGGCGCCCGTGGCCTCCAGTCCGTCCAGACCTGGCATCTGCACGTCCATCAGCACCAGATCGAAGTCCCCGCGGGTCACGAGCTCGACGGCCCTGGCGCCGTCACCGGCCAGGGTCACCTCGTGCCCGCGCCCGGTGAGGATGCGGTGGATCAGCTTCTGGTTCCCGTGAGCGTCATCGGCCACGAGGATCCGCAGCCGCTGCCGCGGAGGCGGCTCCTCGCCACCCGCCGGCCGCTCCGGCCCCGACGCCACGGCTGGGCCGTCCAGACCCAGCACCTTGCCCAGCACCGCGAGCAACTCGGCTGGGGCGACGGGCTTGTCCAGGCACGAGCTCCCCACTTCCTTGCACCGCGCCTCGGCCTCGTGGCGCTCGAGAGCGGAGAGCATCAGGATGACCGGCCCCGCCAGGGAGCCGCTCTGGACCCAGCGGGCCAGCGTGAACCCGTCGATCTCCGGCAGACTGGCGTCGGCGAGAACGACCCGGAACTTGCGGCCCTCGCCGACCGCTTGATGGATTTCCGTGAGCGCCTCGGGCACGCTGGCCACGCTCTGGGCCCGCATCGACCAGCGCCGCAGCGTCTGCTCCAGGATCAGCCGGCTGGTGGCGTTCTCGGCGACGATCAGGACCGGAACGTCCCGCAGGCCGTCGAGGCGACGCTGGTCATCCCACGTCTGGGCGCCGGCCTCGGCCCCCAGCGGCAGGCACACCGTGAAGTGGAACGTGCTTCCGACGCCCGGCTGGCTGTCCACCCAGATGCGGCCCCCCATCAGTTCCACCAGCCGGGCCGAGATGGACAGTCCCAGCCCCGCGTCCTCGGTGCGTCTGGCTGTGGCGGCCCCGGCCTGTTCGAGGGACATGAACAGCACTCGCTGGTCCTCGGGCGGAATCCCCTCGCCGGTGTCCTGCACCACCAGCTCCAGGCACACCTGCCGCTCGGTGCGCGAACGGACCGCCACCCGCACGGTGATCTCGCCCTTGTGGGTGAACTTGATGGCATTGCCCACGAGGTTGGTGAGCACCTGCCGCATGCGCAGCCAGTCACCAACCAGGTGGTCGGGAACGTCCTCGGCGACGTCGCACAGCAGCTCGAGCCCCTTCTCGTAGGCGCGCACGCCAAGGGACCTCATGGCGCGGCCCAGCGCCTGGCGCAGACGGAAGGGGGCAGCCACGATTCGCAACTTCCCCGTCTCGATCCGCGAGAGGTCGAGGATGTCGTTGAGCAGCTCCAGGAGCGCGGCGGCCGAATCGTGGGCCGTGGCGATGAAGTCGCGGGAAACCGCAGGCAGCTCCTCTGCCAGCGCCAGCTCCGTCATGCCGAGGATCGCGTTCATCGGCGTGCGCAGTTCGTGGCTCATGCTGGCCAGGAACTGGCTCTTGGCGACGTTGGCCGACTGCGCCTCGGAGGCCCGTTGTTCCAACGAGCGCATGAGGCCGAGCCGCTGCATCGCGATGGCCACCTGGTCGGCGACGGCCTGGATGAGGCCCAGGTCCTCCTCGGTGAAGGCGTCCCGTGTCCTGGACCCGAACGAGAGCGTTC
>JACQZL010000069.1 GCA_016213865.1 Candidatus Rifleibacteriota bacterium
GTCTCCATGATCCCCGACGCGACCTTCCCCCGGAACGTGATGATCCAGACGACCACGGCGTGCAATGCCGCGTGTACGTTCTGCCCGCACCCGCAGATCAAGACCGAGGTCAGCCAGGGGGAGATGGACGACGAGCTCTTCACCAAGATCGTGGACGAGCTGGCCGCAAATGGCCAGATGCTCCGCATCCTGATGTATCTGATGAACGAGCCGCTCCTGGACCCGAAGTTGCCCGAGCGGATTGACTACGCCAAGTCCCGAAACCCGGGCGCCACCGTCCATCTGCTCTCCAACGGCATCCTCCTGGGTCGCGTGGGCGAGAAGCTCCTCGGATCGAAGCTCGACTGGATCGGCCTCTCCATCCACGCGCTGCGGGAAGAGACCTACCAGCACCTGATGGGCCTGAAGCACTTCGAGGGCGAGCGGGGCATCCGCCGCATCATCGAAGAGTTCTGCAGGAAGGCGATCGAACAGAAGGGCTCGGATTACGTCGAGGTGAAGATCATCCGCGACAAGCGGTACCTGGACCACGAGGAGGCCCGCGACGCCGTCCGCTTCTGGCGTGACCTGGGCCTCGAGCGGGTCTCGTACTTCGAGGAGCCGATGACGCGTGCGGGCAACGTGCGGTGGCTGCCCCCGGTGAAGTTCGACGCCATCCTCGGCTGCAACTCCATCTGGGCGATGGAGATGCTGCACGTCCTCTACAACGGCGACGTCATCGCGTGCTGCAACGACTGGCGGCGCCAGCTCAAGTTCGGGAACCTCCGCGAGTCGACGATCGAGGAGGTCTGGAACGGCCCCGTGCGTCGCCAGTTCCTCAGGGAGGCCTACGGTGAGGCCGCGCCCCGCCCCGGGTTCATCTGCCTGGCTTGCGAGGCAGCCCAGCCGGCGCGAAACGTGAGGGCAGTGGAGCCTGCGTCCCTGCCCTCTGCCGGAGAGGAAGGGTTGGGAGGGGGGGCGCCGGCCGTGCAGCCCGCGCCGCTCGGCCTGACCTGCGGAGCCGATCTGATCGCAGCCGCGAGCGTCAGCGAGCGGTCCCCCACGCAGGACGCGACCGGCAACGAGAACGCAGCCGCCACCGCCGGCGAGCGGCCCACCACGCAGCCCCCCCTCAGACGCGGGCTCGTGGCTGCCTCGAAGCGAATCCGAGCCCCCAGGACCGCGCGCTCGGCCGAGAAGCTGAAGGCGCCCGCGGAGCGTCCGGTCCCCCCGTGCCCTTTTGCCGGCATGCCGTGCGAGGCGCGCGCGCCCCACCAGTTGCTGGCGCTCGCTCCCGACAGCCCGGGCGTGCTGCTGGCCGGCCTTCCGCCGGCGGATCCGCGAGGCCCGACGGCCGAGCTGCTCCACCTCTCGTCGTGGCTGCTCGCGCACGGGCTCGCCGCCTGGGCCCACGACTATAACCTGGCCGTTTACCTGGACGCCCCCGACGAGGCGCGCCGCACCTGGTCCGAGCACACCGACGCAGGCTACAGCGTCGTGCAGGACCACCCGGCGGTGGCCCGCGCCTGGGCGGCACGCGTCCCCGCCATCGTCGAGGAGCTCCGGACGCTGGCGCCCACCCTGCTGGCCCTGCACGTGACGCCGGCGGCGCTCTCGTTCGCCGGGGACCTGACGTGCAGGCTGCGCAACGCGGGCTTCCAGGCGCCGATCTACTGGTTCGGTACGGGCGTCTCCCGCGAGCTGGCGCGGACGGCGGGCCAGGGGCCGGCGGTCCCCACGGGGTACATCCCGGGCGATCCCGAGAGGCCGCTCCTGGCCCTGGCGCGCGGGGAACAGGACCCCGCCGGCGTGGCCGGTCCGGGCGATGGCTGTTTTGTGCCCGCGGTGCCCATCCAGAGTCTGGCCGGCCTGGCGTTGGGCGACCTCGCGCCGTACTGGTTCGGTGGCTATCCGGCCGCCCGCGCCGAAGTCCTGATGGGACGCGGCTGCTCCGAGCGCTGCTCCCACTGCCCGCGCGCTCCGCACAGCCTGCTCCTGAGGGCCCGCACGGCCGACGAGGTCTACCTCGACCTGGCCCGCCTGCACCGCGAGAAGGGCGTCACCGACTTCTTCCTGGGCCAGACGATGGCCAACAGCCAGCCCGAGCAGCTCACGCGGCTGGCCACGCTGATCCGGGACACGGGCCTCCCGGTCACCTGGGAAGCGCGGTACCTGCCTGCCGCCGGCGAGAGCCGCGAGCACTACCGGCTGCTCTGGGCCGGAGGATGCCGCCGCCTGCGCTTTTGCCTGAAGACGTCCCCCGAGGGGTACTGCCTCGAGCCCCACCTGGCGACGGCGCTGCGTCACAGCCACTGGGCCAGCATCAAGACCGCGGTCGACACCCTGGTGGTGGGGCTGCCGGTCGATCCCGACGGCCAGTTCGACCTGCTGGCCCGCTTCCTCTGGGAGAACGCCGGGCAGCTCGACGAGGTCGAGACGTTCACGGACCTGCTGCTCCTGCCGGGCTGCGAGCTCGAGCGCGACCCCGAGCGGTTCAACCTGGGCCGCGTCGGCCCCGACCTGCCCAGGGACTGGCACGACAACGGCTTCCTCAACCGCGAGTTCCGGCGCAAGCGCGCCAAGGAGCTCTACCTGATGCTCGAGGAGAAGAAGGTCCGGCTCCCCTCGCGCGAGCGCTGCTTCGGCTACCCCGGCACGCTCCTCGAGCAGGAAGACAAAGTCCGCGCGCGGATGAACAAGCGGCACGGCCGGCCCGACGACGTGGTGCTGGCCACCTGCCCCGTCTGGGGATACACCGATCCGCCCGTGGCCCTGGCCTATCTGTCCAGCTACCTCAGGGAGCGCGGCTACCGCGCCTCGGTCCACGACTACAACACGCAGCTCTATCTCGACTCGCCGGAGGACATGAAGATGCTCTGGCACGTCGAGAACAAGAACTACTGGTCCAGCGGCGACACCTTCCCGCTCCTCAAGAGCTACTACCTCGACGACCTCGAGAAGTGGGCCGACGAGCTCGCAGGCTCTCCGGCCAAGATCGTCGGCCTCTCGGTCGTCGACCCCAAGGAGCGGATGACGATCGAGCTGATCCGCCGCATCAAGGTGCGCGATCAGACGAAGCACATCGTCCTGGGTGGGCCGGCGGTCTTCACCCCGGACTACCGCCGCATCTTCGTCGACCAGGTGGGCGAGCTGGTCGACGCCTACGTGATCGGCGAGGGCGAAGCGACCCTGGTCGACCTCATCGAAGCGGTCAAGGAGGGCCGTCCCCTCGGCGACGTCCCGGGCGTCGTGACCTATCCCGACGGCGTCCACGCGCGCGAGACGTTCCGGGGGTCGATCGACCCGCTCGATTCGGTCCCGTTCCCCGACTACAAGGACTTCGACCTCTCGCTCTACCCCTCGCAAAAGCTGATCCTCGAGTGGAGCCGCGGGTGCGTCAATCGCTGCGCCTACTGCAAGGGCGTCGCGATCACGGGCAAATGGCGCAACCGCTCGCCCGAGCACATCGTCGAGGAGCTGACCTACCAGTCCCGCGTCAACGGCATCCGCGAGTTCGAGATCTCCGACCAGCTCATCAACGGCGACATCGAGGCGCTCGAGGAGGTGGCCGACCGCATCCTCGAGGCCAAGCTGGACGTCCGCTGGATGTGTCAGGGTCTGCCGCGGCCGCAGATGACGCGCCGCCTCTTCGACAAGCTGAAGGCGGCCGGCTGCTACGACTTCAAGCTGGGCCTGGAGAGCGGCAGCGACCAGGTCATCCGGCTGATGGGCAAGGGCAGCTCGTTCTCACGGGCCGACGCGGTCCGCGTCATGCGGGACTGCTTCGAGGCGGGCATCGAGACCAGCGTCTTCCTCATCGTCGGCTATCCCGGCGAGGAAGAAGAGGACTTCCTGCTGACGCACGATTTCGTGGCCGAGAACGCCTCGCACATCACGCGCATCAAGTCGATCAACGCCCTCAACATCATCACCGATACCCCGCTGCACACGCACGCCGAGCAGTTCAACGTCGTCCTCCCGCCGGTCCACTACCACTACCTGTGGAGGACGAAGGACGGGCGCAACACGCTCGACGTCCGCCGGGACCGCATCCGCCGCATGCTGGCGCTGGCCAAGGAGAAGACCATCCCCGTCCTCGAGACCAACCTGACCGAGGGCAAGCAGGACGAGCTGGCGGTGCAGATCATCAAGGGGAGCCTCAGCTACCAGCAGGCGATCGACCTCCTCAAGGTCCAGATCGCTCACCTGGGCAGCTTCGACGTCGAGAAGCCGGCCGCGGCGCCGACGCTGGCGGGCGGCCCCGTGCGAGTCCCCGAGCCGCTGCTGCCCGCGGGCGCACCCGCGATCGACAGCCCATCGGACCTGGAGGTCCTGGGCATCATGGACGGCCGCCGGGCGCTCAAGGGGCCCGACATCCTCGAGATCGGCCTGACCAACGACTGCAACGTGTCGTGCGCGGGCTGCTGGTGCCACAGCCACCTTATGGGCGAGCGTCGCTTTGCCGGCGCCTTCAAGCAGTACTACTTGCCGCTCGAGACGATCCGCTCGCTGGTCGACGACGCGGCGCGGCTGGGGACCCGGCGCATCCAGCTCGCCGGCTCGGGCGAGCCGTTCATGCACCCCCACATCTGGGAGATCATCCGCCACGTCAAGTCGAAGGGGCTCGAGCTGGCGATCATCACCAACTTCACGTTGCTGACCGAGCAGGGCGTCAAGGACCTGGTCAGCCTGGGAGTCGACGACCTGACGTGCAGCATCTGGGCCGGCTCGGTCGAGGCCTTCGAGAAGACCCACCCGGGCACCGACGGCGAGGCCTTCCTGCGCCTGGAGCGGCTGCTGGTGCTGTTGCAGGGCCTGAAGGGCGCCCAGGTGCTCCCGCGGGTCAAGCTCTACAACGTCATCTCGAACCTCAACTACGACGACCTCGAGAACATCATCGACTTCGCGCTGCGCACCGGCGCCCAGTACTGCGAGTTCACGCCCGTCGATACCATCGAGGGCTACACCGACTGCCTGCGCCTCACGCACGAGCAGAGCGAAGAGGTGCTGGCTGCCTTCCAGCGCCTCTCCGAGCGCGGCGACTACGTCAACATGCTCGGGATCGAGCACCTGGAGGTCCTCGCCAACGTCCAGCACGCCCGCGAGGCGGCCGAGTTCCCCAGCCGCCTGATGAAGGAATCGGCCTACGAGGGTTTCACCTTCCACATCGAACACCGCCACACCCGGGCCACCTGCCCCGCCGGCCTCGACAGCGCCCACGTCTACTCCGACCCCGAGAGCGCGACGGGCTACGTCTTCCTCTTCGACGAGGAGCGCTGCAAGAAATGCCCGCTGCACGACAAGTGCTCCATCCACAAGCCGTCCTACTCGGTCAAGCGCGAGTTCCTCAGCTTCCTCGGCTTCGGCTCCTTTGCGCGCAGGCTCCAGGGCGAGGTCGAGAAGGGCCAGTACGAGTCGGGCTTCGTCAACACGATGCCCTGCTACATCGGCTGGACCTACTCGCGCGTCACGACCGACGGCTTCGTCATCCCGTGCTGCAAGGGCTACGGCAAGCCGCTGGGCAACCTGCACCGCACGCCCGGAGGCTTCGCCGAGCTCTGGAACTCCGCCCGGGTGCAGCACTTCCGCCAGATGGCCCTGACCGTGTCGAAGGACCACCCCTACTTCGGGCCGATCAACTGCCTCAAGTGCTGCGACAACCTGGGGATGAACCTGCGCACCCACAAGAAGCTGATGGCCCTGGCCGTCGACCAGAGGGCGCGCCTGGGCCACCTCTTCGAGGAGCTGGGCAGCGAGGCCTCCACCCGCTCGCGCCTGTTGCCCGACGAGAAGGACGCCTTCCCCGAGGGCTTCAGCGACGCCGAGCAGGTGCAGGTCGTGACGGCCGTGGAGGAAGTCGGCGGCCCGCGCAACAACTCGCTCCTGGACCAGGGCGAACCCGGCGAGCTACCCGCGGGGCCCACCTCCCAGCCGACGGCGGCGGAGCTGATCGCGTTCAGATTCAAGTGAGGGATGGTACAGAAGAACGGGAGCAACACAGAGACACGGAGACCCAGAGGCACAGAGAAGAAGAGGAAAAGAGATGGCGTCCAGGGGAACGACAGTCCCAGAGAGTCTGAACGTCCTTAGTGGCCAGATCGTCGACGCTGCGTACAGAGTGCATGCGCGGATGGGACCGGGGCTGCTGGAGAATGTGTATGAGGTCTGCCTCGAGTACGAACTACAGAAGAAGGGCCTCCAGGTCGAACGCCAGGTTCCCCTTGAGTTGGTGTACGACTCGCTCAGATTCGATGTCGCCTACCGGTTGGACGTGGTCGTCGAACGCCAGATTATCGTCGAAGTCAAGACCGTTGAGACCGTGCTTCCAGTCCACAAAGCTCAGCTCAAGACCTATCTCAAGCTCTCAGGCTATCGACTGGGCCTGCTCCTCAACTTCAATACACCCCTCATCAAGGATGGAATCACGCGAATCGCCGTTTGAAAAACCCTCTGTGCCTCTGTGTCTCTGTGCCTCTGTGTTGAAACCTCGAGCCGTGATGCCCCCAGCCCAAGGCCTCCTGGCACCGTGACTGCCGCGAAGGAGCCGAAAGCCGACACCTAAAGGCACTTGCCCAGAGTGCGGCCGTGGCCGCCTTTTCCCTGTCGTGGCATCCAGGACCTACCAGATCGGAGGTTCCAAGGTCCGCGTCGATGGACTGATTCCCTGGGAGTGCGAGCGCTGCCACGAACGGGTCTGGCCGAATTCCGAGGTCCAACGAGCTCGCGAGATCATCGAGATCAGGCTTCGCAAGCTCGCCGCCTGACCAGCCCCTTTCATTCGGAATGGAGTCACCCGAATCGCCGTTTGAAAAACCCTCTGTGCCTCTGTGTCTCTGTGCCTCTGTGTTGAAACCTCGAGCCGTGATGCCCCCAGCCCAAGGCCTCCTGGCACCGTGACTGCCGCGAAGGAGCCGACTCCGGCGGCCGCCCGGACGCTGGACTTGCCGCTGGCGCTGCTGACGCTGGTGGTGACGCTCGTCCCGCTGGTGCTGTCTGGCCGGACGTACAGCATCGAGACGGCCAAGTGGACGACGTTCCAGGAGGGGACCGCGCTGCTCCTGGCGGTCCTGGCCTGGCGCCACGCAGGGGACCTGGGCTTTCTGCGCCGGCTCGATGCCGCGGCGATGGCGTACTTTTCCGTCTGCTTCGTCAGCTTCGTCGCCGCGGGCGTCCCCCCGTCCGGGGCCGAGCAGTTGCAGGCGCAGGCCTATCAGCTCCTTTTCTACCTCATGGTACGGTCGATGGAGCTCGATGCCAGGCGGTTCCAGTGGCTGGGGACCTGCTGGCTCGGGGCGGCCGTCGCCGCGTCGGGCGTCGCGATCCTCCAGGTCGTGGGGCACTACACGGTGCGCTTCGGCGTCCCGTGGGAGACGCGGGCCACCGGCACCTTCATGCAGCCCACGTTCCTCGGCGCCTACCTGGCGGCCTCGACCGTGCTGGCGCTGGACCGGGCGCTGAGGGGGCGTTCGAGAGGCGAGAAGGCGCTGGCCCTCGCGGCCCTGGCGCTCGTCGTGACGGGGCTGATGCTGTCGCTCTCGCGATCGGGCTGGTTGGGTGCCGCCGCCGGGGGCTTCGTCCTGGTCGTGCTGGACCGCGGGCTGGTCGCGGCCTCGCGCTCCCTCTTGCCGTTCGTCGTGGTTGGACTGGTGACGCTGGGGTTGCTGCTCTACCTGCGCCCGCCGACCAACCTGGACCTGAGCCGGATCGCCGCGACCAGCAGCCGCTCGAACCAGGAGCGGATCGCCATCTGGACCGGGACGGTCGAGCTGATCCGGGACAACCCGTGGCTGGGAGTCGGCCCCGGGGGGTTCTCCCGGTGTTTCGTGCCGTACTCGCCGCCCTTCTTGCAGGAGATCTTCGCAGCCGAGAACATGCGCGCCCAGCACGCCCACTCGGAGCTGCTGCACGTGGCCGCCGAGAGCGGCCTCGTGGGTCTCGCGCTCTGGCTCGGCGTGGTGGTCCTCGCGGTGAAAGCGCTGCTGGCTCGAGAGGACGGTACCGCGGAAGAGGAGTTGCGCTTGCGACGGGTCCACCTGGGGATGCTGGCTGCGCTGCTGGTCAACGCGGCGATCGGGCTGGACGCCCGGTTTGCGACCTCGGGGATGCTCCTGTGGTACCTGGTGGGGATGGCCGCGTCGCGCCAGCCGGTCACTCGGGAGGCCGGCGGAGTCGTTCTTCGAAGGCCGTTGTTGGTCGCGATGGCGGTATACTTGATGTGGTTGCCTCTGGACTCACTGGAGGCGGACAGCGCCAAGATGACCGGGGCCGGACTGCACATGACGGGCCGGTCGCGGGAAGCGGAGCCCTACCTGGAGAAGGCAGTGGCGCTGCGGCCCGCGGACGGGGAGGCGCACTTCTTGCGGGGACGGAACTTCGTGGCGATGAAGGCGTACGCGGAGGCCGAAGCGGCCTATCTGGACGCGGTCCGGATGGACCCGAACAACCCCGCCGTGTACTACAATCTGGCAAAGGTGTACATCCGGACAGGAGAATTCGGGAAGGCCCGCACGGCGCTTGCGCGCGTGCTGTCGATCAACCCGCGCTTCGAGCTGGCGCGCTACGAGATGCAGCGACTGGAGAGGTGGTGACGATGGTGCGGATGGGCCAAGGAGAGCGTGAGGGTCTGGGGCTGCGAGGCGGCGGGTGTTTGGGGCAGTGTCGGTTGGGCGTTTCAACACAGAGACCCAGAGACCCAGAGACACGGAGAAAGTCGATCCCAGCGGCGAGCGTAAGCGAGCGGGCCCGAGCCGAATCCCCGCGCGGGATGACGCTGCTGGAGATCCTGGTGACGGTGATCCTGGTGGGGCTGATCGTGCCGTCCTTGACGGTGTCGCTTTCGCGGCAGACGGAGCAGCGGCGCAAGAACACGGCTCGGGAGCTGGCAGTGATCTACGCCGAGGAGGGCGTGGAACTGCTGATCAACGGGGGGTACAGGCATTGGCGAGACAAGGTCAGAGCCCCGGGCCTCCCTTCCCCACCTACGCCCTACAGCTACTCACCGGCGCCACCTGTTTCCAGCAATCAGCCGATCCAGGTGACGGTAGCCGCCTTTGCTGCAGCAAGCGACGATCCCTTCAATCCATTCATTGGTGATATAGGGCTCTTACCCACGAATCCGATGACCATCAAGCCGTGGTCGCAGTTTCGCCGGAACTACGTCCTCTACAGCGATGGGCGCCCGACGTCTGAGCCGTCGCGAGTACTCCGAGGTACGGTCAACGTGTGGTACGGTCCCGATGCGACAAACGACGTCATTTCGGTTCCGCTCTACGTGTCGAATCATCCAGTCGACTCCAACCTCCGGCGCCTGCTCTTCATGCCAACCAATCCGAGCTATGCCACGCTGGCAACTCTGGACACGCACCCTGCACTTCAGGTATCGCTTCCCCTGGGCGTCTGGGGCTCGCGCGGCGACAACTCTCTGTCGGTCCTGTACGACAGCATTTACCCCTGGGGCGACCGATTCCCAGATTGCCAGTAGGCAGGCAGCCTGCTCGCTCACTCCTCAACGTATCTGAGTAGAACCGACGACCAATTCAGTTCTCAAGGCCTCCGAGGGGCCCGTGCCGAGGACTTCTCGAATACGCCCACTGCTCATCCAGTAGTACCCTGGAGGGTTCATGCCACTGCGCAGAGCCCAGCAGTAGATGAAACAGCGATAGACGGGGGACCCGACATCAGGGAGATCCCTTGCAACGATGAAGGACGGCGGGGGCAGCTTCTGGCTGCCCGGGACACCGGTGATCATCGCCGTGTTGGGCAGACAGGTTGGCGACAAGTTGACAGGCCCGATCCAGCCGAGGTCGTCGTTTCCGAAGGCGTCGATCCGAAGGCCGGCACCCGCTCCATTGACGGTGCCTGAGCCAGTTGGATAGTTGGAGTTGTCCGGGTTCCGCGGCCGACAATCGGGTCGCGGCAAGATGGCAGGACCGTTGTTGCCAGCGGCAGTCGTACCGGCCAGTGAGACGAACGTCCCGACCGACAGAGTCTGAGTGACCGCCGTCGGATTCCTGAAGAGCCGGAGGTCACTCTCGTAAGTGATTCCTGGTCGATCCGTCGGGGCATATCTCAGCGCAATGCTGCGAAGCGGCGGGTACTCGAGCGGAGGCGTGTACATGAGCGCTCTCGGCGTACCCGTCGTGAAGCCAAACATGCCAGAGAGGCTGTAGGGTGCGGTGGGGGGGAGGCTGCGTTCGCGACTTTTCAGAAAGGTCAAGCCGAGATCGGTGCTCTCAGTCTGAACACACGTCATCATGAGCTCGATGCCGGAAAGCGACAACGCATCCGCCATCACGCGGAGTTCTTCTGCCGTGACGGTAGTGTCCTGGTCGCTCTGGGACTTCACAAGCGTGACCAGCAGGACACTGACGATCGTCATCGCAGCAACGAAGAAGACGAGGATAGTGCCCTGTCTGAAACCTGGAGAAGAACGCCGTGACATGAGTCGGGCCCCCCCCTTTAGGGCGTGGCTGTACCGGCACTGGGGATGAGGAGCATGTTGATTGTGGTCATCAGCGTGATCGCCGCTTCCTCGGGCTCGCACATTCGGTTTGCGTTCCGGTCCACGAAGAGGCGAGCATAAACGAGACACGTCGGCGAGCCCAGAGCACCAGGTGGCCGCTGATAGTTGGGCGGCCCGACAACAGACAGCAAGTTGAGCAGGCTGCCCGCGGTCGTGGCCAGGGGATACCCCCAAGTGGGAGGATTGCCGGCGGTGAGGGTCACGGTGTTATCGACGAGAAAGGCCATACCGAAGGGTGGATTGTTGCCCCATCCCGGTGGCGCCGTCCAGGTGCTCACGGTGGTAGGAAGCGCAGACGAGTTGGAATCGAGAAGTACCTCCCACCCGCGCTGAGCAGTCGAGGTACCTGCCATGGGCAGAGTGAAATTGGTCTTCGTCTGCAGATGATCCAACAAGTTCAAGAAGGTGGGGCTGACTGAATCACTCATGTCCGGCGGCATCTCCATTCCGTCGAACGATCCCCACGTCAGTGCATCGACGCGTTCCTTCCAGCAGTGGACAAGTTGACCGGTGCCCCGCGGATTGCGGGTCGCGTCCTTTCGATCGAACCAGACGAAATGAGCTTCGCGCCTACCATTCTGGTCGAAATCGGTCAAGAAGAAGAGTGTTTCGGTCGCAGCGAAAGCAGTGGGCGTCGGCGGGTTCCGGAAGTTGCAGAAACCGGAAATCGAATGCCTCGCACACTTTCGCAACCGCTGCATCATGAACTTGACGCGCCCCGTCAACTCAGCTTCGTCGTCGACCAAGGTGTACGAACTGATGCCCTTCTGGAGGAAGATCGCTATCACGATCGCCATCCCGGCCGACACGACGACGACGACCAGCAGCTCGAGCAGCGTGAAGGCACTTCGGGCGCGGAGCGTCATGTCGGTCCTCAGAAGTGCG
Source organism: Candidatus Rifleibacteriota bacterium (assembly GCA_016213865.1). The sequence goes on from JACQZL010000069.1 coordinate 11,387, forward strand.
GGTACCCCGTGGTCCGATCGATGGTGATGGTCAGTTGCTCGGAGGCTGCGGCGACCCCCGTGGCTCCGGCATAGGTCGCAAAGGTGATCGTCATGTCGGGGAAGGTGGTCGGATTCCCGATCGGCGTGTCGGGGCAGGGCTGGAACTTGAAGACCCCGTCTGGGCTGTACGTCACGTCTGCAATCCGGTCGTCGAAGAAGAGGTACGAGGGTGGATTGGCCGTGCGAACCAGTGGGCGCCGCGTGTTCGAATCCAGCGTGGTCGGGTTCGTCGGGAGCGGTTCGGTGAAGTTCTGTTGGGCATACCGAGGAGGCGAGCCTTGCGTAAAGGTCGGATGCGTAGGCCCGTTGATGCGCACAATCCGGACATCGGGGTCGATTTCCTGGATTCCGGACAGCCGGATGCTGGCCAGCGACGTGGGCAAGAGATCACCCGGAGGACTGGTGGACAGGTCCTTCAAGTTCATCAGCGGCATCCAGTTGCGGTTCGCCGGGAGGCCGCCATCGTAGTTGGGCATGTCCTTCAGGACGCTGGGAAAGACCGTCGTCGGACTGACGTCGTAGGGGCTCGTTCCCCCCTGCAAGTACCACGCCTCCACCGGCGCGGAAAACACGAACTGGTGGTTGCCGTAGTCGTCGACCGGACTGATCCCGGGCCGCGCGATCCCGTCCCGCCAGAACAGGTCGTCGACCGTGCTGCATGCGCGGGTTTGATGGAACCGCACCTTCCAGGTCTTCCCCTCGGCCAAAGCCCGTTCCCGCGCCGTCCGCAGCGTCTTCAGCACCAGCGACGCCTGACCCTTCAGCTTGATGCTGGCGGTCTTCGAGGTCAGCGAGATGGCGCCCGTTCCCGTGATGACCGTCATGATGATGATGACGACCAGCAGTTCCAGCAAGGTGAAGCCGCGGCGCTCGGCCCTCGGCCCTTGGCTCGCGGCTTGGGGCTTGGGGCTCGCGGCTCGCACTCCTGCAGCCCCGCAGCCCTGCGGCCCCGCAGCCTCACGTCTCCAACCGTCAGTCTCCTTTCCTCCCCTCCGTGTCTCCGTGTCTCCGTGTCTCTGGGTTGAAGCGCCCAGCCAAGACTTCCCCGCAGCCGTGCAGCCCCGCAGCCCCGCAGCCATGCAGCCCTTCATCCCATGGCTTCCGCTGGCCGTTCCCGCTGTTCGATACCTCAGCAGGGACGGCACACTTCGCCCGGTCCTCCTGTCGGCCGCGTACACCTCAGATCAAGTCTACCCACGCCCCGCGAATTTCGCCACAGAATGATGCCCGACCGTTGCGGACCCAAAGGAACCAGGCTATATTCGATCATGAGGCCACCACGGGCCAACACCTCGGATCGGCACGGCCGGTCGATCCGAGGCGGTCCGGGGCCGACGCACCAACATGAAGCTGCGCCAACGACTGGGCTTCACCGCGATCGAACTGGTGATCGTGGTGACCATCATTGGCATCCTGGCCGCCACGGGGATCGGCAAGTACCAGCGCTACAGCTCCATCGCGCGCAAGTCGACGTGCCTGGGCAATCAAGATCAGATCGCCGCCGCCGTCCGCGCCACCGAGTCCGACCTCGCTCCCCTCGACGCCAACACCGCGATCCGGTTCTGGTACAACGGCGTCATCGACGACGGCCACCTGACCCCCACCGCCGATACGTCACGAACCAACTACCGCGTCTGGGTCGGCTTCGTTCCCCCCATCTGGCAACAGACGTTCAACGGCGCGGCCAATGCCTCGAACGCGTCGGTCCTCTCGCGCGCCCAAGGCCCTGGTATTTTCAAGTGCCCCGAAGATGCGCGCTACATGGACCCGTACGACACCACCAGTAACCCTTCCGACGCGACCGGGCAGACGCGGGCTTCGCCGGCCGCTCCCCAGACCTACACGTACGCCAAGCTGGTCGTGGCCCCGCGCTCCACGACCGGGGGCATCGGCTCCCTCACCAACGATCCGCTCGAGGGATACAACTGGATGTCCCAGGGGATCGAGTGGAACAACTCCGCCTTCGCGTTCTGCCGCCGTTGGGGACTTCGCGATACGAACGTCATGGGAATCACGTCGCCAAGCTTGGTGGTCCTCAACACCCGAGACGGCGATTCGAAGTTCCTCCCGGGCGGCGAGCGCGTCCTCTCCCACACCTCGGCCATATCGGTCAACCCGTGAGGGGTATGAGGCGGTTTCGCGTTTCACGGGGCACCGGTGCGGGACGACCGCGCGCTTCCGCGCGAGGCTCCGGCAGTTTCGCGCCTCGCGGGGCAGCCTCCTTCCCTCCTCTGCTATCCTGCCTTCCCCCTACCCGACAGGAGCATCCATGACACATCAGAATCGCCGCGGTTTCTCAGCCATCGAACTGCTCATCGTCGTCATTGTCATCGGGATCCTGGCCGCGGCCGGGATGACGAAGTACAAGGACATCTCGGTGACGGCCCGCAAGAACTCCTGTCTCTCCAACCAGGCCCAGCTCGTCTCGGCCATGAAGTTGATCGAGAACGACTCGGGGGCTCTGCCCAACAACACCGTCCTGCGCCTCCACTCGGACGGCACACTCGATTTCAATCGCTCGCCCGCTTCCCCCTCGGCCGCGGGGAGCTACACCGTCTTCGTCGGCACGGTTCCGCCGGGATGGAACGTCACGAACAACTCCGGAGCCGATTCCCAGAACGACATCTTCCCGCGGAAAGCCCAGGATTCGCGGCTCTTCCGCTGCCCGGAGGACATCAAGAGCCTGGACAAGCCCGCGTACACGAACATCTCCGCATTGCTCAGCGAGACCGCCGGCTTGAGACGCTTCGCGGGGTCCTACGAATCGACCGACCCGTGCGTCTACGGCCTCGCCAAGGCTGTCTCGACCGCGCGACCGAACGCCGTCTTCGGCCCGGCCATCCCCGGGACGAGCGCCGATCCCCTCGAGGGCTACAACTGGCTCCGCCAGGCCGTCGAGTACCAGAACAGCGTCATCTGCTACTGCCGGCGTTACGGCCTGCGAGATCGCGACGTCACGGGCGGCCCGGCCACCATCCTGAACGGCGTGGCCAACGACGTCTGGTACTACCCCGGCTTCCAGGAGCGCCGCCTCGCCCACTCGAGCTTCGCGCCGACGAACTGAGACAGCGACACGACCAGTGCGATAGCTACTCGTCCGCTCTAGCGCCGGGTCGAAGTCGGGTTCGGCCCCGTTCGACGGTAACAATGGCGCCCTCTTGCAGGGCTTTCTCATACGCCTCAAGGGCTGTCAAGCAATTCCGGCCTTGATCCCGCGAGGCCAAGCCAACCAGCCGGACGATACCGAAGTGCGGGAGGCCCCGGACCACCGCCATCTCACCGAAGTCCTTGTCGAGCGTCACCAGAATCCGTCTCTGCGCCCGAGCCCTGGCGAGAATCGCCTCGTCTCCCGGATCTTCCTGCCAGTCGCCGGCCCACACCACGTCATGACCGGCCGTCCGGAGCCACATGGCTGTGCCGCCCCAGACACAAGTGTCCAGCAAGAGCCTCACGCTCGATTTCCCGCGAGTTCGGGTTCCACCCGTTCGTGCCCGACCACTCGACACGCGTAGGTCAGGCAAGCCAAGACGTCCTCCCTCTCCAACCAGGGATACCCCTCCAGGATCGTCTCGATGCTATCGCCGGCCGCAAGCATCCCCAGGACATGCTCCACGGCAAGTCGGTGTCCACGGATGATGGGCTTCCCGCCAAAGATGGCCGGATTCACCGTGATCCGCTGTAGCAGGGTCTTCTCGTCCATTCGACTCGCTCTCACCGTGCGCAGGCTAGATCCTTCAGTTCACCGCACGAGGTCTTTTCACCTCGCCTCTGGAGGCTAGCAGCATTCAGCTCGTTCCAGAGGGCAGTATACCTGGAACCGGAGGTTCCTCGCCAGTTCGATTCGGTCGGTTCCCTTTGTTGACAGGCCCTGACGCCGCAGCCTATATTGGTGTTGCCGCGTCGAGACCCGCGCCCGGGTCGTTCGGGGCTGGCGTTACGCCCGAGGAGTTCAGTTGCCGGACCTGCTGGTCATCGAGGACAAAGAAGTCTGCCCCCGCTGCGGGGACGTGGTCACGGACGGCAGCAACAACTGCTTCAAGTGCTCGCTCGAGGCCGCGAAGTCCGGCATGACCAGCACGGTCTTCACGCTCCTCGACTTCTCGCTGGCTTTCATGCTCAAGGTCGTCGGCCTCACCGTCGTCGCCTACCCGCTGATGCTGCTGGCCCTCTACTCGTCGTACTCGACCCTGCAGCACCTCTCCAGCTTCCGCCGGGTCACGGGCGGCTCGGGCTCGGATACGCGCGAGGATGTCGGCCTGGTCCGCATCATGACGTACCTGGCGCCGGTCTTCTTCACCTTCTCCATCCTGACCGGCTACCCGGGCACCTTCTTCGTCAGCCTGGTCATGAGCTCCATCTCGCTGGCCTTCTTCTACAACTTGCAGAAGGGCCAGCACGACCGGCACCTGGCGTTGCCCCGCTCGCAGGTCGAGATGCTGCAGCAGGACATCCTTCGCACCATCGCCGGCTCCGAACGCAGCGCCAAGGGCCTGCTCACCTCCAGCCTGACGCCAAAGATCGAGAACCTCAACCAGACGCTCACCAACCTCAAGTCCAAGAAGAACCAGCTCGACTCGGTCTACCAGGGCTACAACGTCAAGGAGATCAAGACCGAGATCGAGCGTCTCAAGCGCGAGATGGCCACCGAGCCCGACGAACGGATCAAGCGCGCTCTCACCAAGAGCCTGCAGATCTCCGAGGCGATGCTCGAGAACTACTCCAAGATGGAGCGCATGCGCAGGCTCTACGACGTCCAGATGGACATCATCGTCAAGAACTACAAGAACCTGCGCATGAAGATCGCCACCCTCAACCTCTCCGATGACGTCGGACGCGGCGTCGAGAAGGACATCGAGAAGCTCGAGACCGAGGTCAAGGTCATCGAGGACAGCTTCCTGGACGTCAGCGAGATCCTGCAGAGCCTGCCGGAGCGGTGAGGCGGGGTGGCGGGGTGGCGGGGGGGTTGGGTGGTCGGGTTGGGTGCCCGCGGCTGACTGGCTGCGGGACTGCCCGAGACATTTTCGATTTTCGATTTCTGGTTTTCGATTGCCCACGTGCTGCCACGGGCGCCCCAAATCGCAAATCGCAAATCTGAAATCGCAGATCCCCGGGGCCAGCCTGCACCGGCGCGGGGCACGGCCTTGATCTCCGAGGACCGAGGACCGATCACTGGCTACTGACTACTGACTACTGACTACTGCTCGCTGCCCTTCACGCCAGCCGCAACGCTCTCAACAGTCGCGGCAGCCCGCTGCGCTTGAACTCTTCCAGGTCCTTGCGGCCGTCCCAGAGAATGCGATAGGCCTCTCCGGCCGTGACGCGCATGCCGCCGAGGACCTTCTTGCGCTTTTGAAGCGTATCGCCTCGGGTCCGCCACGCTTCCAGCAGGCCTCGCGCAAAGGAGGGCCCTCGCCAGGTCCAGAGCGTGTGGTAGACGAGCATGAAGGCCAGGTAGCCCGAGATCCGCACGGCGTGGGCCTTCAACACCTCGCGCGGGAAGCTCTTGAGCATCAGCGTCAGGGTGTTGCGCGCCAGACGCCGGACGACCTGCGAGCTGCGCCGGCCGCCGGAAGTGGCGCCGCCCTTGTGGAAGGCGACAGCCCCGGGGACGTAGAGACAGCGGTAGCCCCAGAGGTTGGCGCGGAGCGAAAGGTCGACGTCCTCGAGGTAGCTCTCGAAATCCTCGTCGAAGAGCCCCAGGTCCTCGAGCATCCGGTGCCGATAGAGCGCGGCGCACGCGCTGGCGCCGAAACGGAAGCCCTTCTCGTTGAAGCGAGGGCCGTCCTCTTCGCCGCTGCCCCGGCTGAAGGCGTAGCCGCAGGGGGTCACGCTGTCTCCGGCGCTGTCCAGGATGCGGCGGTCGTCCGCGCGCAGGATGCGGCTGGCGGCGAATCCCGCGACAGGCGTCTTCTCGAGCGCGGTGACGAGCTCTCCCAGCCAGTTGGGCTGCACGGTGGCATCGTCGTTGAGCAGGGCGACGTACTCCCCGCGGCAGGCCCGGATGCCGGCGTTGACCGCCGCGGCGAACCCGGGCTTTTCCGGGGTCTCGAGCCAGCGGCAGAACGGATACTGCTCGGCGAGGGGACCGGCGGGCTCGCGCGTGATCACGAGGACCTCGATGGGCCGGTGGTCCTGCACGGCGAGCGACGCGAGGCACTCGCCCAGCATCTCGCGGCCCTGCACGTGCGGTACGACGACCGACACGCCGCGCCGCTCGGTCTGGACGGCCGGTCCCTGGAAGCCCCGCTTGACCGTGTGGTCCAGCCACGAGCGGTGCACGTCGGCGATGATCTCCTCCAGGTCTTTCGAAGAGAGCTCGTCGGTCGAGACCTCGGTCGTGCGGTAGCCGTCGAAGCGGCCGTAGTTCTCGCTCTCGAGGTGCCCCGAGGCTTTCAGTTCTTCGTAGTAACGGCTGCCGACGAAGGGGGTGGCGATGCTGAACTGGGCCGAGTGCGGGTTGAGCTGCAGGGCCAGCTCCTTGGTGCGGCGGGCCGAGTCGCGGTTCTCGCCCGGGAGGCCGAAGCAGAAGGTCAGGTGCATGCGGATGCCCAGCTCGGTGGTGATGCGGGCGTTCTCGATCGCCTTGGCGACCGAGAGGCCCTTGCCGCAATGGCTGACGATGCTCTGCTCGGACGATTCGATGCCGTACTTCACCGCGACGAGGCCGGCTCGCTTGAGGTTCTCGAGGAGCTCGCGGTCCATCAGGTCGGCGCGGCACATGGCTGCCCACGGGACCTTCAGGCGGCGGCGCTGCAGCTCGGCCGCCAGCTCCAGCATGCGCGTGCGGCCGATGTTGAAGGTGTCGTCGTCGAAGTAGATGGACTGGAAGCCCCAGTCGCGCACGAGGTGTTCCATCTCGTCGACGATGGCCCGGGCCGAGCGTGGCCGGTACTTGTTGTTGCCGTACATCATCTGCGGCCAGACGCAGAAGTTGCACTTGTAGGGACAGTTGCGTGAGCCCCACATCTGGACCGACGGCTGCGGGATGTCCCCGGGCTCGTCGTGGTAGCGGTCCATCGGGAAGAGGTGGCGGGCCGGCCACGGATAGTCGTCGGCGTCGGCCAGGCCTTCGCGGCGGCCGGTCTCGACGATCCGGCCGTCCGGGGCCCGGCAGACCAGCCCGCGGATCTGGGTGAAGTCGCGGCTTCCGTCGGCCATCTGCCTCGCCAACTCGACCAGCGTGGTCTCGTACTCGCCGACGAAGCTCACGTCGACCGCCGGGGTCTGCTCGAGGAACTCGGCCCGGAACATCGGGGCGTGCATGCCCGCCACGCCGTAGACGGCCTCGGGAAGGACCTCGCGCATGCGCGCGACGATGCCCAGGTCTTCGGCCAGGGAAGGCGTGGACGCTTCGCTGAAGACCAGCTCGGGACCGAACTCCCGGGCCCTTCGCACGTATTCGTCCTGCTCGATCCCCTCGGCGACGCCATCGCAGACGTGGACGGTGTGGCCCGCGTCGGTCAGCATCGTGGCCGCGTAGGCCATGTAGAACGGGAACGGCATGTACGTGCCGGCCTTGTCCTCGAAGTGCGGCCAGCGCGAGCCGGCTCGGACGAAGTAGAGGTTTTTTTCGCGGTACCAGGGTGGATTTCCGAGAAAGATCTTCATGCAGGTAAGTCAGAGCGGGCTTCGCCCGTAGCCCAAGTAGCCAGTAGTCAGTAGTCAGTGGCCAGTAGCCAGTAGAACGCCAACCTTGCGGTGATGAGAGAAACTCCAGCTCGACCCAGTCAAAACGGCGGACTGGGCGACGACGTGGCGACTCGATTTGAAATCTCCGATTTCCACTCTTCTGTCCTCTGCCTTTCAGTTGGCCTGTTATCCGGGACTGAGAGACAGAAGACACAGGAGTGCAGACCTGAAAATCGAGGGCTTGTCCACAGGGGAGGATCGCTGTCTTCGAGGAGCCACGTGGGTGGTCACTCAGTATGCGGCCACGGGACCAGCCGGCGCCAGGTGTTGAGGACACCCAGCCCCAACTTTACCAGGAGATGGGCCGTTCGGCTGCGCCGCTTGCGAAAGAACGTGAGCAGAGCGGATTGCACGCGCGCGCGGCGGGCGTCGTCCCAGACATCGTTTCCGCGGTGGTACACGGCGATTTCGGGAGCATACAGGACCGAGAACCCGGCTGCCTGGACGCGATCGCAGAGATCGAGGTCCTCCCCATACAGGAAATAGTCGGGATCGAAGCCGCCCAGACGACGGAGCAGGTCGCCGCGAACGAGCATGCAGGCGCCAAGGACCCAGTCGACCGGTCCGGCCGGCGGTTCGAGGGGCGGCGGGGTTCCGGGCAGATGGCCGAGCGCCAGGCTCAGGGGAGTGGGAAACCGTCCCCATGCAGGGGGACCGCCTCCATGCAAGCGAGGGCTGAGGATGCCCACGCCCGACTCGGACTCGAGTCGTTCGAGCATCCGGCCGAGGGTGGCCGGAGCCAGAATGGTGTCGGGGTTGAGGAAGAGGATGTGCCGCCCGCTGGCGACTTGCAGGGCCTGATTGCAGGCACGGGCGAATCCGACGTTGGTCGGGCTGTGGAGCAGCTTCACGTCGGGATGGGCCTCGCGGACCCATGCAGCGGTGCCATCGGTCGAGGCGTTGTCGACCAAGAGGATCTCCCGACTCGAAGACGAGTCTCCGTCCAACGAGGCCAGACAGGGGCCGAGGACACCGCGGCTCTGAAACCCGACAATAACGACCGAAAGTTGCAAGATGTTTGACACGCCGGCAGACCGTGCTAACATGTCTTGAGACAAAAACCTAGAAGCTTTTGGGGAGTCGTTCAGGGAGCCGGGGCCCGGAGGCCCCAAGGAGGACGGTAGCGATGGCCAGGTATCGCAACAGGAAAGGGCAGGATTTGGTCGAGTACGGCGCCTTGCTGGTCATTTTCGTGATGTTCGCCATCCTGGCGATCAATGCGATCCGATCCAGCACCGGTGAGATCTACAGCGGTGTGCAGTCCGGTGTCGACCAGGCTCGCCAGAGGTCCGACGCTGCAGTCGACAGCCGGACCCCGGAGGCAGCCCCCGCCCCGGCGCCGACACCCGCGCCCGCACCGGCAGCACCGGCGCCTGCCGCTCCAGCTCCGGAGCAGCCGGCACCCGCACCCGCCGGCCAGCCGAAGTAGCGACGCAGTCCAGTGCTCCGACGGACCAACGATTCGTTTCGGTTGGTCGACATCGATATGAAATCAGCCGGGATGGCCTGACGCCAGGCCGTCCCGGTTTCTTGAAGTTGCGGAGCTGTCTCCAAGAGACGTCGGGTACGCAGGCGCGACAGGCGACGCTCGTCTCTTCGCGAGGGCCCACGCCCATCTAGCGGCCGGGTCCCTTTTTCAACGCATGTTCGCTGATTTCGACGACCTTCTCTGGGCCAAGGAGATGCCTCACAAGGCCCTGGTCCTGGCGTGTCTCTATCACCTCCCGGGCGCTCTGGTCCTGGCCTTCGGGGCCGTCCTGATCCGGATGGGCATGGACGAGATCCTGCAGCGCATCCACCGGGGGATGGCCGTGTGGCGTCTCTGGTCGATCCTCTGCATCCTCCTCTGGGTTGCAGCAGTTTGGGGTACGACCTGGACCGACTCGATTGCGCGCACCATCCTGTGGGACAGGGTCGTCGCGCCGCCCGCGGCCAGCAAGCAGGCGCCTCGCGCGCCAGCCGGACAGGTGACGCCAGCCCGAGCAACGCGAGGGCAGTAGGACCGGCGTCCCTGCCGGTCCTGACCCGCGCCCTTCGATACGCGGCCCAGGGGGCCGCTACTCAGGGTGAACGGAACCCGGGTCAGCCCTCGGGCGGTAACCGGCCACGTGGCGCGGGCCCACAGCCACCGGCTTCCGGCCGGCTGCCCATCGCCACGGCGCACGTGACCCCGGCACGGCGCTCCGCGCGTGGGGCGGCCTCACGGGACCGCTCGCTTACGCTCGCGGCCGTGGTCAGTTGCGCTGTTGCCGGTCCGCCGCAGCCCAACTGCTCCCTCTGGCACTGGCTACTGGCTAC
>JACQZL010000070.1 GCA_016213865.1 Candidatus Rifleibacteriota bacterium
CCTCCCCGCGTTCTGCGAGCGCACCCCCCCGGGGCTTTCGGGGTTGGCGGCGGCCGGCTCGGTTGAGTACACTGGGACCGCAATGGGTCCACGGTTGAAGAAATGGATCAAGAGGTTGGCCGTCGTCGCGATCTTGTTGGGGCTCGTCGCGGGCGCCGGGGTGCTGGCCGTGAGACACTTCGTGAACCCCGAGGCTGTGCTCGGACATCTTCGCCAGGCCTTGGGCCCGGGCTTCCAGGGCAAGCTGGAGCTCGAAGAAGTGCTGATCGAGCCTCCCGATATCCTGGCGCTCAGGGGGTTCAAGTGCACCCTCAACTCGATGCCGGACAGGCCCCTGGTACAGGTCAAGGAGATCGTCTGCTCTTTCGACTACACCAGGCTCCTCGACGGCGAGATCCGCATCGTCTGGATCGCCCTCAACTCCGCGGAAGTCAACTTGCAGCGGACCGCCGATGGGAAGCTCAACCTGCTCGAGCTCGGGGCTCTGGGGCGCCACGCGGCAGCTCCCGTACCGGCACTTCCTCGGAAGATGCTCGCCACCGCCGCCGTGACGCCGCGCAAGGGGCCCTCCGTCGACAAGGTGCTGCTCGAGGACGGCCGGCTGACGATTGACGACAAGATATCGGCCCAGCAAGCCGAGATCACGAGCGTCAGCGGCCAGATCATCCTCAACCCGGCGGTCATCGTCATCCCTTCGGTCTCCGGCCAGTTGCTGCGAACCATCCCCGTCTCGGTGGACGGGCAGGTCATGCTCACGCCCAAGCCGGCGGCACGTCTCGGGATCCATTGCGACGGACTGGCGCTCTCGACCATCCAGTCGCGGATTCCGATGCTGGCAGGTGCCCGGGCCATGGGCTTCACCGCGGACGGCCAATTGTCGGGCCACCTGGAAGCTCGTATCGAGCCCCCCGCGAGCGAGGTGGGCGGAGCCCTGACGGTGAAGAGCATGAGTCTGCAGGATCCTTTCGTGACCCGCAATCGACTGAACGTCCCCGATGGCGTCGCCAAGGTGACGGTCAAGGTCGAGCCGGGCCAACCCCTCTCGGCGATGGTGGATGCCTCGTTCCCTCGGGTCAACGTGACCCCGCTGGCAGGCGGCGTACCCGTCGAAGGCCAAGACGTCGTCATCGGGTGCGACTATCGCAACAACAACCTCGCGCTGAGGGTCCTGCAGATGCACCTCTTTGGCGGAGACATCGAGCTGAAGGGCACGGTGGCCGGTCTGGGGGCCTATCGCCTTGAGGTCCAGGCCGCCAGGGTGCCCGCCGGCCAGTTGCTGGCTCAATCGGCCTTCCTGCAGAATCGGCCTTGGGCCAACGGTCTCTTCCTCCAGTCCTACAGCGGGACCGTCTCGCCAGGCGAGATCACCTTCAACCCCGTGTCGCTCATGGTCCAGGGCGATTCCAGCGTGACGGCGAACGGCTCGCTCAGGGCTTCGGGGCTGGGCTACGAGCTCGCTTCGGTCAGCGGCAATGCCGAGCTCTCCGCCTCGCTTCTCGGCCAGGTGACCGGCTTCTTCTCGCCGACGCGTCTCAACGGGCGTCTGTCGGTGCGGTGCACCGGCGACACGACCGGGTTCTCGGCCGAGCTCCGCTCCCAGGAATTGAACCTGACGGACCAGCGGCCCGAGATTCGCTTCAAAGGCGTCGCGGCCGCCGTGCGTGGGGTGCGCTCCGTCCGGGACGGGCAGTCGATGGTGGCCTGGTCGGCCAACATCCGCTCCAGCGTCTTCACCCTCGTCTGGCCGGAGTTGCTGCGGGCGATCGGCATCCCCATCGAGGGACCGGTCGTCATGACGAACGGCGACGCCCAGGTCTTTTCGGACGCGCAGGGATTGCACGTCCTCCACATCAAGGCCAACAGCGCCAAGCTCTCCCTCTCCTCGGAGCGGATCGACGTGTCGCCCGGCGGCGATCTGAGCGGTGACCTGCAGGCCGAGATCTTCTCCGAGCCCTCCAAGCTGCTGCGCCCCCCCATCGTGGCCACCCTCGGCGGAACACTCGCCGCACCCACCGCGACAGTCCGATGATCACGCTCAAGTCGATCCGCAGCATCCCCCGGATCGGCGACATCACGGCCGTGCTGGTCCGACACGGGCTCGAGCACTTCGCCGAGCAGCTCGGCCTGCCGATCTACCAGAAGCTGAGGACGCTGATCACGGGCCCCGCGGCGGTCGAGCTTCGCCGCTCGCTGCCGCTGCGCCTTCGCAACGTGCTGCAAGACCTGGGGCCGACGTTCATCAAGTTCGGCCAGATCCTCTCCACGCGGCACGACCTGGTCCCCGACGAGTTCATCCAGGAGTTCTCCCAGCTCCAGGACCACGTGCCGGCCATGGGCTACGACCGGGTCAAGGCGGTGATCGAGACCGAGCTGCACCAGCCGCCCGAGAAGCTCTTTGCCCAGTTCGAGCAGGAGGCCTTCGCGGCGGCCTCGATCGGCCAGGTCCACCGGGCGCGCCTCGCCGACGGCACCGAGGTGGTCGTCAAGGTCCAGCGTGACGGCATCTCCGACGTCATCCGCTCGGACCTGGACATCCTCTACTACCTGGCCCACCGCCTGGAGACGTCCGATCTCGTGGACGCGGCCACCTTCGACCCCGTCGGCATCATCGAGGAGTTCGCCCGCTCGATCACCCGGGAGCTCGACTACGTACGCGAGGCCCAGAACATCCTGACCTTCAGCCGCAACTTCGCGAACGTCCCCAACGTGAAGATCCCGAAGGTCTACCTCGACTTCTGCACGCACCGCGTCCTCTGCATGGAGTTCATGCGCGGCGTGCGCGGCAACCGGATCGACCGGACGACGGTCAACGGCCGCGCGCTGGCCGAGACGGGGGCCCGGGCGGTCCTCCAGCAGGTCTTCAAGGACGGGTGCTTCCATGCCGATCCGCACCCGGGCAACATCTTGATTCAGGACGGCGAGGTGATCTGCTTCCTCGACTTCGGGATGGTCGGAAGGCTCTCCACGAAGATGAAGGACAACATCTCCCGGCTGCTCATCTCGCTGATCGGGCGCGACTACGACGCCCTGGCCCGCGAGCTGATCTACATCGGGGAGCCGACGCAGGAGATCGACCTGGACCGCTTCAGCATGTCCCTGATGGACACGCTGGACCCGTACTACGGCGTGGCGTTGAAGCAAATCGACCTGGGCCTCCTGATCCGCAGCATCACCAAGCTCCTGGTCCAGTACCAGCTCAAGCTGCCGGCCAACTACGCGATGATGCTCAAGGCCCTGATCAGCATCGAGAGCATGGCCAAGACGATGGACCCGAACTTCGACCTGGTGGCCGAAGCGCGTCCGTTCGTCGAGGAGCTGGTGCTGGATCGCTGGAAGCCCCAGCGCCTCATGAAGGACGCCCACCTCGGGCTGCTCGACTTCACGTTCTTCATGAAACGGACGCCGATGCAGTTGGCCCGGCTGCTCCACAAGATGCAGCACGGCAACTTCTCCATCGAGTTCGTCCACCGGGGCCTCGACCCGTTGGCCCAGACGCTCGACAAGCTCTCCAACCGTCTGTCGTTCGCGCTCGTGATCGCGGCGTTCATCGTGGGGTCGTCGTTCATCATGACGACCAACATCCAGCCGACGCTCTTCGGCTACCCCTGGATGGGCGTCTGGGGGTTCCTGGCGGCCGGGTTCCTGGGGTTCTGGCTGGCGATCGGGATCATCCGCAGCGGCCGGCTGTAACCCCGCCGAAAAACGCCGGCGGGCCCTCGCGAGCCCGCCGGCACCTGGGTCAGGAATCAGCCGCTCAAGCAGCCAGCTTGGCCTCCAGCTTGTCCAGCGCGACCAGGAGGTCGCGGACCTGACGGGTCACGTC
>JACQZL010000071.1 GCA_016213865.1 Candidatus Rifleibacteriota bacterium
GAAACTGCCTCCGCCCATGTCCGGGGGCATCGTCAACGTGCTGAGCCCAGCGGACGTCCAGGAGGGATCTTGCCCCTCTTTCCAGGCGTGAATCACGCTGTTCGTGACTCCGCGATCAAACCAGATGAAGTGAGCCTCGCGATGTCCGTTCTGATCGAAGTCAGTCAAGAAGAACAACGTCTCGGAATAGTCGAAGGCGGCGGGAGCAGTGCCAACCCAGTTGCAGAAGCCGCTGATCGAATGGCGGGCACACTTCCTGAGACGGTCGAGGCCGAAGCGAACTCGCCCCACGAGTTGGGCCTCGTCTTCGACCCGACTGTAGACGCTGACGCCGCGCTGCAGGAAGAGGGCCAGAACGATCGACATGCTGCCCGAGATCAGCACGACGATGATCAACTCCAGCAAGGTGAACGCGCGGCGATTTACGGTGCGTGGCATGAGAGGTCAGAAATGGGGAAACCCCGTGGTGCGATCGATGGTGATGGTGATGGCGTTGGGCGGCGCGTAGTTGGCGGACGCAGCGGCCTCGAAAGTCGCGAACTCGATGGTCATGTCGGGCCAGAATTGCGGATTCAGCGACGGAGCAGCAGGAGTGTCGGGACAGGGGGTGAACTTGAAGACTCCGTCCGGACTATAGGTCACATCCGCAATCCGGTCATCGTAGAAGTCGCAGGAGTAGGGGGCCGCCGCACGAACAAGCGGCCTTTGCGGCGTGCCGGTGAGCGCGTTTGGACTCGCCGGAACCGGTTGATCGAAGCCTACCGTTCCGTAGGAACCGGCATTGGCGAAAGTCTGTCGCTCATTGATGCGTGTTATCCGAACATCCGGGTCCAACTCGAACGCTGTGTCGAGCTTGATGCTCGCCAGAGACCTTGGAAAGGGCGTTCCGGGGGGGTTGAACGTCGCAGCGATCCCGTAAGTTTGCATGATGGGCACCCAGGTGACGTTCCCTGTGATAGCCACATCGTAATTCGGCCACGGCCTCAGAACCGCAGGGAAGACCGTCGACGGCAACACGTCCTGTTGGGTCGTGGCTGATGCCGGCTGACGATGCCAGCACTCGACCGGCGCCGAGAACACGAACTGATGCTGCCCGTACGTCGTCATCGTGTCCGGCGCGAAGAGGTCAGTGGCTGTCGCGCACCGGACAACCTGGTGAAACCGTACCTTCCAGGTCTTGCCCTCCGAGAGCGCCCGCTCTCGCGCGATGCGCAGCGTGCCCAGCACCCGCGACGCCTGCCCCTTCAGCTTCATGTACGGCACCTTCGAGGTCAACGCGACGGCGCCGGTGCCGGTGATGACCAGCACGATCATCACCACCACCAGCAACTCCAGCAGCGTGAAACCCCGGCGCTGAACGCAGCGCGTCATCGGCCCCCCTCCACGGCGGTCGCCGGGCCCGGCCGCCTGCCGGCCATGACTGCAGTTCTCGTCAGGTCAGTCCTCATCGGTCCGGCCTCTGCCCTCTCACGCCTCGCCTCCATCTTACCTCTCGAGCCGGATCGGCGACAACAAATCGCCTGCGGATCATTGCTCATTCCACGGCATCGGCGCTATATTCTCACTGAGCAACCCACATCCCATGCGGGTTGTTGTGACCTATGTCACCAAAACCAGCACCAGCAACCGCGGAGGCCTCCATGCGACGACCCGATCGAGCCGGTTTCACCGCCATCGAACTCGTCATCGTGGTGACCATCATCGGCATCCTCGCCGCCACCGGCATCGGCAAGTACCAGCACTACACCACCGTCGCGCGCCGCTCGAGCTGCCTCGCCAACCAGGACCAGATCCTGGCCGCCGTGAAGGCGGTCGAGGCCGATCGAGGCGCTCTCGACCCCAACACGGTCATGCGGTTCTGGTACAACGGCGTCATCGACGACGCCCACATCGCGCCTTCCCTGGCCACCTCTCAGACCAATTACCGCACCTGGGTCGGAGCGGTGCCCCCGGGCTGGTCGCCCACCTTCAACGGCACTACCAGCGCCCAGAACGACACGGTGCTGGCCAAGGCCCAGGACACCCAGATCTTCCGCTGCCCCGAGGATATCCGCATCTCAGGTCCCCAGTACACTCGGTACTCCAAGTTGAGCGGCATGGAGCCCGAGCCTGAGAGTTCGCCCCTCTCTCAGACCTACACCTATGCGAAGATGGTCGTCACCCCACGTTCCGGCTTCGCGTTCGATCTGGGTGGCGCTGCAGATGACCCGCTCGAAGGTTACAACTGGATGACCCAGAGCATCGAGTGGAACAACTCGACCTTCGTCTTCTGCCGGCGCTGGGGACGACGCGATTCCGGCATAGCCGGCACCGGCGTGCTCAACAACGCCACCACCGATTCCAGCTACTTGCCCGTACAGGAGCGACTGATGGCCCACACGGCGGCCGTCTCGACTGCCCGATGAACTCCAGACTCTTCTCCACCAGGCGCGGCTTCACCGCGATCGAACTCATCATCGTCGTCGTCATCATTGG
This sequence comes from Candidatus Rifleibacteriota bacterium, assembly GCA_016213865.1. The sequence goes on from JACQZL010000071.1 coordinate 2,476, forward strand.
TGTCTTGGCTGCCGCCGGGATGACGAAGTACAAGGACTTCACCTCCACCGCCCGCAAGTCCTCCTGCCTGTCGAACCTCGAGCATATCAAGTCGGCCGTGCAGCTCGCAGAGAACAGGTACGGCGCCTTGACCAGTGGTTCAGTCATCCGCTTCCAAGCCTCCGGGGCCATCGACCCGACTCACCTGGGCGGCACCACAACCGCTAACTATCTCATCTGGATGAACTCCGTCCCGCCGCCCTGGGGGCCTACGAACGCCGCGAACAACGACAAGGTCGTCACCGAGTCCCAGGACGCCCGCATCTTCCGCTGTCCCGAGGACGTCAACAACCTCGGCTCGACCTACACCGGCATCAGCGACCTGAACACCGGCAAGAGCCAGTCCGCCGACCTCTGCACCTACACCTTCGCCAAGGCCGGTACCACTTCTGCTGCTCGGCCCACTCTTGCCTTCGTGCCCGCGATACCGCTCATCGCGCCCGCCACGGCCGATCCTCTCGAGGGCTACAACTGGGTCACTCAGCCGATCGAGTACAAGAACAGCAGCCTCGTCTTCTGCCGCCGCTACGGCCTCAGAAACGATCTCACTACCGGAACGTCGGGTATCACCGCCTCCGTCGCCACCGACGTCAAGTACTACCCCGGCGGGCAGGAGCGACGTCTGGCCCACAGCAGCTACGCCCCTGCGCAGTGAGGGTGGAGACTGCGGGCGATAGGCTGTAGACTGTAGGCTGCAGGCACCGTTCCCCACCGGCGCGGCTAGCCTGCCGCCCGCTTCACGCTCTCGAATCCCCGATCCATCCCTTGTCGGAGCTGCTGGTCATAGAAGACAAAGAGGTGTGCCCGCGCTGCGGGGACATCGTGGCCGACGGCAGCGGCAGCTGCTACAAGTGCTCCCTCGAGAGCGCCAAGGCCGGGATGACGAGCACCGTCTTCACGCTGCTCGACTTCTCGCTGGCGTTCATGCTGAGGCTCGTCGGCCTCAACGTCGTCGCCATGCCGCTGATGCTGCTGGCCCTCTACTCGTCCTACCTCACGCTCCGCCACCTGGGAAATTTCCGCCGGGTCACCGCCACGGCCGGCACCGACACCCGCGAAGACGTGAGCCTCGTCCGGGTGATGACCTCGCTCTCTCCGGTCTTCTTCACCTTCTCCATCCTCTCCGGCTACCCGGGCACCTTCTTCGTCAGCCTGGTGATGAGTTCCATCTCGCTGGCGTTCTTCTACAACCTGCAGAAGGCCCAGGTCGACCGCCACCTGGCGCTCCCTCGCAGCTCGGCCGAGATGCTCCAGCAAGACATCCTGCGCACGATCGCCGGCTCGGAGCGCAACCTCAAGGGCCTCCTGGCCTCGAGCCTGGCCCCCAAGATCGAGAGCCTCAGCAACACCCTGGCGAGCCTCAAGTCCAAGAAGAACCAGCTCGACACGGTCTACAAGAGCTACAACGTCAAGGAGATCAAGGGGGAGATCGACCGCCTCAAGCGCGAGTTGACCGGCGAGACCGACGAGCGCATCAAGCGCGCCCTCACCAAGAGCCTCCAGATCTCCGAGTCGATGCTCGAGAGCTACAAGAAGATGGAGAGCATGCGCCGGCTCTACGATGTCCAGATGGACATCATCGGCAAGAACATGAAGAACCTTCACATGAAGGTCGCCACGCTCAACCTCTCCGACGACGTGACGCGCGGCGTCGAGAAGGACATCGAGAAGCTCGAGACCGAGATCAAGGTCATCGAGGAGAGCTTCCTCGACGTCAGCGACATCCTGCAGGGATTGCCCGAGGCTTGAGGCTGGGAGTTCGGCAAGAGGTACTTGAATCCATCCTGGGGACGCCGTCCCCAGCAGGTTCTCAATACCTCTACCCCAGCCCCAGCGCCCGGATGACTCGCGGCAGGCGGCTCGACTTGAACTCGTCCAGGTCCTTCTTGCCGTCCCACAGCATGCGGTAGGCCTCGCCCTGGCTGACGCGCATCCCGCCCAGCACCTCTTGACGAAGTGGTTGCGCAGCACTTCGCGCGGGTAATCCTTCAACAACAGGTTCAGGGTGTTGCGCGCCAGGCGCCGGACCACGTCGGGGTTGCGACGGCCCCCGGAGGTGACGCCGCCCCGGTGGAAGGCGACTGCGGCGGGGACGTAAAGGCAGCGATAGCCCCATAGGTTGGCCCTGAGCGAGAGATCGACGTCTTCGAGGTAGCTCTCGAAATCCTCGTCGAAGAAGCCGAGGTCTTCGAGCATGCGATGGCGGTAGAGCGCCGCGCAGGCGCTGGCGCCGAAGAGGAAGCCCTTCTCGTTGAAGCGAGGGCCGTCTTCCTCGCCGCTGCCTCGACTGAAGGCAAAGCCGCAGAGCGTCACGCTGTCGCCGGCGCTGTCGAGCAGCCGGCGGTCGTCGTGGCGCAGGACGCGGCTGGCGGCGAAACCGGCGGCGGGCGTCTTCGCGAGCGCCGTGACCAGCTCGCCCAGCCAGGTGGGTTGCACGGTGGCGTCATCGTTGAGCAGCGCGACGTACTCGCCCCGGGACGCGCGGATGCCGGCGTTGACGGCGGCAGCGAACCCCGGCCGGGCTGCGGGCGGCAACCAGCGGCAGAAGGGATAGCGATCGGCCAGCTCGCCCGCCGGTTCGCCGCTGACCACCAGCACTTCGACGGGCCGGTGCTGCTGTGCGGCGAGCGACGCGAGGCACTCGTCGAGGAGTTCGGCGCCGGCGACGTGAGGGACGATGACGCTCACGCCGTGGCGCTCGTGCTGGATGGCCGGTCCGCGATAGCCGCGTTTGACGGTGTGCTCGAGCCAGGCCGACTGCATACCGGCGACGATCGTCTCGAGTTCCTTCGAGGAGAGCGAATCGGTGGAAACCTCGGTGGTGCGGTAGCCGTCGAAGCGCCCGTAGTTGTCGCTCTGCAGGTGGCCCTTGGAGAGGAGCTCTTCGTGATAGCGGCTGCCGACGAACGGCGTGGCGATGGAGAACTGGGCCGAGTGGGGATCGAGCGAGAGGGCCAGCGCCCGGGTCTTGAGCGCGGTCTCGCGGGTCTCGCCCGGCAGTCCGAACGCGAAGGTGAGGTGCATCCGGATGCCCAGCTCCTGGGTGATCCGGCAGTTCTCGATCGCCTTCTCGATGATGAGCGCCTTGCCGCAGTCGCTGACGATCTGCTGGTCGGCCGATTCGATGCCGTACTTCACGGCGGTCAGGCCCGAGCGCTTCAGGTTCTCGAGCAGTTCGCGGTCCATCAGGTCGGCCCGACACATGGCGGCCCAGGGGACCTTCAGGCGTCGGCGCTGTAGCTCGGCGGCGATGGCCATCATGCGTTCGCGGCCGATGTTGAACGTATCGTCGTCGAAGTAGATGGAACGGAAGCCCCAGTCCTTGACGAGGAACTCCATCTCGTCGACGATGCTGGCGGCCGAGCGGGGCCGGTACTTGTTGTTGCCGTACATCATCTGCGGCCAGACGCAGAAGTTGCAGTGGTAGGGGCAGCCTCGCGAGCCCCAGACCTGTGCCGACGGCTGGGGGATGTCGCCCGGCTCGTCATGGTAGCGGTCCATGGGGAACAGGTGACGCGCGGGCCAGGGGTAGTCGTCGCAACGGCCGAGGCCGTCGCGCCGTCCGGTGGCCACGGCGGTGCCGTCGGGCGCGCGGCAGACCAGGCCGCGGATGGCGGTGAAGTCGGTGCTGCCCAGCTCCATCGTGTTGGCCAGGTCGACGAGCGTGGTCTCGTACTCGCCGACGAAGCTGACGTCGACGGTGGGGGTTTGATCCAGAAAATCGGGCCGGAACATCGGCGCGTGCATGCCGGCCATGCCGTAGAGGGCGCGCGGGACGACCTGTCGCAGGCGGCTGACGACTCCCAGATCTTCTTCCAGCGAGGGGGTCGAAGTCTCGCTGAAGACGAAGTCGGGCTGGAAATCCTGGGCCCGCCGGATGTAGTCGTCCTGCTCGAGGCCCTCGGCCACGCCGTCGCACACGGCGACCGTGTGGCCCGCGTCGGTCAGCATGGTTGCGGCATAGGCCATGTAGAACGGAAACGGCATGTAGGTGCCGCTCTTGTCCTCGAAGTGGGGCCACCGGGAGCCGGCCCGGACGAAGTAGAGGTTCTCGCGGTACCAGGGCGGGTTTCCAAGGAAGATCTTCATGGCGATTGTCGGGGGAGCAGCCAGCTACGGAGCCGTCTCCATGCACGGACGGCGAACAGACCGGACCTGAGGCAGAGCCAGGCCGCGAGCCCACGGCGCTTGCGATAGAACATCGAGAGTGCCGAGTAGACGCGGGATAGCCGGGCCTCGCTCCAGACCTCGTTGCCCAGGTGAGGGACCGCTACCGAGGGATAGTAAACCACGCTGAACCCGGCAGCGGCCACCCGGTCGCAGAGATCGAGATCCTCGCCGTAGAGGAAATAATCTTCGTCGAACCCGCCGAGTTGCCGCAGCAACTCGGCCCGGCCCAGCATGCAGGCCCCGAGAAGCCAGTCGACCGGCCCCTCCGCGGGCTCGCCGCCGGGATCGTCGAGCAGGCGGCGACGCAGCAGTCGCGACAGTGTGGGCATCCGGCCCCAGCCTGGTGGACCGCCGCCCACCAGGCGTGGACCGACGAGGCCGATCCCCGGCTCCCGTTCCAGCCGCTCGACGAGCGCGTCGCAAGCGCCCTTGGGGAGCCGCGTGTCGGGGTTGAGAAAGAGGATGCAACGCCCGCGGGCCAGTCGCAGCGCCTGATTGCAGGCCCGAGCGAACCCGACGTTCTCGCCGTTTCTCAGGACTCTGACGGAAGGGTAGGTGGATTCGACCCAGTCGGCGGTTCCATCGCTGGAAGCATTGTCCACCAGGAAGATCTCTCGAGGATGATGGGACGGCACATCCGCCGCCAGGGAAGCGAGACAAGCCTCGAGTACGTGGAGGCTCTCGAAACCGACGAGGATGACGCTGATTGCGCTGATTGTTGACACGACGCTAACCCGTGCTAAGATGGTGCGCAGAATCAGAGAAGAAAACCAACGGGTAAGATCAGGGAGACGGGGTTGAGCGCCCCAAGGAGGACTTCACCCATGGCCAGGTATCGAAATCGAAAGGGCCAAGATCTGGTCGAGTACGGTGCGCTGCTCGTGATCTTCGTGATGTTCGCCATCCTCGCAATCAACGCGATCAGGTCGAGCACAGGCGAGATCTACAGCAACGTCCAGACGGGCGTCCAGGATGCCAGGAACCGCAGCGACGCGGCAGCGAACGATCGCCTGCCCCCCGCTCCGGCAGCGCCTGCCGCACCCGCAGCCCCCGGAGCACCCGCGGCTGCTCCCGCAGCGCCCGCAGCTCCGGCTGCCGTCGAGGCCCCCGCGGCTCCGGCCCCTGCGGCTGGCAGCGAGGCTGCTCCCAAGTAAGACACTCCCAGGCCGCCGAGGGCACGCCTTGGCGGCTCGAATCGTGATTCAGCCGATGCTATCCGGCCGCTGGCCGGGTAGCGTCGGTTCTTCTCGTGATGTTCGCCGATCTGAATGACGTCTTGTGGGCGAAGGATCTTCCCCACAAGCAGCTGCTTCTCACCGCGCTCTATCACCTGCCGGGTGCGCTCGTGCTGGGTGCCGGCGCGTTGTTCCTGCGCATCCTGATCGAGGAGATCCTCCGGCACATCCACCAGGGTCTTGCCCGCCATGGGATCTGGACCCTGGTCTGCACCCTGCTCTGGCTGGGCGCGATGCTCACGACCACGGCCAGCGACACGATCGCGCGGACAATCCTCTGGGACCGGATCGTCGATCCCCCAGGGGCGGCGGCGCGGCCCGAAACCGGGAGAGTGCCTCCTCCTGCCCCCTCGCAGCTCCGGCGGTGATTTTCCGGTAGAGGCCGGAGCGGCCAGAGTCCAGGTTCCGTCATGCTTCCCGCGGGTGAAATCTCGGACGGTCGCCATCGCGGGCGCAACCGACCCGGTTTTCGCCAGGTAGTGTCATGGTGAGAGCCCCCACCGGGGCTGTCACCCTTTCTCGTTCGCCCGCGATCGGGCCCGTGACGCGGGAACCCGCTCCAGCAACGTCTTGTCCAAGGAAATACCCACTTCTGACTGGACGATCACCCGGTTATACTTATCGTAGGTGGATTGTTTGTCCTTTTCATCGGAAGTCTTAGCCTACCGCGAAGAAACCCCATGAGGATGTCCTTCCCCAAGACACATCGCGTCATGCGCCTCATGGCCTGCAACGGCCTGCCCCGGCGGCTTGCCCTGCTGGCCCTCGCCTGCGCCCTTTCGCTGCCCCTCACCGCCGCCCGGGCGCAGAGCGTCCTCGACGAATCGGACGCCATCTTCGGCACCAAGCTCGAAGCGGCGTCGACCGGCGCCCCCGGCCCACGCATCGGGACGCTCGACCTGCGCAGGGTCATGCTCTTCCATCCGCTGATGCAGTACCTGACCAGTTCCTACGGGAATTCGCCCGTCATGTACTTTCTGCCGCCCGGCTCGGGCGATCTGACGAAGATGTTCGACGAGCGGCGGGCCAAGCGGCTGGCCCAGGTACGACAGGAGCTGGAAGGTCTGTACTCCAAGCGGGCCGGACTGACCCGAGACCTCGCGGGATTGCAGGGCGAGCTGAACCGCGCCGTCAAGGCGGCGGCGACCGATGCGGCGGCCCGGAAGCAGGCCGAGGAACGGTTCTGGCAACGAAAGAAGGAGCTGGGAAGCCGGATGGCCGGCTACGACGACCGCGTGGTGGCCCTGGAGCACGAGATCAAGGATCCCTTGCAGCTCCTCGAGAACACTCGCCAGGCGATCCTGCTCCGCGTCCAGCGGGAAACCGCCGAGGCGGTGGCGGCCGTCGCCGGCCAGCTGAAGCTGTCGCTCGTTCTGAACGCCTTCTCGCCGGGCGAGATGCCCCAGGCGTCGAGAACGGTGCAGCCGCCCCAGGAGCCCGGCCCCTTCCCGGGCGCGAACGAGTACAACGAATTCCTGAGTGGGCCTCCGTCGACCGACAAGACGGAGCCCGCGGTGGCAGCCCGGCGGCTGCTGGCCACCTGGGAAGCTCGCAAGCCGCGCATCGAGGGCATCTTCGGTCGGGCCGCCGCGCAGTCGGTGCTGTACGGCGGAAGAGACGTGACCTGGGAAGTCCTCCGGGAGCTGCTGACACGGTACAAGGTCCCCGCGGTCCGGGTGTCCGCCCTGAAGGCGCATTTCGAGACAGTGGCGGAGAGGTGAAGCGATGACGATCCGAGAAATTCTGGCTGCTCGCGCTTGGACGGGATTGCTGGGGCTGGTCCGCGCTGCCGCGAAGGCCGGTGCCCGAACGAGGGACTTGCGTGGCTGCGCTGGCCAGCCCAATCTTGGAGCCGGGGTTTTCCAACCCCGGGCCCTCCGCGCGAGCCTTTGGCTCGGGCTGGCCCTGCTGGTCAGCTGTCCGGGCATGGCGCCCGCCGACGCGATCGACAACCACCCGGGCGACGTGTTCCTCCGGCTCGACGACCAGGACGGGACGACGACGCGCATCTATCGCTTCCACGATCGGCGAGACGGCAGTCCCCCGCCGGCCTTCACCGAGAACCAGGGCGTCATCTGGTCGCCCACCGCCCACACGGAAGGCCTGTCGGTCGACAAGTTCGAGCACATCTTCACCGTGGAGGACGCTCAGGTCGGGGCCTGGGGGGCGCCCAATCCCGCCATCGGCACCAACCAGGTGATGGTCATCGCCAACGGCACCCGCACCGTGCTCACCCTGGGCGCCGACAGCGCCGGCTTCATCCGGGCCCAGCCGGGCTACAACTACGTCCCCTCGCCGGAAACGGTGCTCA